>DASYRR010000009.1:0-59051 GCA_036004125.1 Pyrinomonadaceae bacterium | reverse complement strand
CGCCAAGAAAGACATGGTGATGTTTCCTTCCGTCTGCGTGATCGTGTTAAGCAACGTCATTCTACAGACAAAAGATCCGTCGCTGTGTCTTTCTTATTTCTCAAACAGCTTATTCCGCTAGTGACTTTTGCAAGAGGCTCTAAAGCATATCGGACATCACCTCTGAGATCCCGCAGGGTTGGCCTTCCCAATGAAGAGAATGCTAGAATCCTACTCGTCCAACAGTCATGTTCAATCCCCAACCTTTACATTTCCGTCCCCTTGAGTCGCGCGCCAATCTCTTCGCCGACTAGCCCTCCTGTCTCAATTAATCGCTAATTCCTGGCCGAATTCGTTCGGCTTCGCGATAGCTTCACCGATTCTTTCAGTCCTTTCGACAAGGAGTAGACAATGGCGAGCACCGTACTAGCACCCCCACGTCGTCCGGAAATCAAAACGGACTTACCAGGTCCGAATGGCAAGAAGATCATCGAGGCGGATGCACAATTTGTGAATCCGGCCTATCCGCGTCCTTCGTTCAAACTCGTCGCTGAACGCGCCAGGGGCGTCTGGGTTGAAGATGTCGATGGCAACATTTTCCTTGACTGCAATGCAGGTGTGGCTGTCTGTTCCACCGGTCATTGCCATCCTGAAATTGTAAAAGCGATTCAGGAACAGGCAGAACAACTCATCCACATGTGCGGAACGGACTATTATTACCGGCACATGCCACAACTTGCCGAGAAGCTGGATGCGCTGGTTCCCGTTCCCTCACCAACCAGAACCCACTTTGCCAACAGCGGAACTGAAGCAGTAGAAACTGCATTGAAACTCGCAATGCACGCGACCGGGCGGGAGAAGTTCATCGCGTTCTTCAACAGCTTCCACGGTCGCACACTCGGCTCCCTTTCACTGACTTCCTCCAAGGCGGCTCAGCGGAAAGGGTTCAAACGACAGGCCCTTGACGTCGTCCATGTGCCCTATCCAAATGCGTTTCGCAATCCGTTCAATGCTGAAGACTGTGGAGATGGAGGAGCAGCCCAAGGAGCGCTGAACTGGATAGAAGAGCGGCTATTCAAGACCACAACTCCGCCAGACGAAGTCGCCGCAATTGTTGTTGAGGCAGTGCAAGGTGAAGGCGGTTACGTTCCGGCCCCTCAGGGATTCTTGAAAGGCCTGAGACGGATCTGCGACGAACACGGCATCCTCTTGATTGTTGATGAAGTGCAATCCGGAATGGGACGCACTGGAAAAATGTTCGCATGTGAACACTATGATGTGCAAGCTGACATTGTTTGCATTGCGAAAGGTATCGGTTCAGGGTTGCCCATCGGAGCTTGTGTGTCACGTGCTGATCTAATGAACTGGAAGCCCGGTGCGCATGCCTCGACTTTTGGTGGCAATCCAGTCTGCATTGCAGCAGCGTTGAAGACGATTGAGCTACTGGAAGGTGGACTTGTGGAGAACAGCGCCGTGGTTGGTGGTTATCTAAAAGCCGGCTTGCAGAAACTGCAGACGAAGTACGACTGCATCGGAGATGTTCGCGGTATGGGACTGATGATTGGAGTCGAGTTTGTTGAAAACAAAGACTCACTTAAACCCGCGCCTGAATTGCGAGATCGGGTTGAAGTGGCGTGCTTCGAACGGGGCTTGATAATTCTCGGCTGCGGAAACAATGCGATTCGCTGGTCACCACCGTTGATATTGACGAAAGAAAATGTCGATGTGGCCTTGGAGATCTTTGATGAGGCGATAGCGGCGTCAATTTAGAGTGCATCGGTTCTCTGCCCCAACGTGGCAACGTCCCAAAGCCCGGGTTGCAGCCGCTTCGGCGCAACGCCGGGATCAACCAACCATCACGACCCAACCCGGAACGGGTTGCGTCCGCTTTTTGAACTCCATAACAGCTGGCGCAAGCCCGTTGGGGTTTGTCCATCCTGAGTAACCGCTCCCCAGGGTAGCTGCGAAGCGCGCCAACCCTGGGCTTTGTTACGAAACCGCGTTGCGGTTTAAGAACCGTCGTTCCAAACAACGTATTAGGCTTAATACCTCTGCGTCACCCCTTTCACACATCTCACCGTATCCCGTGCGATCAATAACTCTTCATCTGTTGGAATCACATACGCTGCCAGACGACTGTCATCGGTACTAATCTTTCCTTCGAAACCGTTCTCGGCGCGTGCATTCTGTACCTCGTTGAGTTTTATTCCCATCCATTCGAGTCCTGCACAGATTCGACTTCTGACTGCAGGTGAATTCTCGCCGATACCGCCGGTGAAAATCACCGCGTCTGCACCGCCAGTCGCAGCTAAGAATGCGCCAATGTACTTTCGTACTCGATAGCAAAACACTTCGATCGCGAGGTGTGCCCGACGATCATTGTTCTCATTTTCTTCAGCCAATAACTCGCGCATATCGTGCGTCAAACCTGAGATACCAAGGAGCCCCGACTGTTTATTGAGCAACGTCTCGACTTCGCGGGAGGACAATCCTTCCTTCACGCTAATGAAGTCAACGATTGCTGGATCGATGTCGCCTGAACGAGTTCCCATTACGAGCCCTTCGAGGGGTGTAAGTCCCATGGAGGTGTCTTGAGAATTCCCGCCACGGATGCCGGCGATGGAACAGCCGTTACCAAGATGAATGGTTATGACATTAGTTTGCTCGCGCGTGAGCTTTTCTAACTGACGATAACGATAAGCGACGTAGCGATGCGAGGTACCATGGAATCCATAACGCCGAATGCGATAGCGACGGTACAGTTGATAAGGAATCGCGTAGAGATAGGAGCGCTCCGGTAACGTTTGGTGGAAAGCGGTATCGAAAACAGCGACTTGTGGTAGTCCGCTCCCAAATACGTCGCGCGCCGCTTGAATGCCTCTGATGTTTGTCGGGTTATGAAGCGGCGCGAGTTCGATGCAGTCTTCAATTGCTCGCAACACCTGTTCATCGATCTTTACCGACTGTTTGAAGTGTTCACCACCATGAACAACTCTATGACCCACAGCATGGATATCCGCGACGCTCTTAATCTGCGCTGGCCCCTCATCAGAGCAGGCCCAGCGCAAAATTGATTCAACTGCAGAGCGGGTGTCACGCAGTGTCGCGGTCGACAACTGCTTGTCACGTGAGTCGACTTGCAACGACACAATTGCCTCGCCACCAATTCGCTCGATACTGCCGCGGGCGAGGCGCTGATCGGCATTGTTTGTGATCATCTCCAAATCGGTGGCGATGATTTGGAACTTGACTGAAGAGGAGCCGCAGTTTAGGACGAGGATGTTCATTGGGTTTTGCTGTCTTGCGAATCTTTGCTGTCCCGACAAATCATTTTCCATATATCCTAAATCCGGCGTTCGTCACTTGAACTGCATTGGTTCTAACGTCGCCGCAATTTCACGCATCCTCGCTCGCAGTCTCTCCTCATCAACATTAACAACGTGCCCGTCGCGGAACACCTCTTTTCCAGCGACTACAGTCATAACAACGTCACGGCCGGATGAGGAGAAAATTACCGGCACAACAGGATCATAAATCGGCACCTGATGTACTCCGTTCAAAGATATAACTGCGAAATCAGCCTGCGCGCCCGCTTCTAGTTGACCAGTTGCTCCACCAAGTCCCAAACAACTGGCGCCACCTACTGTCGCCACCGAGAAAACCTGTTCTGCGCTCACGCGTGCATCAGTTCGAGCAGTTAGCGCAGCGTATCTCGACTCCTCGAGAATGTCACAAGTATTGTTGCTGGCCACGGAATCACTTCCCAAACCAACGTCGAGTCGCTCCGCAAGGAAGCGGGCAAACGGAGCACGTCCATGTCCAAACTTGGCATTTGATTTTGGACAGTGTGCAATTCTCGATTTCGTTTCAGCCAGCGTGTCGATGTCTTTTTCATCAACTCTTATGCAATGGGCCAGCAAGGGTCGCGTCTCAAGAACCCCGATCTTCCGTAGGTACTGGATCGGTGACACACCAGGTGTCGACCAGTGAATGTTTCGTTTCGCGAGACCATCGGCGAAGATTCCACAGCCATCACGAATTAGCGAATCTTCCGCCGCCGATTCTGCAGCGTGCATCATTAGCGGGAGATTCTCAGCCTGGGAAAATTCTGCAATTAACTCCAACTGCGAACTGCAGACCGTATATGCTGCGTGCGGAGACACGCCAACTCTTACCACTTCGTTTGCAGCTTCTCGCAAATTAGCGACTTTGGTCTTGAGTTCTTCAAAGTGATGGTATGCCAGACTTGGTTCTGGCCCAAATGACTCCTGGAAAACAATACCCCGCAAACCGACTTCTTTGAGGGCGAGCATACTCATTGCGGCTGAGTCGCTCGCGTCCCCGACACAGGTTATCCCCGACCGCACCGCTTCGCATGCTCCCCAAGTTGCCGACACACGAATATCGTCCGGTGTCATTAGCTCCTTCCTGGCTATCGTCAGCTTTCTGAGCCAGGCAAAAAAATCAACCTCTTCGTTTTCGAGATAGCCGCGCATCACTGTGAGTTCCAGGTGCGTGTGGGTGTTGATTAAACCGGGGATAATCGCAGACTCAGGAAACTCGTGGACGCTAGCTGTCGGAAACTTTTCCGTGATGAATTGTCGCGAACCGACTGCAACGATGTTTGCGCCTTCGATCGCAAGCGCACCGTTTTCTATTTGAGAGGAGGCGCTTTGTAGAAGCCAACTCGCGGTGTAAATCGTGATCATCGTCAGTCAGTAATGGTGGTTCGTAAGGAAGTGCCCAGGTCATGTAGGCTGCGCAACAATCGACGATTGCCCTCAATTGAAGTAACAACGCTCAACTTAACCGCATGTTGCTGATCTCCCACTTCCTTCACGTCGAAATCCTCGAGTCGCAAGTGTTCTTTCTCCAGCAAATCGAGAAGCTGCTCCAGAAACTCGGCCGGATCCTTAGTTGTTAGGTGGTAGTGAAACAATCGTGCTCGCTTGAGTACCGTGCGTTCTACTCTTCTTAGAACAACTAAAACGAGAAAGACCAAAACTGTCGAGAATAGTGCCAGCGGGAATAGCCCTTCTCCAATCGCAATCCCCACGGCGCCGACGACGAAGATCGTCGCTGCCGTAGTGAGACCCGTAATCGATCCTCGAGACTGCAGTATCACTCCGGCGCCCAGGAACCCGATACCCGCAACCACCTGTGCAGCCAGACGTGCCGGATCGGTGTAGGCTGCACCCCCGCTTATGTGACGTGAGACGATCATATAAAGGGCAGCGCCGAAACAGATCAAAACGTTGGTGCGGAGGCCAGCAGGCTTGCGACTCAATTCCCTTTCGAGACCGATCGCTCCACCGCAAATCATCGCCAGGATCAGCTTCGCGGCAATCAAGACTGGTGGCCAATGTAGAAAGGTCAAGGTTTTTCCTCGCCGTTAGCTTCAGCGATTAATTGGAATAGATGCGTCTCGCAGAGTTGCACCCTGACTTTTGGTGCCCTTGATTTGTTGGTAGCGCTGCATGATCGATATGACATAGGCTCGGGTGGATGGAATATCTATCCGTTCGATGAACTGGGCTTTTGACAGAGCCTTTTCATCCGGTCCAACCTTATTCCATTCGACGGCCCGACTGGGCCCTGCATTATAACCAGCGACCATGCGGGCCTCCGGATCTGGATCGTCATGAAACTGCTCACCTATTTTTTCGAGGTACCAACAGCCAATCTGAATGTTGTGTTGGGGATCATGCAAGAAGCTCTTTGCGTCAGTGGCCATCTGTCGCTCAAACTCATGCATCCCTGTTTCAGTAGCCCATTCCCGACCCACCGCCGGTGTTACCTGCATCAACCCGATTTCTCCGTCTTTCCCAACTTTCCATGGACTGAAATAGGTTTCCTCGTAAATGACGCTCCAAACAAGATCCGGATCCAGACGATAGATCGCTGCCTGTTGCGCTATCAGCGCGTCGAAACGATGAGTCCAATAGTGATTAAGGAAATATGCGGCGAGAATAACGGTGAGGGCGAGGAGAGCAGCAGCCAGAGCGCGTTTCATTAAGTTTGGCAAGAAACAACCGGTTCATTTAACCAGGAGAGCTTCGTCCCGGCTGGCTAGTTTCTCTTTTTAAGTCCCGACCAGAAGCTTCCTAGCGAGTATGCGCAATCGACGCCTTCATAACGCGAACGAAGCGCATGTTCGTCGATAACGTGTCCCTGGAGCCAAACTTCCGCATCGACAGTTGCGCCAATTCTCAACTTATCGCCTCGCAAAGCTCGTTGGTTAACGAGCACCTCGAGTTTGATGCGATCCAGGTCAAGATGAATCCAGAATAATTCGCCTCCGGTAAGCGGATTTCTCAAAGGCTTGAATGCTATGACGCGCCCTGACAAACTCCAGTCGTTTTCGTGCGCAGCACGTGCCGGAGCTGCCTTCTCAAGTGGAGTCCAACGGGTCTTTGTTTTTGTCCGACGTACGCGAGCGCGATAAGCGAGACCACAAAGACCGATATGCAACTCCTGAGCGCGAAAACTTGCGGGGCCAACCTCCGTAAGGTTTTGTAATTCGAAGAGCACTTCACAGTCGGTACCTTCACGATAACCGTGAATTACCGCTTCGCCCTCTTCATCGTACTCAGTTAATGCCCACGGTGTAATCGTCTGAATGTAACGAGCGCGGAATCCCGGCCGACAATCAGCGTAAAATACGTCACCGCTACCCGACTCATACAGGACAGTCCAAACCTCTAATCCTTCTCCAAGTTTCCAGCAGCGCCCGTGCAACACCGCGCCACGCCGGTTCAGTTGCGTCGGTTCGCCCTGATCGCCGGCACGTTCAGCCAGGTAGTTGAATGCCTTTTCACTGGAGACTTCTAAGCCGATTGTTTCGAACGTAGGATTCATGATGCCGCAGCGATTTCTATCAATGCCAATCAGCGAACTAGAACAACTCAAACACCTGTCTACTTAGATTTCGCATTTCGAAGTTCCGGAATCTCGTAATTCGTTTGCACCATTATTGCGCGGCGCGCTTTCTCTGTCTACGTTTCGGCGACCGTCCGTTATTGCTTTCTGCTTTCGGTGCACGAGTCTTAAACCCGCGAATTACTCTCTCTGGACCGTGGTAAGGTTTGGTGCCCGATCGCACCATCTCAGCAAACAGGTCAACATCATAGTCCGCTTCACGCGACATTTCTTCACGAATCGCATGCAGCACCTCAAGGAATCTGGGTCGGCGGTACATTGTTATTTCAGATTGAAGATTGCAGATTGAAGATTGGCGCATTCTTCATGACGTGCGATTGTTCGAGGAGATACCATCTTTATTACTCCTTGGACTTGTACCTCAAGCCAATCTGCAATCTGCAATCACTCCCTCGTTCCGTTGCCTCTGAAACCAAAAACTCCGGCGTGACGATCATCGGGACATAAAAACCCGCTGCTGTGTTAAATAACCGAATCCGCGCTTGCCTGCGTACATTTGCCAGGTGACCAAAATTCCAAGTCACGAGATAGTCGATCTTGTGGACCGAAGCTATTGCTACATGTAGCGCATCTGCGATGTACTTCCGGTGAAATATGCCTCGCGAAATGTAACCCTCGGCAAGAATCGCGGCCTCTTCGGTTAGATCAACCTGTTCCAGATCTGTTAGCAATTTCAGATACGACGTGCGGTGTGGTTCAGTCAATCGTCCTAATTCCGCAGAGACTAATGGCGAGACCACCGCGCGGTAATCGGGCATCTCATGTTCCCACCAACGGATCGTGAGATCGCGACGAAAGGGTTCGCCGTTGTCCAAATAAGCTCCGATTACAGACGTTTCGAGATACAGATTTTGCTTCATGGCGTTGACAAGACTTCCGGATTGCTCATCTCCACTCTCGGTTTCTGTCCTAGCGGCACCAGGCGAATAGAACCGCGTGCGAAGTCAAAATAAACATGAAAATTTCTGAGAAAGTTCCCACCCAAGATCCCACTTTGGGTGAAGCCGGCAGTTTCATTCACAGGTTCCAAATCAAGAACCGCCGCATTTATCTTCTCGAGCTTCGAAAGTCCAAGACTTAACTTGGGAAGCTGCAGAAGCTTAACATCCTCAGTGACACCAGCAGCCCCAAACACCCTCATCTTTGACGGCTGCAGCAGATCGAGCAACTGTTCTTCCTGCGATAACTTTTCAGAGATTACGGTGATAGTCGCAGCTGTATCGATAATGAAGTTGACAGTCTTATTGAAACCATCGAGGCCTACTTCCCCACTCAAAAACCCACTCGATGTCGTTCGTAGTGGCACTTCGATCGACGGGTCGTTCGGCCCAACCGGGAACAATGCCTGTGCACTTTCACCTCGACGCACCGTCGTCCACGATTCAATGACGTCCGATTGGTTCTGTCGCAAGAGTGATAGTCGCCTCGTGCCATAATCAATTGAGGCCAGGAACTTAGATACAACCGACAATCCTAAATAACCATCGACCGGAACGTTTGTGTCAAAGAACTTCCTTATGTAGACAGGAACGTTTTCGACCCTGACGTCACCAATCTCAATGGAGTTGAGGTAGCCATAAATAATCTCAAACTTTCCGCCACCACCAACTGCCCGTGCCAAACCTCCCCTGGCTACTGGTTTTAGCCCCAACTTCTTTGCGGTCTGATCTGAAAGGACGGACATTCCAGATCCTGTATCAAGCACAAACCGAAATAGGCGCTTCTCACCGTTAATTCTGATATTGAGGATTGGCCGGTTGTCAAAGGCCTCAAAACTTAGTGACGTACGGGGTGATCCGGAAGGCACATAAAGTGCTCCCTGCCTTCCAAGATAGCGAAGGAATTCGATTAAGCCCCCGATCCGTTCACGCCGATCCACATCAGTCTTGGGAGCGATTATCAGGAATCGCTCGTAGGCGTCTGCAGCTTCTCGATACTTTTCGTTTCGTGCAGCCGCTTGTCCTAGATTGAAAACATAATCTGGCTCGTCTCCGTCCAGGCTGACTGCTTTACGCAGACCAGCTAGACATGCCGATAACCGGTTCTCATAAAAATCGACCATTGCCAGACCGGCTACAGCAAGCGCTTCTTCTTGATTTAGGGAAAGTGAGGTACGGAATTCCTCCACAGAGAGACGAAACTCGCCTGCCGCGAGGATAGCCGCGCCCAACAGTGCATGGGCGCGCGCCGAGAGCGGATCGATCATGACGACTCGAGCGGCATTGTCGTAGGCTCCCTGCAAATTTCTTTGTTTCAAGAGCGCAAAACTTAAGCCTAGCCTCGCTTCGGTGTCATGTGCGTCCTTGCCAAGTATGTCGCGAAAGATCTTTTCTGCTGCCGGATAATCACCTTTCTTAAGAGCTTTCTGACCCTTGTTGTGTGTCTTAGTCGAAGCAAGCAAGGCGCTCGCACTCGCAGCGACAATAAGCGAGAGCACGAAAGCGGTCACACAACAGACCGCCAGTCTACGAAAGTATATTGTTATTTGAGACTGCATAACCCACCTTTTTATTACGACGCGTTACTACTGATTCCCAACAACTCCTGCGTTTTTAGTCTCACTATTTAAGAATCTCACCCGTCTTCAGCGACCAGAGAACCAAGTCCAATTCGTCACAGTTGACTTTGATGTCTCTCGAGAACCGCAGGAATTGTTGCTCTAACTCAAGGTATCTCTTTCGATTTGTAGGCGGTGTTGGAGCATCGACAACACCAACTTCCGCCAAACAGTTCAATACGTGCTTATCAAGAATTGCGTGGCCTTTTACGCCAATATTTCGTAGGAAATGACTTGCTTCTTTGTAACCCAACCCCTTTATTTGTTTTTCCTGCGCGAGCCAGTCGCGCCGCTCAAGCGGATCAGAGAAACTACGCAGACGTTTACGGAGTTTCATATCAAAATCTGCGCGAAAATAAGCTCGTGTGGTAACAATGTAACGCGGCCGGGCGACGGGGAAACGATGCGCGCCGGCTTTTTTCAAGGCCCGTGTCATCGCTTCGGGCTCTCCATCTAACAATAACGACCTCACTGCTTCGATAGAATTAAGCCCCATTCGAGCAGATGCTCCTGCCGTAAAAATACAGAAGGCCAGCTCTTCCCAAAGTCGAGCGTCAGTTCCGCTTCGCCAAACTTCATCAAACTCACTGAGCTTCTTTTTGATCTCTTTTCTTCGCGCTCTGTGAGTAACAACCACTCTTTCGACTGTGACCGGTTCTCGATTGCGTTGCACTGTAGTTTGTCAATGCCGCGATTCTATGAGCCTGCTCGAAACGTTGTCAACGAATTCAGCCTGACCGATGCCGGTCAGTCTGAACAACTGCCTGGTTTCAACTTGAACGGTAATCCCCACGTATCCGCTAATCATAGAATTGATGAACGTTGGCACAGACTTTGAATCGGCAAAGATCAGTGGAGCTGGAGGATCCCCTCCTCGAGAGCAGCTGAGTAGCAATGGGGAACCCAGAAAGAAACCAACGTGAGACATAGAGCACAATCAATTTGGAACTGGCAAAGCGCGTCAAGGTCTCTGCAAAGGCAATGGAACTCTACTCGTAACGAAGTCGATTTCGCCCCCAATCGCTTTGTTCCGCAGCAAGACATGCGAGGCTTTTCGCTGATTGAACTCGTAATTGTCGCCTCGGTAATCTTCGTCGTCGCTGGTTTTGCGCTCACCCAAATTACGAGCGCCCGACAAGTTCTCGTAAGAAACAATGCCACTCGAGAATTGACCAGCTATATTGAGAAGGCGCGTCGCGACTCAATCCGCAGACATTCCACCACTGCTTCGCAAATGGCTCGAGTGACCTTACTCACGAGTTCATCCTATTCGGTCACATTGGATTCTGATGGCGATGGTACGATGGACGTCGACCGAGTCATCAATCTTCCAGCGAATTCCAACCTGAGTTTCAGTGGTTCTTTTCCCCGCTCGGTCCGATTTGATTGGCGAGGACGAACCGCAGATTCATCTGGCATTGCCGCAACGCCTGCCGACATAACGATCCGCAACAGTTATGGTGCTAATACGATTAACGTCAGTCGGGCGGGCCAGTCAGAAGTCGATGTCGCTCCGACAACCGATCCAATTAGCAACTCAACGGCTCCCGGCGCCACGTTTCGCGATCAGACCCAATTACCATGATGGACCAAGCTTCAGTAGTGAAACTGCCGCAAGGAAAGACTGGCAGGAAGGTCGAGTGTGCTGGCTTAAGCCAGTCAGGGTTTACGCTGCTTGAAGTTACGATTGCCCTGGTTTTGATGATGATTGTCGCGCTTGGCTCAGCGAGTCTTTTTTCGTTTTCTATTTACAATAATTCAGCTGGCAGCGATCGGGCGTCCGCATTAGCAATCGCTCAGGAAGCCTTTGAAACGTTGCGTAGCGCACAGTTTGATCCAACAACCACCAGTGCTCTTCTCGCGGGTGGCTCCAGCGTCCAATCGAACATAGTACGCTCCGGAAGAGTCTTTGTTTTGACAAAGACCATTGACGATAATCCCTCCACCACCGCAGTCGATGTAAATACTGCCAGCACCCTAAAGCTAATCACAGTGAGCGTAACACCAGAGAGCATTGGTCGGGGTTGGGGTTCAGGCAACACCGGAACGGTAACTTTGATGACTCAACGCACGATGGCCGAGTAACGAAGGATTGAGAGCAGATGAGGCGTCAACCTTTACAACGATCTGCAAGCAGCGAAATAGGCTTTTCGCTGATCGAATTGTTTATCGCGATGACTATCACGATGGCTGTAATGGCGGCTGCAACGACACTCCTGGCTACTTCATTTCGAGTGAACACTCGCGAAAACACCAGGTCCGACGCCCTTTCGGCAACGCAGCGGGCGCTCAATAACATATCGCGCGAACTCGGCAATACCGGCTATGGCCTAATGGATAATGGCATCGTTATCGCCGACTCCAGCGCAACCTCCATTCGCGTGCGCTCAAATCTGAATAGTAACAACACGCTTGCCGAAGCCGATGAAGACGTGCGGTATGTGTTTCAAAGCACAAACCGCGTAATTGTTCGTTTTGATAACTTTCCCTTGCCGAACGGGACTTCGGCAGTTCTGGCGACAAACATAAATTCCATGACGCTGACTTATCGCGACATCAATGGGGCCGCCATAACGAATTCAGCAGATTACGGAAACGCTGAGACGGTCACGATCGACATTCGTGTCGATTTGCCGTCAGGTCCTGAACAACCAGCTTCGGTGGTCCGGTTGGTTTCAGATGTGGCGTTGCGCAACGCCCCCAATACACTTGAACGGTTCTGAAACACAGTTGATGAAGATGCAAAACCAGTGCGCAACTACCACTCATAATGGCGAGCGCGGAGCCGCGCTCGTCACGGTCTTACTGATTTCAGCTATGTTGCTGATTTTCGGTAGTGGTCTGATTCTCACTACCTCCTTTAACGCGGCGAACAGTGCTGATTCGACTGCAGAAGTGCAGGCCTACTACGCTTCCGAAGCCGGGCTCCAAGCCACCCTAAACGTCTTGCGGGGCAACGTCATGCCCAACCCTCTCTTTGTGGCTAATCCATCTGGATCGGTGGCGGCTGAAAACAGAATGACTCTGAAAACGGCGGTCGATCCTACAACGTCTAACCTAACCTCGGATCCGCAATCCGCTTTTCCTGCTCGCTTGTCGCGTTGGCTTCCTTACAACTACACGCCGACTGGCGGCACCTACGCAGATCGTGTGGCAATCACTCAAAACTATAGTCCATTCAATGGCCTTGCCTACAGCATCGTCGTTACAGATCCTGACAATAAGGCCCCCGAAAAGCCTCTGCGCGTTCAAATTGTCTCGACGGGCTACGGTCCAAAAGGCGCGAGGAAAACGTTAACAATGATTGTCAGCGCTTATGGTCTGGACTTCTCCGTTCCCGCAACTCTCACCTTTCGAGGACACGACAATGCGACAACGGATCTGACCCTCGATCTCGGTGAAAGCAATGCGAAGACTTATTCGGGCACAGATAACGCTGGTGCGGATGCCCAAAGACCAGCGATTGCCATCAATGCACATGATGCAGACACAGTTCAGGCCGCGTACGCCGCGAAACCGGGAACGGTTAGTGATCCGAAGTACGCCGTTCTCGATCTACCAGGTGAGCCCGCTCCTCCAGGCCTCGCCGTTCCGCCGCCATACTTTTTAAAGACTGCGGATGATGCGCGAGCTTTCTTGGCACAGGTTACGCGAACCGCTCAAAAGACAGGAGTTGTAGCCTCCACTTGTGGAAGTGGAGTAGTCGGTACCTCAACCGATCCACAGCTTACCGTGGTAACCGGAGACTGCTCACTTAAAGAGGGCGCGGGCCTGTTAGTGGTTGAAGGCACTCTCTATTTTGATGGACAAGGTCCGAAATTCGACGGGATCATTCTGGTGCTCGGCACTGGCAGCATCGTCAAACAAGGCGGCGGTAACAAGGACATTTTCGGCGCAATCGTAGTTGCCCGTTTCGGCTCAACCGGCGGCTTCCTCGAACCCTCATTCGTGTATGGTGGTACTGGTACTTCCAACATGCAGTACGATTCCAGCGCATTCCGGGAGGGCCTCATGTTGACCGGACACTCCGCGCTGGGTGTGGTCGAAAAGTAAACTGCCCTCCCCGTCACTCTCTTCCTTCTAAGAAAATCTTCCTGCTCTTTGCCAGTTTTGGCTATCATGGTTCGGGCGAGCCAGGTAACGCGACTGTGCTGGCACAAACATCTCCGTTGGAAGAGACCGCATCGAAAGATGCTCCCCCCTCACAGTCGGCTATGCTAATTCGACTCAACAGGAAAGAATCTGGCGGGAGCTATTCGTTTAGGGGCAAGGTACGTGTAGCCTGTCTGCTGATTGTCTTTGCGCTCTCGTGTGGATCGCCGGCACTGGGACAGGACCCAGTCAAAACAACCAATCCTCTTCAACAAACTAATCCACCGCAAGCACAATCATCACCAAGTCCATCACCGTCTTCAGGTGATGAATTCCGCCCACTGTATGGAGTCCAAGGAGTGTTGGTAGAAACACTCGACGGTAAGATTGTCGCCTCTCAGGCGCCTGATGAACAATTCAATCCGGCCTCTGCAGTGAAGTTGGCAACTGCGCTGGTTGCGTTACGCACACTTGGTCCGCAGCACCGTTTTGCATCCGGGGTTTGGACCGATGGCACACTCGATAAAACCACAGGCATCATAACCGGCAACCTTTACATTTCCGGGAGAGATCCCTCATTCCACTACGAGCACGCCGTCTTGCTCGCCCGTGAGTTGAATGGTCTCGGCATCAGTAGAGTCACCGGGGATCTTGTGATCGCTCCCGGCTTCACTATGAACTTCAGCCCCTCTGCGCGGCTCTCCGGTGAACAACTCTACGATACTCTCGATTCAACACTGCGATATGCAGAGGCAGTGCGAGCCTGGAACTATGAACGTGCTCTACTCAAGGACCAATCCAGTATTTTCACGGTGCCCAGCGTAGCAGTCATGGGAGAAATCGTGGTTGGCCCAGTCTCTCCCGGCGCCAAATTGTTGCTCACACAAAAGTCCAGCAAGCTCGTCGACATTCTCAAGGTACTACTGTGTTACTCCAACAATTTCATGGCCGCTCGCATCGGAGAGAGTCTCGGTGGTGCCGAATCAGTGAGACAGCAGCTCGTGAGTCTGCTGGGGATTTCAGCAGACGAATTGAAGCTCGCATCTCTAAGTGGTTTGGGAGTCAATCGAGTATCACCACGGGTAATGATGAAGATTTATCGGGCCTTGCGGATGGAGTTGCAGAAAGATCACTTGTCACCTTCCGACATCATGCCGGTAGCCGGAATCGATCCTGGAACCCTTCAAGAACGTTTCACCGGCCCCAGCTGGCGAGGCAGCGTTATTGCGAAGACGGGAACCCTGGTAAGAACGGATGGTGGCGCAAGTGCGCTTGTCGGCCAAATGAAGGCTGCTAATGGCGAGGTGATGCTGTTCGTCATTTTCAACCAACGCGGCAGCGTTATGCGCTTTAGAGAGAACCAGGACTATCTCGTAATGCTCATCCAAAACACTCGCGGTGGACCGAAAGCTTTCGATTACAAGCCATTGACGCTAATGATGCAGCTATCGAACACCGAGAGCACTGTCGGAGCGAGTGAGGAGTTCGAACCGAGGGTGAAGGGTCAGTAGAGGGTGGAAACAAAGAGAAATCATTGGTCATTTATCATTTGACATAATGGAAAACGATAAATGACCAATGATGTTTGTTTATTGGCTTAGGGTCTAGGCTGAAACCAAAAAATTTTGCGCCCCGACAATCCGTTAGGATCGCCGGGGCGCTTTACCGTCCAAACTGCGCGCGGCGTGCGGCACCGCAACCGCAGCGGACGATTCCTTAATTCTTGCCTCATCCAACGCCACGAGGGACTTCCGCTGGTCTTATAAAAGTTTCAAGGCCAACCGAATTCCTGAGAAAAACTGTTGCCCCTATCACAGACTTAAAGATTGTTATTCGTCGGAGTAGGAAGTTGGCTTCCAGCAGTGTCACTTAAGGTAACGCGCCAGCCAGAGCGCGAAGTGAACCCATCGCGAAGTTGTGCAAATCAGGCCCATTTTTGCTTGAACGCTGGACGGCACAGCCGTTGCTCAAACCCACAGGTGGGAGGACCGTGTTCTCTATCCGGCTAGTGGTAAGAGCTTTCGGAGGTTAAACGCCAAAATGAATCGCACCCGCACAATAGACAATCGTCAAGGCGGCTTCACCATCATGCAGATGGTCGTTACGATAGCCATAATTGCCGTCTTATCCACTCTCGGTTTTCTCGGCATCACCAATGCCCGCGCCCACTTCCGGCTTCAGAATTCCGCCAGGTTATTCGCGACTTACCTAGAGAAAGCGCGTGCGGATGCGATACGCAGACACGCCGCCGCAGGTAACGAGTCGTCGGTAGAAACCTTTGGCGCCGGAACTAGCGCTTACACCGTCAGCATGGATTTTGGCGACGGCGCTGTGACCAGTCGCACCTTCCAACTTGATCCAGGTGTGACCTTCAGCACGGCGGCAAAAAAGTTGACGTTCGATTGGCGGGGCCGAATCGTTGAGAAAGTGGTTTGGCAGTTATTTACCAGCGGGCTCCAAGCTCTTCCGGTCGACGTTTCGGGTTCAGGAGATATTACTGTAGGGGAACAACACTTCCCGGATAACTTGATTCCTGCTGTCGAAATCGCCGCCATCACGGGCGATACAATTCCTGATCCAACACCAGACCCTCTCGATACACCGCCTGGAGAAGTGAATCCAGATCCAACTCCTTCCCCAACTGCTACTCCGACCCCCACACCGGATAACAGCGGTAACGGAGGTGGATATGGGAGTGGTGGTAGTGGTGGTGGCGGTCCACACTCCAGTCCAACTCCGACGCCTGAGCCAACACCAAGTCAATATCCGACGCCCACTCCCACGCCCACGCCCGAGATGCCACCACCATGTGCCACGTATCTGAGTCCAAGCTATCTCTCGTTAAGTCAAAGTGATACGGGCAATCTGTCGGGAAAAGCGACGCTTGTGCTCACGAATGCGACCGGAGTGAGAACTCTTAGTGCTTCGCAAACAGGAGGTGGTAACAGTCTAAACATCTCCCTCTCATTAGTACGATTGGAAGGGAATGGTTACAGCGTAGTCACGATCTCCACCAAAAACGGTGCAGGAAATCGAGGCGTTTTTACCGTCGATATCGCGGCTAGTCCGTCGTGTGGATCCACACAACAGCTCACTGTTTCAGTAAGTAACTAAGACGCAGGAAACAAATGAAACTCTTAAACGGCTTCAAATTTGAGCGTTCTCACTTGATAGAACGTCCCCCGCATGAACAGGGCTTTACGCTTTTGGAGACGGCTATCGCACTAGTAATCATGATGATCGTCGGACTCGGCGTTGCTTCCCTCTTCACTTATGCCACACAGGCCAACAGCAGCGCAGACGACCGAGAGCTGGCAATGGCTCTAGGTCAGAAGAGGATGGAAATGCTGCGCACGGTCCCGTTTACTACGCTTACCCGCAACCTGGCATTCTCCTATCCCAATGGTGGCTTAGGGGCGACAAGTACCGCCGGCGTTGTTGAGACCGTGACGAATGCCGGGCGGAGCTATCAGGTGAGAACTATTATTCAAAACACCAGCGTAGTTCCAGTTGGTAATCCGGACGCAGGCGAGCCAACAGTTAAGTTCATTCAAGTCTCTGTTACGCCGCTGGGGTCCGCAACAGCCTTTGACACGGTAACCCTCACAACCCAACGGTCAACCTTAGTACCGGGGATGTACTAGAGAATTCAAACTCAGTGAGGACTTCATGAGCTCGTCACAACAAAAAGCAAATTCCGGCGGCTTCTCACTCGTAGAACTTCTAATTGCCATGGTCATCACCATGGTTCTGATGGTTGCCGCAACGACGCTACTAGCCAGCGCTCTGCGAGTACGCAGCAGAGAGAATCAAAAGTCTGACGCGCTCGCGGATGCTCAACGCGCGATAAACATTATGTCGCGCGAAATTGCGGATTCGGGATTCAATCTCAACAACAATGGCATCGTAGGTACCGATTCGGGTCTGAATGAAATCCGCATACGTTCGAACCTCAACAAGTTTGATTATGACGTCTCGGACGTATCTCGGAACAACGTGCAGGATGCTGGTGAAGACATTAGTTACTTCACCAATGTAGCTGATCAAACAAAATATCTTGCTCGCCACGACAAGTTCGGCACAGGCAGCACAGTGCTAGCCAATCGCATCGATTCTCTTAACATTCATTACTTCGATCAAAAGGTGACTTACACCGCTGCACCGGGAGCCTCGGACATCTCTGATGAGTCCGCCACTGAAGTAGCCCCATCAGCCGCGAAATATATCGTGATAGCCGTATCCGTTACGTTGGATGCTGTCGGCACTCCAGGCGCAGCAGGCTATCAACCGCCCTACTCAGTTCTGATTTGCTCGGATGTGACACTGCGCAACGCTGACCTGTGGTCGTACTAACATCATATTCTTAATAAGAGAGGCTGTTCTCGATGAGATCCCCAAGACCAACCGAGCTTTCCCAAAACCGTCATGATGAACGTGGGGCGGCGTTGGTGACTGCAATTCTTCTTTCTATGTTGTTACTGGCAGCGGGTGGCACACTAATCATGACTACCGCGATGACCGGCATCACTGCGCGGGACTCTACGGCCGAAATGCAAGCCTATTATGCCGCTGAGGCCGGCGTAGCCAGATCGCTCGAGGTGTTACGTGGTAACGTTGGCTCAAATCCGGCCGGAACGAGAGCCTCATTCAAAAACGTCGTGTGTACACCGACATTGTGGACTACAACGTCCGGTGCCGTCGTTAACGTAGCGGCTGATGGAAGCACAAGATTTCAAGTGAGCTCAATAGTTGACCCGGACAATCTGGACGGAAGCAACTGCGCAGTCGCTTCTTACAAACCAGACCGTCTGAGGATTCGTGTGGTTGGGTTTGGCCCCAGGAATGGGCGGAAAAACATGGAATTTGTGATTAACCGTTACACCCTCAGCTATCCAGTTAATGCAACTGTGACTCTGCCAAACGGATCCGGTAACCCGATTGATTTCAACCTGGGCTCCAGCAACGTCACCTCCGCTTCGGGTGAAGATGCTGCCTTGAGTGGATTGCCTCCGATTGCGGCATTCGCAATCAGCAATCCTGATTACAACGCAACTAACAACATTATCGACGGCTGCGAGGCAGACGGCAGTAATTGCGGGGGCAGCTCAGCGATCGTAACGCCCTCTGATCCTTTGGTATTAACCGGCGGCAACACTCCGAGTTTCCTTCAATCAGTTTCCAGCGCGCGAACGTTCCTGTACGGCACCGAGGGAATGAAAAATGCGGCCGTTAACCAGGGTCGATATTTCACCAGTGGTGCCTCAGCCATTGCCAGCGTTGGCAGTCTGGGAGCGACAAATCCAGATGGCGTTCTGACGTTTGTGGATGGAGATCTTGTACTCGGACCTGGCAGTCCTACTGGCCAGGGTACATTGATAGTCACTGGCGCGCTTACACTGAATGGTAACTTCAACTTCAACGGAGTGATAATGGTGCTCGGTGCCGGGACAGTGTATCGAACCGGTGGTGGGAGCGGGAACATTTACGGAGCAATGTTTGTCGCCAAGTTTGACGCGGCAGGAACCGATGCTGACGTCTTTCAGGTACCTAGCTTCGACACTTCGGGAGGTGGCACTTCCAACATCCAATACAACTCAGATGCAGTTGACATGGCAAAGTCCGTCGGTGGCCACACCATCGCCGCTGTTCGGGAATACTAAGTCGCGCATTCGCGTTTTGTTTTCCCAGACGCTTTGTAATCTGCGCGATTTCTGAAGCAAGAATCTTTCAAAAGCGTCTGCATAGCCGAAAGTGATCGAGAATTAAAGGCGCAGGCTATTCAAAATAGCCGGCGCCTTCTTTTGTAAGTGGTGTCTAAAGCTGCTTGACACGCTAATCGGTCCATTTCATCATGAGGGTTCGTTGCGTTCAACGCTTCATGTGACGGCACCAAATATGTCGGCTCGCCATCCCACTCTTCAAACAAAGGCCGTTTGTCAAAATGTCTGACATCCTGTTGGTCGAAGACAAACAAAGTCTGCGTCGCGTCCTGCGACTGACCTTGGAAAACGCAGGGTACAGTGTTACGGAATTGCCGGACGCACGCTCCGCCATCAATGAAATCTCCACTACTCGGCATAGGTTAGTGCTGACCGATCTACGCATGCCTAATGGTTCTGGATTAGATGTGCTTCGAGCGGCGCGAGCCGCCGACGCCGATGTGCCGGTCGTTCTCATGACTGCGTTTGGATCGATCGATGAAGCAGTGCAGGCGATGAAAGATGGTGCTCACGATTTTTTGCAAAAGCCGGTCGATTCCAATCATCTACTGCTGATAATTCAACGATCACTCGATCAAGCCAGACTGCGGACCGAAAATATTCTGTTGCGCGAAGAATGGTCGCGTCGTTACGGCTTTCCGCGAATTATCGGCGAGTCTGCAGTAATCAAACGAACAGTGGGAGAGACACAGAGAGTTGCGCAGACTGAGGCCACCGTACTGCTGCTTGGCGAATCAGGGACGGGCAAGGAGTTGTTTGCCCGAGCTATTCATCACCTGTCGGGCCGGCGCGATCAACCGTTTGTCGCGATCAATTGTGCAGCCATACCTGAAACATTGATTGAGAACGAACTGTTCGGTCATGAGCGTGGTGCTTTCACTGGAGCAACTGATCGCCGGCAGGGAAAGTTTGAACTCGCGTCCGGTGGCACAGTTTTTCTCGATGAAATAGGAGAACTGCCATTGGCCGTTCAGGGAAAACTTCTGCGCGCAATTGAGGAGAAAGTTGTAGATCGCATCGGCGGCCGAGCGCCGGTTTCAGTGGATGTCAGGGTCGTAGCAGCAACCAACAAAAACTTGAAAATGGCAGTCGAGGAAGGAGAGTTTCGTGGTGACCTCTTTTTCCGTTTGGCCGTTTTTCCGCTCGAGATTCCGCCGCTAAGAGAGCGCGGAGACGACATCGTACTGCTCGCGCGCCATTTCGCTGTTCAAATCGGTCAGGAAGTACGAGGACGTGAAGCTGACCTGAGTCCAGAAGCGATCGCAGAAATCAGGAAACATGCCTGGCCTGGTAATGTGCGCGAACTTGCGAACGCAATCGAACGCGCTTGCATTCTTTCTGATACGCTGATCTTGCAACCTTGCGATCTGGGCTTTGCTCCAAATCAAAACGACAAAAATGAGACGGTGCGAGAACTCGATTTTTCGGGTACGCTCTCCGATGTAGCTCATCGCGCTTTGGCTCTGGTGGAACGAAAGAAGATTATGGCTGCCCTCGAGTCCAATTCCGGAAACAAGAGTCGTACTGCCGAAGATCTGGGAATTAGTTACAAGACGCTCCTGAACAAGATCAAAGACTACGGTCTCTGACGCTAGATGAACGATCCTTCCAATTCCGACGACAGTCGCAAACCAAACAACCCAGAACAAGCCGCCGATCCTTTTAAAACGGTTCCGCTTCTTGATGATGACAACGCCGGAATGATAGCCGGTGAGACTCTCGACCAAGTAGGTTCAGCCACGGTGCCAGTCGAGACAAAAGCTCAACCTAGCACTGGCCGATCTGCCTTCCTCGTTGGTGCTGGAATTCTGATTAGTCGAATTGTAGGTCTGATCCGGCAGCGGATCTTTGCTCACTACTTCGGGAACTCCGGCGCAGGCGATGCATTTGGGGCTGCTTTCCGAATACCGAACTTCTTGCAGAACGTCTTCGGTGAAGGTGCCCTGTCAGCCTCGTTCATACCGGTCTACGCAAAACTCATTGCTCAGAATGATGAGAAAGAGGCAACTCGCATCGCAAACGCAGTGTTTGGATTGCTGGCGCTCATCACGGCATTGATTGTGCTGATCGGGGTCTTAGCCACGCCTTATTTCGTCACAGTGATTGCAGCGGGATTTCAAGACGAACGACGAGACCTTACGATCAAGCTCGTCAGAATCTTCTTCCCGGGCGCAGGGTTGCTGGTCTTATCAGCCTGGTGTCTGGGAGTATTAAATAGTCACCATCGCTTTTTCATTTCCTACACCGCTCCCGTAGCGTGGAACCTGGCCATCATCGGTGCGCTAATTCTCTTCGGTAACTCCGTCGACTTACCTCGACTTGCCGAGGTCACTGCGTGGGGATCGGTAATTGGTAGTGCACTTCAATTCGGAGTGCAGCTTCCAACTGTTGTTAGGTTAGTCCATCGGTTCCTTCCGCTTTTGGATCTGACTAACCCACACGTTAAGCAGGTCATGCATAACTTTTTTCCGGTTTTCATGAGTCGGGGTGTGGTTCAAATCAGTGCCTTCGTGGATGCAGCCTTAGCGAGTTTTTTGGGGCAAGGTGCGGTCGCCGCTTTGATGTATGCGCAGAGCCTGTACACGCTGCCGGTTAGTCTTTTTGGAATGTCTGTATCGGCAGCAGAGCTTCCAACTATGTCCAAGACGTTGGGAGCGACCGAGGTCGTGGCCGAAACGTTACGACATCGATTGGATGAAGGACTTCAACGGATCGCCTTCTTCATCGTTCCTTCGTCAATGGCCTTTCTTGCGTTGGGCGACATTATCGCTGCCGTTCTCTATCAAACAGGTCGGTTTACCCACTCCGATTCGAATTACGTTTGGGCAATTCTTGCAGGCTCATCGGTTGGCCTGCTTGCGTCCACGCTGGGACGTCTTTATTCGTCAACCTATTACGCGCTCAATGATACGCGGACGCCACTTCGTTTCGCGGTTGTGCGAGTCTTACTCACGACAGTTCTCGGATACTTATGTTCTCTCCCGCTGCCACGAGCGCTTGGCATCGAACCAAAATGGGGCGTGGCTGGTTTGACAGCCTCCGCCGGAATCGCAGGCTGGGTCGAGTTCGTGCTGCTCCGACAATCACTAAATAGGCGAATCGGAAAGACGGGACTGGCACCGATGTTTGTAGTAAAGCTATGGACAGGGGCGGCGATTGGATCAGGCATCGGTTGGGGACTCCGCCTTCTCCTGGGGAGCAGACATCCTCTGGTTATGGCAATCGTAGTTCTGGGGGGATATGGCGTCACGTACTTTGCTGTGACGGCGGGGTTCGGGATTGGCGAAGCCAAACGCATAACAGGAAGGGCTCTGCGAATTCTCCGGATCTCCAGATAATTTGTAAAAACCCCAGCAAAAGTGGCTTGAAATATTTTTTTGAGTTTTTCTGGAAGCTCCCGCCCATTAAGACTTTTACTTAAATATCCTGGAAAAGGACAGCTGGTGCAGTGGCAGGCAACGTTAGGAAGCCGGCCCTGGGTCGGCTTTTTTGGTGTTTGGCCGCATTGACCGACCAGTCCCTCCTCCTTATCATCACGAACGTGCAACCGGTCATCTTTGCCGAACAGATCCGCGAAATAGATCGCCTCACCGTCGAAAACTTTGGCACCCCTTCATTATTGCTCATGGAAGCGGCGGCGAATGCTTGTGTTCGTGCATTGCAAACACGGCTTGATGACGGCGTCGCAGGCAAGAGGGCACTGGTTCTTTGCGGTAAGGGAAACAACGGCGGCGACGGCGCGGCGCTGGCTCGCAGCCTTTCACAGCTCGGTGCCCACTGTGACGTCATCCTTTTTGGAAAACTATCTGAAGCCATCGGCGACGCTCGCACCAATCTCGAAGCGGTGAGTAAACTCGGAGGCTTTGAAGCAGGTTCAGACACCTCGCCGGCACCTCTTTCATTCTCCGAGTGTGACGGGATCAGCGCCTGGGAACAGCTGGCCAGGCCGCGTAAAACCTACGACGTTATTGTAGACGCACTCTTCGGCACGGGTTTGACTCGACCGCTTGAAGGAGTGTTTTTGAAAGTCGTCGATCACCTTGAACTAATGAGACGTGCACGGGATCGCGTTTCCGGAGTACGTCCATTGATACTGTCGGTCGATATTCCTTCAGGGCTGAACGCTGATCAATCGAACCCGATTGGCCCAGCGGTTCGGGCTGATATCACCGTCACGTTTACTGCTCCCAAACCAGCGAACATCTTGCCCCCTGCGCGCGAGTTTTGCGGCGAGCTGGTGATCGCCAACATTGGTTCACCTCATTCACTGATCGAGTCATCTAAACCCTGGTTGTTCCTGACAGAGGAAGAAGATGCTCGACGCTGGCTGGTTACTACTCGTTACACGCCCGAGTCATACAAAAACACGCATGGTCACGTCTTGATTGCCGCAGGTTCGCGCGACTACACGGGCGCAGCCACCCTTTGCGGAAACGCTGCACTACGGGCAGGCGCTGGTTTGGTAACAGTCGCTACGCCTGTCTCAGCCCAGACTGCCGTTGCCACGAGCCTGATGCCCGAGGTAATGACTACTTCACTGGCCGAGACTGATCGCGGGGTCATCAGTGACGATGCGATCGATTACTTCCTGAAACTGTCATCCAGAGCTACGGTCGTTGCTGTTGGGCCGGGTTTGACGTCAGACGACGAGCGCACGCGAAGATTCGTAAGGTCAAGTGTCGAAAAACGAACGCAGCCTATGGTCATTGATGCCGATGGCTTGAACTGCCTCGCCCCGTGGCCGACAGATCTTAACGGCTCTGAACAACTTCCTTTGATTCTCACGCCACACCCCGGAGAGATGTTGCGATTGATTGGAACTGACAACAAGTCAGCGCTAGCTGGTCGTGTTGCTGCCGCCCGCGAGTTTGCAATAGGTCACAAACTCATTCTCGTTCTGAAGGGCTCACGTTCCCTGGTTGCTTCTCCGGATGGCCGAGTATTTGTCAATTCAACAGGCAATGCAGGCCTGGGTACAGGAGGAGCGGGAGACACGCTGACAGGTTTGATTGCTGGTTTTCTGGCACAGGCATATGCGGGACTCAAAGATAAAGCGAATGCCCTCGAGTCTACCATCGCTGCGCTGTACGTTGGCGGGTTAGCCGGCGATTTTGCGGCCCGCGCAATAGGGATGCGGACGATGGTAGCGTCCGATATTAGAGAGCACTTCAGCGATGCGATTCGCTATCTGGACCCACGAGGAGAACAACCGTAGGCATGTTAGTTCTTTCGCATCCACCAGGGGGCGAGTTTCAAAGCGACTCACCAGAACAGACCTTCAACCTCGGCCATCAATTCGGCGATCGCCTCAAAGGAGGGGAAATTCTCCTGCTCAGCGGACCACTTGGGGCGGGAAAAACGATCTTCGTGAAAGGCATTTGCTCTGCACTCGGCATAGATGAAGAAGAAGTCACCAGTCCTTCGTTCACTCTCGTAAATCCTTACAATGGAAGGCTGCGACTCTATCACCTCGACCTATACCGTCTTGACGAAGGGGCCAGTGCGGCTCACGCTGTCGATCTCGATGATCTACTCGCGGATGAAACTGCTGTGATTGTAATCGAATGGGCGGAAAGGATGGGAGCGTATCCGTTGCCGACGAGCGTTTGGCGAGTTGAGATTGCTGGCGACGGCGACGATCCACGCCGGATTTCGATCAATCCTGGCAATTCCTGATTGAATGATTTCTTTATCTGACTGTCACTTGTTATGATGACGAGCGGGGGGAAACGAAATGCCTTATCCCGAGATCATGATCAAACCAATGCGTGAAGACTTAACACGCTTGGGCGTTGAGGAACTAAGAACTGCTGAGGCCGTCGATGACGCCGTATCAAGCGGTCAGGGCACATTGATGGTTATTGTGAATTCGATTTGCGGTTGTGCAGCCGGCAAGGCGCGACCTGGAGTGGCTCTTGCGCTTCAACATGAAGTCAAGCCGGACAAAGTCGCTACCGTATTTGCGGGAGCTGATATCGAAGCCACTGAGCGAGCGCGAAGTTATTTCACGGGCTATGGCCCGTCCTCCCCG
Organism: Pyrinomonadaceae bacterium; assembly: GCA_036004125.1. Classification (GTDB taxonomy): domain Bacteria; phylum Acidobacteriota; class Blastocatellia; order Pyrinomonadales; family Pyrinomonadaceae; genus PSRF01. The sequence continues at coordinate 33,733 of DASYRR010000009.1, read as the reverse complement.
TCCATCGCAATACTGAAGGACGGTCAACTTGTTTATATGCTTGAACGTTTTCAGATTGAGGGTCGAGATGCTACGCAGATTGCGGGAGAACTAACGAAGGCGTTTGAAGAACATTGCGCACATAGGTGAGCTTTGCACTTTGTGCTTTGATATTACCCAGGGAGTAACTCAAAGCACATCTTTCCCACTCCTCCCCAACAACCTCATCAATTCCGCATGCAGCAAAACCACATCGGGTGACTGCTGCAACGCAAGGAAGTAATTCTTCTGAAACTCACTACCTGATTCGGCTGGACTCAACAGACCTTTCGCTCGAGCGATTAGTGCATGCGCATCTTCGGCGGTAATCGGATGTTCCCCATCACGTGTGTCGAGGGCCTCGTCGATCTGAACAATTAACTCTGACAAGCGATGCAACCAGTCAAACCAGGGATCCTTTAGAACCAGCTGTAGGAACTCATAATTATTAGCGATGCGTCCGCGTGCTCGCTCATACCCGCGCCGCTCCAAATCGAGCAGCATCTTATGTAAACGCAACAATCCCTGGCGCAACTGCTTTAACGAGTCGCGTGTAATATCCGACATCGATTCGTCCATAAGAAGATCCCCCTGCAATCACAACTCGCGCAGCAGCTCGTCAGCGTCGATTATGTTTCGCTGTAGCTGAGGCACTGGGGCCTTCAAATTGTAGATCCGGATTCGCTGATTTAATTCATCAACACAGTCACGAAATTCTTTCATCGCTCGTAGCCAGTCAGGGTGGGTCGAATCGTCAGGTGTCTTGCAGTAGAGCTTTTTGGCTCGCCCCACCGTGACAAAGGCTCGTTGTAATTCTCGCTCAATGTCCTTGCGCTCTTCGATCCAGGCTGGAGCAAAGCCAGCATTGCGCAACAAACGATGTACAGTCCGAAGTTCTGGTTGTTCGTATGGGTTCTCGGTTAAATCGATGGGCTGGCCAGCTCCCGGAAGATTATCAAACTCTCCGCGGTCCATCGATTCACGAATCAGTCGGTCGATCAATGGTTCCCACTTATCCATGGCAAGCATCTTCGGTTAGTTAACGTCTGGACCGTGCAGCTTGTTCCATTCGCTATGCTATGATCCGCGCGCGATGCCCAGTGCTATCTCCCTCAACACTCTGATTGAGGATCTTCACCAGCATAAGATTGCACGATTAGGACAAAACCTCGCGCGCAAGCTAGCGGCAGCTGTGGCTGCACACGCCAACCGAAAACATTTTAGCGAAGCGACGGTGGAAGATTTATTAAGCTATCTTCCGATGCGCTACGAGGATCGTTCTCATCTCGCGAGGATCAAGGATCTTGAAGCTGGCATGGAAGCTACACTAGAACTTCAAGTAAAACATGCCGGCGGCTATCAGGTTAGAAACAAGAAAGCGTTTTCCAAGTCGCGTCTCTTTATCTTTGAAGTTTCAGGTGTAGATCCGGACAACAAGACGGGACGACAGGTTGTCGTGTGGTGGTTTGTATCTGGCCGTCATGCTTACGAGATCATTCAGTTCTACACTAAGAAACTCAAACGCGGCGCTCGCTTTATAACGTTTGGCGAGTGGGAATGGGATAAGCGCCGCGGCACGTACTCTTTGCGACTTCATCGTCCAGCTGATGAACTCGAAATGTTAGCCTCAGCTGCGCCTGATCAGACCGACGAGACGAATCCGGAACAAGCAGAAGCCAACATTTCCGACCCAACTCTCGCTGCTATTCATGTCGGCCGGCGAGTGCCCGTGTATAGAAAGCTCGGCGACTTCAACTCAAAACGAGTGCGAGAAATCACGCACGCCGTGCTGGCCAATCTTGACGATAAAGACATACCGGAAACTTTGCCTTCCGAACTCCGGCAACGCAACCGGCTCGGCGGCCGCGCTCAGGCGATTCGTGAGATCCACTTCCCTCCTCCAGACGCTTCGATGAGCGACTATGAGCAATCTCGCAGTCGAGCGCATGTACGGATGATCTTTGAAGACTTCTTTTGGCTGACGTTCGCTGTGGGGCTGAAACGCGGCAAACGAATCAAAGAGTCAAAGGACGTGAAGATTCGTATTGATAAAACTGTAAAAGATACGATTGCTTCAGTTCTGCCCTTCAAACTGACAACCGCACAGCGTAAAGCAACAGCGCAGATATTCAACGACATGAAATCCACCTCTCCCATGAACCGATTGTTGCAGGGAGACGTCGGGAGCGGAAAAACGATCGTGGCTCTAATCGCAATGATGGCTGCGATTCAAAATGGATATCAAACAGCGTTCATGGCGCCGACGGAAATCCTGGCGGACCAACACGCCAGGAACATCAAGCGCCTCTTAGCGAAAACACCTTACCGGGTTGAACTGCTGACTGGATCACTGCGCGCGACTGAAAAACGACGACTTCAAGCAGCTCTTAAGGAAGGTGAAATTGACGTGTGCATCGGAACGCAAGCATTAATTCAGGACGCGGTTTCGTTTTCACGTCTCGGTCTCGTTGTCATTGATGAGCAACATCGCTTTGGTGTCATGCAACGAGCGGAACTACGAGCCCGCGGAATCAATCCCGACGTCCTGGTGATGACTGCTACACCAATCCCGCGTTCACTCGCCATGACCGTTTATGGCGACCTGGATGTTTCCATTATCGATGAGTTGCCGCCCGGCCGAACGCCAATTGAAACGATGGTGTTTGGTGAAGATCAACGGCAGGAAGTGAAGCGTTTGATCGCCCGCGAGGTCAAAGCGGGGCACCAGGTTTATGTCGTCTATCCACTTGTTGAAGAATCAGAGAAGATGGACCTGCGCGACGCTACCCGGCGTTTTGAGTACTTGAGAGACACTGTGTTTCCTAAATTATCGGTCGGCCTCCTACATGGGAAGATGAAGCCCGCCGAAAAGGAGGAGGTCATGGGCTCTTTCGTATCCGGACAAACAAAGATACTCGTTACGACAACCGTGATTGAAGTGGGCGTTGATGTTCCAAATGCCTCCGTAATGGTCGTTGAGCACGCCGAACGCTTTGGGCTGTCACAACTTCATCAACTGCGCGGCCGCGTGGGCCGTGGCGCGGAAAAGAGTTTTTGCGTGCTGCTGACCACTGACAGGCAAACATTAGTTGCGCGAGAACGTTTGGGAATCATGGCGAAGACAAATAACGGATTCATAATCGCCGAAAAAGATCTGGAGATTCGCGGGCCGGGCGAAATACTTGGTACGAAGCAGTCGGGTCTGCCGGAGTTTCGTATAGGAAATCTGGTACGGGATCAACCGATTCTCGAAAAAGCTCGGATTGCGGCGGAATACTATTTGACCGAAAGAGCATCGTCGTCGGAAACAAAAAGAATGATCAAGTATCTTGCTGATACTGATCGATTTGGATTGGCTAGTGTTGGCTGACTTCTCTGTGTATCTCTGAGTCTCTGTGTCTTTGTGGTTATGAAGGGTTCACGACTTTTTTACCACAGAGACACAGAGACTCAGGGATACACAGAGAGATGACAAAGCATTGCGAATAATCGCCGGCATCTATCGTGGTAGAAATCTTAGGAGTCCGCCCTCGTTGGATGTGCGGCCAACGTCTGATCGTCTTCGCGAGACGTTATTTAACATTCTCGCGCCACGGATTAGTGATGTCCGCTTCCTCGATCTGTGCGCTGGTTCCGGTGCCGTTGGAATCGAGGCGCTATCGCGAGGTGTATCACACGCCACATTCGTTGACCGATCCCGGAAGATGTGTGGACTCATCGAATCAAACCTGGACTTGTGCCGCGTACCCGAGGATCAGACTGAGATCTTCAACTCCGAAGCTACAGACTTTTTGCATCAGGCGTTGACGCGCAAGCTAAATCCCTGGGAAGTGGTCTTCTTCGATCCGCCTTATCATACTGACCATCTCCGCGTCCTCGAATTTCTGGGCACGCACACCGACGCCCTACTCACCGAGAACGGTCTCATCGTCGTCGAACACTATCACAAGAACCAGCTTCCAGAAGAGATCGGCTCACTCCGCCGCACACGGGTTTTGAAACAAGGTGACTCATCTCTCAGCTTCTACACCGTTTAGTAAGGACGCCTCCCTGGAGTGCGGGGACTTGTCACCGCTTTGGTAACAGCGAACTGCCCCTTGCTTAGGCCATTATTTGTCTCGCCACCAGGGTCAATCGGTAACGTTGCGCTGTAACAAAGCGGTGACAAGTCCCCGCACTCCAAGGAGGCGCCCTCTGACAACGTTGCAGAGTGTTGTTAGAATCAATTCCATGCTCGTACTAGGTATCGAGACATCGTGCGACGAAACCGCCGCTGCAGTGGTGCGTGACGGTCGTGAGATCGTTTCGTCGGTAATCTCATCCCAAATCCCCATTCACAAACGTTTCGGCGGCGTCGTCCCTGAACTCGCCTCACGCGAACACCTCGACAAGATCGTGCCAGTGGTTTCCGAAGCCTTCGAGCGAGCAAAGCTTACCCCTGAAGACATGGATGGTGTCGCAGTAACGGTGGGTCCGGGCCTGGTGGGCTCACTGCTGGTTGGAGTCTCTTACGCGAAGGCGATGGCTTATGCCCTGGACAAGCCTTTTATCGGAGTGAATCACATCGAGGGACACATCTACTCGGTCGCGTTTGAGAACCCTCCAATTGAGTATCCAGCCGAAGCGCTGATCGTCTCCGGCGGCCACACAAACATCTTCTTCATTCCAGAACCTGGTAAATACAAAGTTGTAGCCCGAACTCGAGACGATGCTGCGGGTGAGGCGTTTGACAAAGTAGCAAAGCTACTTGGCCTTGGTTACCCCGGTGGCCCGATCATTGAAGGTCTTGCGCGCGAAGGAAATCCGATGGCCGTCCGCTTCGGAATTCCGCGAATGGGAGATGGATTGCCGGACTTCAGTTTTAGCGGCTTGAAGACGGCGGTGACCAGGCACGTGAGAGAAAGCGGATTATATCCGGCAGAAAATGGCGGGGAACCTTCTCAGGGCATCAAGGATCTCGCAGCGAGTTTCCAGCACGTAGTAGTGCAATCGTTGGTTAGAACCATGGAAAGGATCGCTGAGGAGTATTACCCGAAGACTCTTATTGTGGCCGGCGGTGTCGCTTGCAACGGAAAACTGCGCGAAGTCTGCCGCGAAATGGCAGACCAACACAATTTACCTGTTTACTTCCCTTCACCACACCTGTCGACAGACAACGCCGCAATGATTGCAGCAGCCGGAACGGTGAAACTGCTGGCTGGCGAACGCGGCAGTCTCGACATGAACGCGGACGTGATGTTGCGGCTTCAGAACATCGATCTAGAAGAAGAAGCCGCAAAACGTGCAGGTGTTAGATACCGACTCTGAGATCTCAAATCTCAGATCTCAGATATCTCAGATCTCAGATAGATCTCAAACTGCGTAACCTAGAATCTGCAATCTGAGATTATCTGAGATCTGAGATCTGAAATTGTTAAGCGGGGTCCCGTCACGCGGGACCTGAGGTTGGCCTTATCAACCCTCTATCGTGCTCATCGCGGTGACGGCACGTTTTTCATACGCGGCAATTGTGGCGATGTTTTTCTTCTCCACTTCAGTTAATGCCGCATCGGTGAAGTTTGGGTCAGCCTGGTACCAATCGAAACTCGAAAAGTACTTTTGTAACCAGGGTTCCTTGAAGACTTTTCCGTGACGCGCATAGATTTCCTGACGCATCTGGACGGCGTCTTCCAGAAACAACCCTTCGAGTAGTACACGTGTAACCGCCGTAGTACTCAGTCCGTGGTGAATCTTGTTCTCGTACTTCACGATCGTTTCAACGTTGAGTTTGTCACTGCCCGATAGATCCTCATCTTTGAAATTCTCGTCCGGCGTGTACCAGGGTTGAGAGAAGAAGTACTGTTGCAACCACTCAGCTCGAAATGAGCGACCATGTCGCGCATAGACTTCGTTACGTAAGAGCCTGAGTTCATGAAGACTCAAACCCTGAAGCATTGATTCGGGAACCGTCTTTTTCTCAAAAAGTTCCATATCGCCGGGTAACAATGCGACTTTACGCTGACGTTTCTGAGCACCCCCCAAAATCTCCAAGTTCTTACGCTCATTCGCTGTGAGCTTTTTCGCGTCGTAATTCGAATTCGAGGAATACCAGTAACGTTCATCGAAGTACTGCTGCAACCACGGGTCATCTTCGAATCGTTTCCCATGAATCGCCTCAACTTCAGCAATCAACACTTTCCACTCGGCGCCGCTGTGTTTGCCAAGTTTCTTTGCTTTTATTGGACGGTCGACCCAATAGCGCATATCGCCTGGTTGGAGAGTGTCGTGCTTACCAGCCTCGGCGATTCGAATCAGATCGAGATTTCGCTGCTCGGTGTTGTTAAGCATTGAATTGTTGAAATCAGGATTGGGTTTAAACCACGACTGGGCTTCCAGGTAGGTCTTAATCTCGGCGTCCTTAAAAACGCGGCCGTGGCGCCCAAAAACGACGCCTCGGAGCAGTTTTAGATCGTAAAGATCGAGCGTTTGAATCTGCGCGGCTTTGATCCCTGTTTTGGAGAAATCAAAATCCTTCCACGCATCCAGGGAGTCCTGAGCGTTTGCGGTAAGCGAAACGAGCGTAATTGCAAACAGCAGGAAAACACATCGTCGGGGACTAAAAATCATACGATTTCTCACCTTCCAAAAAATGTCCAATAAACCTCTTCAGTTTGTCGTTGACTCAAAAACAATTGGCCACGGATGAACACGAATTATACGGATAAATACCAAAGGCAGCTTTCTTATCCGTGTCATCCGTGTTTATCCGTGACCGTAGCTGCGTTGAATCAACAACAGCTAAGGTTCATCGGCCGCTCTCAACCGAAAATATCGCGAACCTTATCCACCAAACCTTTATCTTCAAGATCCTTGTTCTCAACCTCGGCAAGCTGCTCGAGCAGACGTCGCTGATCGCGAGTAAGAGATGTTGGCGTGATAACGCTGACCGAAACAAATAGGTCTCCTTTACCGCGTCCACCCAACTGCGGCATACCCTTCCCTTTCAGTCTAAAAACCGTGCCCGTTTGAGTTCCCATCGGCACCTTTAACTTTTCCTCACCATCGAGCGTCTTCACCATCACGTCGGCGCCCAGCGCCGCCTGTGCAAAAGTAATCGGCACAGCCTCATAGAGGTTGCTACCTTGTCGCTCAAATTGCTCGTGCTCGGCAACGTGGATAACCACGTAGAGATCTCCGGGCGGTCCGCCCTGAGTCCCTGCTTCGCCTTCACCTTGAACACGCAAACGAGAACCGGTCTCAACACCGGCCGGGATCTTTACCTCCATCTGCTTCTCGCGCTCAACACGGCCTGCTCCATTGCAGTTTTTGCATGGTGTCTTGATCACGCGGCCTGCTCCTCGACACGCATTACATGTTCGCGCAACCGAAAAGAAGCCTTGTTGATAGCGAACCTGACCTGTTCCTCCGCAGGTTTGACAGGTCTCGGGCTGAGTGCCGCTGGCCGCACCTGAACCCTTACACGTTTCACAGCCCTCCAGACGTGGAATCCTCAACTGCGCTGTCATACCGTTGGCAGCTTCTTCGAGTGCAATTTCCAGGTCGTAGCGCAAGTCAGCACCACGTTGTGCGGCGGTTCGTCGTGAACCTGCTCGGGCGCCGCCAAATACATCGCCAAAGCCAAACAAGTCCCCGAGGATATCCTCAATTCCACCGAAGCCTGGGGCTCCCCAAGTGCCGGCGCCGGCACTGCTTGATACTCCTGCATGACCAAAGCGATCGTAGCGTCTGCGTTGCTCGGCATCCTGCAACACGCTGTAAGCTTCAGCAGCTTCCTTGAACTTGTCCTCAGCTGCCGCATCGTTTGGATTCTTGTCAGGGTGATGCTTCACCGCCAACCGACGATAAGCGCTTTTGATCTCCTGCTCGGTAGCAGTCTTGCTAACTCCCAATATTTCGTAATAATCGCGTTTACTCATCCAGTTCTAAATAACCTCACTAAAAATGATTTGCTTGAAAGTATTTACGCTTCTGTAGTGCTAGCGTCCGGGGCGGGATTCAGCATAGCAGTGGTAAGTTGAGAGGCAGTTCGCTCCAGACTTGTCAGGGCATTCTTAATCTCTTCAACGTTTTCGGCCCGGCTTGCAGCATCCGCCTCCGTGAAGGCGCGTTCAGCCAGGTCCTGATCATTCTGCGACAAAAGTCCGCCAAACTTTGAATACGACTTCTGTGTGTTTCTCAAGAGTGACTCGAGTTTGTTACGCAGCACTACAATTTCCTTGGCATCGCGATCAGTTTCGGCGAAATCGTCAGCTTCGCGAATCAACCGATCAATTTCATCTGGCGTCAGGCCAGAAGTGGGCGTAATCCGCATCTGCTGTTCTCGCCCGGTGGCCTTGTCTTGCGCTGATACGGACACTATTCCGTTGGCATCCACCTCGAACGAGACATCGATTTGTGGCACACCCCGTGGACTGGGCGGAATTCCGACCAACTCAAATTTTCCTAACGAACGATTGCCCTGAGCGACCTCACGCTCGCCCTGAAGCACATGAATCTCAACGGACGATTGATTGTCGACCACCGTCGTAAAGGTCAAGCTGTTTCGCAGCGGAATAGTCGAATTTCGTTCGATGATCTTAGTGAATAAGCCGCCGCGTGTTTCGAGGCCAAGACTCAGGGGTAATACGTCGAGCAGCACGATGTCTTTCACATCTCCACTCAACACGCCACCCTGAATGGCTGCACCCATGGCGACAACTTCGTCAGGATTTATTTCCGCCGAAGCTTTCTTCCCAAAAATCTTCTCTACCGTGTGTTCAACAATCGGAGACCGCGTCTGACCGCCTACCAGAATTACTTTATCGATATCGCCGCGCTGGAGTTTCGCATCCTTCAGAGCAGTGTGACATGGTTCGATCGTTTGTTCTACCAGGTCTCTGACGAGGTCTTCAAATTGATCGCGAGTCAACGATTTATTGAAGTGCTTCGGACCCGTGGCATCTGCCGCGATAAACGGCAGATTGATATTAGTTTCTGTGGACGATGACAGCTCGCATTTCGCACGTTCAGCTACTTCCTTCAGCCGTTGTAAAGCCAACCGATCTTGACGAAGGTCGATGCCCGTATCAGTCAGAAACTGATCGGCCATCCAGTTCATGATCCGTTCATCAAGATCCTCGCCACCGAGAAACGTGTTTCCTGAAGTGGAAAGAACTTCAAACACGCCATCGTTCATCTCGAGAATTGAAATATCAAACGTCCCGCCACCGAGATCATAAACCGCGATACGCTCAACTTCAGATTTGCCGAGTCCGTAGGCCAAGGCAGCAGCCGTAGGCTCGTTGATGATTCTTTCGACACGTAAACCGGCAATTTTTCCCGCATCCTTTGTGGCCTGGCGCTGCGTATCGTCGAAATAAGCCGGGACCGTGATAATTGCATCGGTCACTGGTTCGCCAAGGAAGTCTTCCGCAGCGGCTTTCAAACGCTGCAGCACAATTCCTGATAGCTCCGGCGGGCTGTAGCTTCGTCCCTGGACTCGAATGCGCGCGTCGCCATTAGGCGAATCGACAATCTCAAATGCAGAAGTTTCTCGCATGCGGGAAACCTCGGTTGAGCCATATTTACGGCCGATAAAACGCTTAACCGCGTACACTGTGTTCGCAGCATTTGTGACCGCTTGGCGCTTGGCGATCTGGCCGACCAGGCGTTCACCTTTATCGGTAAAACCCACGACACTGGGCGTAGTTCGACCGCCCTCCTTGTTTGGAACAATCTGAACTGCTCCGCCCTCAAGAACCGAAACGCAGCAGTTGGTGGTTCCTAAATCGATGCCGATGGTTTTTCCCATTTAACTTCGTCTTCCAAACACTATGTTTGACTAGGTGCGAGTGGCAACCTTAACCAGTGCCGGTCGAATCAGTTTGTCACCTAACCGATAGCCGGCTCGAATCTCCTGAATAACGGTATCGGGTTCAAATTCATCGGTCGCTTCTGTAAGCACGGCCTCATGAATGTGCGGATTGAAGTGTTCACCAACCGCTACAATCTGCTTCACACCGAGTGCTTCAAGGACTCCGGCGAGTTGCTTGTAAACCAAATCTACACCACTTAAGAAATGCCGGAATTCGTCAGACTCGGTTGCTTCAACTGAAGCTTCGGCTTCGAGCGCTCGCTTCAAATTATCCAAAACGCCCAATAGTTTAGCGGCAACGTCTGCCACCACTCGGTTATAAGTATCACTGCGCTCGCGTTCGATACGTTTGCGGTAGTTCTCAAAGTCCGCTTGCCTGCGCGCCAGTCGATCCTTGAGTTCTACGTTTTCTTCCTGAACTCGCCTCAATTCTGAACGCGTCGCTACGAGCTCCGCAGTTACAGGGCCGCCTGCAAACTCCAAAAGCGGATTATCCTTCTGTTCGCTTACCATTGGATCGAGCTCGAGCTCTTCATCAGACGGGTTCGGTTCAATGTCGGGATCCAGCGTTTCCATATCGGCAGAGTTCGGGTCTAAAGAGGCATCGCCTTCGTTCTCAGAATCCACGAACCTGATGGGGATGCGGTTCCATCGCTTATCGTTACTGTCAGGTGCCATGTGGAAGGAATCTAGAGTCTCTAACAAGAATTACGACGCCGTGGCGCCGCTTAGGCGATGCTCAATAAGCCGCGCCATGTAGTTTACCATAGCCATTATGCGGGCATATTCAATTCTCATCGGTCCGACAACTCCGAGAGTGCCAACCCGTTCATTTGATCCGACGCGGTAAGGAGCAGTAATCAATGCGCAACCGCGCATTGAACTCGCCGGATGCTCGCGTCCGATTACTACGTGAACATCACCGATGTAAGAACTGTCGTGAGAAACACATTCGTTGAGGATTTTGATGAGGCGAGATTTTTCCTCAAATGTCCGAAAGAGTTCTCTCATTCGCTCGATATCGACGAAGTCCGGTTTTGTAAGGATGTTCGATGCACCGTCGACGTAAACTTCTCCACCCCCAATTTCTTCACCTTCGAGACTCCTTTCGCAAAGTAAGATTGCATTCTGGAGCAGTCGATCATAAAGGGCCTTCTCTTCTTTCATTAATACGACTATTTCAGAACGGATGGCGGAAAGACTCTTGCCGCTGAATTCTGCGTTCAGATAACGGGCTGTGCGATCAAGCTCATCCTGAGTGAGATCGTCATCGGTCGTTCGGATCACTTTGTTGTGAATGATGCTTGATGTTGAAATGAGGACGACAAGTATTCTCTTGTCAGGAAGTTGAACAAACTCGATGTGTTTGAGACGGTTGTCGGCTAGCGACGGGGACACAACTATGCCAACGTTCTTAGAAAAGGACGAAAGGACGTGGGACGTCGTTTCCATGAAACGATCCGGCGAGGCAGACGCATCGATGTCGCCTAGCGCAAACAGGTCGTCGATCGCTTTCAGATCGCCTCGTGAAAGTCGGGTGTCTCCGAGGATGTTGTCTACGTAGTATCGATAACCGGTATCCGTGGGAACCCTACCAGCCGAAGTATGGGGTTGTTCGACAAAGCCTGCCTCCTCCAATTCGCCCATCACGTTGCGAATCGTTGCCGGGCTCCAGCCGTAACCGTGGGCGAAGCGATCCGACAGGACCCGGGAACCCACCGCCTCTCCGGTAACGAGATGCTCCTTAATAAGAGCCGCGAGAAGTACTTCCATGCGCGAGTCGATGCCGCGATGCTCAGCGTTTTGGATATTTGTATTTCGACGGGGCATATTTGACGTACAGTCCCAGCCGCTTTCGAGGATCGAGTGAAACCGGAGTCTAATGTCTTTTTCGGAGCAAAAACGACTCGCTAGCGACCTTTCGCAGTATAAGGATTAAATCAACCCCCCGCAATAAAGCCCTTGAAATTGGACAGAAATCACCTCCACTTGCTGACTTGGCGGCACCATTAGGGGTGGCGAGCCTGCGCCAAAAAAAACTTCAACGCAGCTAAACCGTTGATAAGCTTAAGGTTCGTGACAATCACTCTGATTACTCAGGGCGGAAGTCCTCCTCATATGCGATTTTGCTCGAAAAATTGCAATTTCGCCCACTTGACCTTTGATTGACGCCTTCACGGGAGCATCCTTAAGATTAGACCCGCTGGATTCCAAACTCGCTGACCCCACAGCAATGCAAGGTCTGCTTACGCTCTAGGTTCTGATCCTCCTGAGGCAGAAGTATCTTCGAATCAGATGTCGCCCAATAGCCGCATGACTGAAGCCGCAAAATATTTCGGAGATGCATTTCGTCACCTCGGCGGGAATCGAGGTGTACCTGCCATCGATGTGCGCTTCTATCCATACGCAGGATTACGTCACACAATCCGACTACGGTCTGGTCGAGTTTATGTCCGGATCTCTGATATTTGCAGAGATTGCCCACCAGACGTTTTGCGATCGCTTGCCTGGATTCTGGTGTCGCGGCTCTTAGGTAAAAGAGTTCCTACAATCCACGACAGGGTTTATCGGGACTATTCGCTGACACCTGGAGTGATGCGGGCTTCAGATCTAGCGCGACGAGGAAGAGGACGAAAACATTTTTCATCTGCACAAGGCGAGGCTTACGACCTGGATCGCATGTTTGCCAAATTGAATAAGAAGTATTTCGACGGTCGAATCAGCAAACCAGCAATAACCTGGTCGCAGCGACGTACACGAAACATTCTGGGGCACCACGACCACATCTACGACAGCATTACCATCAGCAAGACTCTCGACTCAGAAGAAGTGCCTGAATGGTTTGTGGAATACATCCTTTACCACGAAATGCTGCACATCAAGCATCCCGCTAGATTGATTAAGGGAAGACGCTATTATCACACGAGTGCCTTTCGACTTGATGAGCGCCGCTTTTCGCACTATGAGCAGTCGCAGCGGTGGCTGGAACAACTTGCGCGACAACGTCGCGTACCGCGAGCACGTGCGGCCTAAGACTTAATTGGAACCATTAGGTTCAAAAGACGTTATTACAATCGAGGTAGGTGGGCTCCTCAAGAAGGGCGGTCATTCTGAGACGAAGTTTCAGAGTTGGCCGCCTTTCACTGCGTGAATAAGTCATTAGACCTAAGAGAAATGAACAAGTAAGGAAAGCGAACCTTGGAGTGCGGGGACCTGTCACCGTTTTGGTACAGGGCGCTGTAGGATGCTGAGATTCGCTGTACCAAAGCGGTGACAGGTCCCCGCGCTCCAAGGAGGCGCGCCTGCTGGACAAACGCTGAGACGGCTAGATAGACTACGCGGCTTGTTTGGGGCCAGAGTGGTTCACCAGCAGTCTGCAACGCAATTAGTTTAGACACTTTTTTAGACGGAGACTTCAGTTTTTATGGCTATTCCTGCAACTCAGATCAGACGGGGTATGGTTATCGTTTTTGAAGGTCAACCCTGCAAAGTCGTGGAATTCAGGCACCACACACCCGGCAATCTTCGGGCAATGGTGCAAACCAAATTGCGCAATATTCGAACAGGATCATCCTTCGAACATCGCTTTAGGGCCGCAGATACTGTCGATCGCGCAGCGCTCGAACAACATGAGATGGAATACCTCTACTCCGATGGTTCTCACCACCATTTCATGAACACTGAAAACTACGAGCAAATTGCGCTCAGTGAAGACGACTTGGGCGACGCTGCACAGTGGCTCAATCCCGGACTGAAACTGCAGGCTGAATTCTACGAAGGCGCTCCCATCGGGATCGATCTGCCACCCTCCATGGAACTGGTTGTGACGCAGACTGAACCTACTTTAAAAAGTGCCACAGTTTCGAACGTCAATAAACCCGCCACTCTGGAGAATGGGGTAACGATTACAGTTCCTCCGTTCATAAATGAGGGTGACCGGATCCGTGTCGATCCATCCGAGGGACGGTATATCGAGCGCGCCAAGTAAGAACTTTGAGATCTTAGACGCGCTTCGCGATCTCAGATTTCAGATCTCAGATCTCAGACGTTCAAGATCTCAGATGTGTTTCTGAGATCTGAGATCTGAAATCTGAGATAGCGAAATGTATCTGGTTTACAGTCTTCTTCTGACTCTCGGTGTATTAATTCTAATACCTCACTTCCTCTTCCAAGCTTTCGCACATGGGAAATACGTTGCCGGGTTACGCCAACGTCTGGGTTCGTTGAACTACGTAAAGAATTCGTCACGACCGGTTATTTGGTTACACTGCGTCTCTGTAGGTGAGACACAAGCTGCACGACCTTTGGTTGAACGACTGCGGACGGAGTTTCCCCGGTATTCGCTTGTTGTTTCGACAATCACAACCACTGGGCAAACCCTTGCAGCCAACGTCTTTGGGTCTAAAGTCGATAAGGTCTTTTACTTTCCATTTGATTGGAGATGGACTGTGCGACGGGCTTTGAGGGCCGTTGATCCTGAGGTCGTTTTGATTGTGGAGACTGAGTTGTGGCCAAACTTCCTGCGCGAATGCCACTCTCAAAACATTCCTGTTGCACTCGTAAATGGAAGAATATCTCACCAGTCTTTTCGTCGTTATCGGCTGGTTCGATTCTTCCTTGCGCGAGTTCTGTCGCATCTAAGCCTGGCAGTTATGCAATCCGAAGCGGATGCAAAAAGACTTGCCGCACTTGGCTTAAACCCAGACAAACTATTTACCGCCGGGAATCTCAAATTCGATTCAGATTCAACGTCTTCAACCGCTGAAGCAACTGAAACGTTTCGAGAGCGATTTGGATTTCGAGAAGCTGAACCGCTGATTCTGGCTGCTAGTACTCACTCACCGGAAGAGAAAATCATCCTTGAAAGCTTTCAGAACCTTCGAAAACAGGGAAAGGTACGATTGATGATTGCGCCGAGGCGTCCTGAACGTTTTCACGACGTGGCAAACCTGCTCGCATCAACCGGACTGCACTGGGTGAGAAGAACCGATCCGCCCCAGAATGGCGACTCTAACGCGGAGGTGGTTCTGCTCGATACGATCGGGGAACTGCCAGCTGTCTACTCGTTGGCGACAGTTGTCTTTGTTGGGGGAAGCATCGTTGAACGTGGCGGCCACAATGTTCTGGAACCAGCAGCAGCCGGAACGTGCGTGGTCACCGGGTACCACACACACAATTTCCAGGCGATCGTGCACCTGCTAAAGGAAGCTGACGCAATCGTCCAACTACCCGGGATGGAAGGTGGACTTATGGCTCAACATTTAGGCGATGCCTTCGAAGAGTTGCTCGAGGATGACGCTCGCCGACAAGGGTTGGCACGACGAGCCAAGGAAATAGTCAGGGCTAATCAGGGCGCTGCTGATCGAACAATCGCGTTCATCCGACCACTCCTCACGCAGCCGGTCACGACAGACCCGCTTCAAGAAACGCTGACCGCAACGAACTCACCGGGCTGATGAAGTCGCTAATCCTGCCACCGTTTAGTACTTTGTACGGCGCTATTACTCGAGCGCGCGCCTCATTGTATGAACGGGGAACTTTTAAAACAGTCAAGCTTGCGAGACCAGTAGTCAGCGTCGGCAATATCACGACGGGTGGAACAGGAAAGACACCGCTGGTCGAATGGGTGGCACGAACGCTGGCCGCGAGTGGCCGAAGGGTCTGCATCCTAACAAGAGGTTACGGTCGCAGAAATCCGGATCGCCGTGTGCTCGTATCAGATGGCACAACGGTCTTTTCAAATCCGCTGGAAGCGGGCGATGAACCTTATTTGCTGGCCAGCAATTTGTCAGGCGTGGCTGCCGTCGTAAGTGATGCAAATCGGATTGCCGCCGGCGAAGGGGCGATAAAGCACCTGCGAACTGATTGCTTTGTTCTCGACGACGGATTCCAGCATTTGCGACTAGCTCGAGATCTGAACATCGTCACAATTGACGCAACTAATGCGTGGGGAGGTGGACAGTTGCTTCCGCTGGGCCGTCTGCGGGAACCAATCGAGGGACTCAAGCGAGCCGATTGCATCGTGTTAACAAGGTGCGATCAAGTTCGTAACATTGATCCCCTTAGATCGGAACTTGTTCGTCTGTCAGGCGCTCGACCGATTTTTGAATCATGCATGCGCAACGCTGGGATCGTTGATGTGAGCGATTCAGAAAAGATAACGACGCCTGCAAGTCCCGTCGCCGCATTTTGTGGTGTCGGCAACCCTCAATCGTTTCTAGCTCAACTACGACGGGACGGTTTTGACCCGGTCCTGCAAAGGTTCTTTGCCGACCATCACGTCTACACCCAAGCTGACATTGATGAGCTAGTCAATTCGGCGAAACAAGCGGGTGCCCGCAGTTTGCTCACGACCGCCAAGGACGCAGTAAAGCTTCGAGCACTCACGTTCGCAATACCCTGCTATTCACTGAAGATCGAAATGCAGATTGAAAACGCAGACAAGTTCCGGCGACTTCTCCTGACTTCTATCGGCGGCTAGGAAAGGCCAGCATCGTTTGGCGAAGCGGCCGGTGATGGTGAAGGCTTAACTTCCGGAGTCTTGGTTCCGCCAGGTGGTGGTGCCGGAGCGGTGACTGGAGTGACACTCTTAGTGGGCTCAGGCAGAGCAGGCACTTTTTGATTGCTATTGGAGTTTGTATTGGTGTTGGTGTTCGCTGCCGGGCTGAGCTCTTCGACGGGTATTGGTGAGATTGCGGCATTTGCATTTGGGTTGACGTTTGCATTTGCCGAGGAGTTGATAACGCCGCCCGCGGAGATACCTTCCTCACCTTTTCCGGTTGGGGGTTGAGCGGGTTGAACTGGTTGACTGTTTGGATCTGCGACCAACGAGGGTTGTTGATTCAGATTTGTATTGGTTGGCATTGCTGGATTACGAGTGAAGACATAAAACGCCGCGAATACGACAAGTAATGCCGCGGCGGACGGGATCAAGATCTTGACAGGACTGACGCTCGATTTCGAGGGCGGCGGCGGCGCTCCCACTGGCACCGTCACAGGTGCGCGCCTTAACGTCCCAACCGGTTCAACTCTTGGCCGCACAACCGTAATCTCATCAGGCTCATCAGCTACTACGGCAGGTGGGACTGCGGAATCCAACCTGAGCACTGTCATACCAGCTGCGATTGTTAGATCTTCCAAAAGTTCATTAACGCTCTGGTAACGATTATCCGGGAGCTTGGCCATTGCCCGGGCGACAACTCTACCAACTGCAGCGGGAACATCACTTCGTTCGTCAAGAATCGAAGGAACCGGTTCCTGCAGATGCTTCATCATTACCATCGTTGGAGATTCCCCGCTGAACGGGACGTGTCCCACCAACATCTCGTACAGAATGACGCCAAAGGAGTAGATGTCTGAACGCGCATCAATCTCGCTGTCCTGCGAACATTGCTCAGGTGACATGTACTGAGGTGTGCCAATTACAAGGTTTGGCGCCGTCAGACCCGGATCCAGCTCACCTTCTGGTTCATTGATCTTCGCAATACCAAAGTCCAACACCTTTGCGTGATCGCCGCCAGCAGTGCTGAGAAGCATAATGTTGTCGCTCTTGAGATCCCGGTGGACGACATTCTGTTCGTGAGCCACCTGCAGCGCGTCTCCGACCTGATTCATGATGGCGACAGTACGCGCAAGCGACATGGGACCGTCATCGCGAACAACCTGTTTCAGAGTTCTCCCAGTGAGGTACTCCATCACCAGGAAGACGACGCCATTTTCATCTTCGCCAAAATCGGTAACGCTGATCGCGTTGGGGTGCGAAATTCGCGAGGCGGCGCGTGCTTCCCTTGAAAAGCGCGCGACGATTTTTTCGTCAGCGGCTAATGAGGGACGCAGGACTTTTATCGCGACGGTCTTGTCCATCAACACGTGTGTGCCACGGTAAACAGTTCCCATCCCACCGACACTGAGGCAAGCATCAACTCGGTATTTCGCTGCCAGAGTTTGTCCGATTAATGAGTCGCGGATTGTTTCGAGCGCAACGCCATCGGCGGGGCAAAGAGTTGTAGTGTCAGGATATTCAACTCCGCACTTCGGGCATTTTTTCATCTGTTGTTGCGCCTCATTGATGTTATACGGGAGAGTCGCCAGCCTATCACACAGATTGAACGTGGAGCAAAGAGGTCATCCGCATGTAAGGAAGGGTGCACCTCCTTGGAGTGCGGGGACTTGTCACCGCTTTGGTACAGAGAGTTGTAGATGCTGAGATTCGCTGTAACCAAGCGGTGACAGGTTCCCGCACTCCAAGGAGGCGCACAAAAAAAGGGCGAGAGCCGAAACTCTCGCCTCATCACTTCGACTCTGCTGTCACTATGGAGTCACACTGGGTTTGACAACCGCGAAAACCACCAGCAACGCAAATAACACCAATGACTCAATCAGCGCCAAACCAAGGATCATCATGGTTTGAATGCGACCGGCCGCGCCCGGATTGCGCGCTGCACCTTCGCACGCCGACGCACCAATACGTGACTGGCCAAGCGCGCCGCCAAAAACTGCAATCGCGAAGCCAATGCCCGCTGCGAGCGCGCGATACTTATTGACGGAACTCGCATTGTCACCAACTTCGGCGGCGCCTTGCGCAAACACGGTCATCGCGCTAAACAACACACCGACAACCGCGAATAACATCTTTCTAAGTTTGCTCATTCTCTTCTCCTTTCCAATAAATTCTTGGAAGTTATCTGCGCCAGAATCCGATTCTAAAGATTTGGGAGTTATTATTTCGTCTGAATCCGGTATCCACCGCCCCTCTTACAACGGCGCTCCTGCGAGTCAGACACGACCGAACACTATTAAATCTCCAAATCCTGCTTCTTGGAATTGACTTGGACGCAAGGGATTTCATCTTGCGCAGTAACGTGTGCCGGCCTATACCCTGCATCGCTCACTGCGCGCTTGATAAAGCCGGTCAGGTCAAGACAGGAACAATAAACTCGTCGCCATCATCTTCACGTGGCTCTTCGTGGGCGTGATGTTCATGGGGAGCATGCGAAACTTCACTAAGATACAGCTGCGACAATAGTATGAAGACAAAAGTTTGAACGAACGCTACGAAGACACTAAGAGGCATCAGGAATAGGGGCGCAATCCAGGTCACGGGTGGCGCCAGACCGGCAACAGTCTCCAAAACTTTTTCGTCGGCAAAGAGGTTTCCAAAAAGTCGAATGCCTAACGAGAATGGTCGAATTAGATTGCTTATTATCTCGATGGGAAAAATCAGGGGAGCGATCCACCAGATTGGTCCAGCGAAGTGCTTCAGATGCCTGAACAATCCGTTCTCGCTAATTCCAATGTAGTTGTAGTAAAGAAATGAACTGAGGCCGAGAGCAAACGTCACGCTCGTCGCAGACGTCGGACTCATAAAGAGCGGAAACAGCCCCATCAGATTGGAAACAAGAATTAGCACGCCAAAGCTCATTACCACAGGAAAGTATTTGAGCCCGTGCGAACCGATGATGTCCTCGAGCATGCTTCGGACAGCGAGTACTCCGACCTCGAGTGTCTGCTGACCATGACCTGGTTCTTCGGAGGATAAGCGTCCCTTGAGAATCCAGATAATCGCAATGCTCAAAACACACGCGATGAAGAACATGATTGTGTACCATGGGATCGCATTGTCAGCACTGTACGGACCAAATGCAGATTCTGCTGTGGTGCCAAAGTTCGCAAGAAACTTGTCCCACAACGGTTTGGTGTATTTCAGCTCGAAACGCAATGCCGCCTCGCCAAAGTAGTGATTCACCAGTTGCACAACCAACGGTGCATGGTGCTCAGCCTCTTCAGCGTGCTCTTCTGCCTTGTGCGCAGCTTGCTGCAACCAGAACATCAACTAGTTTCCTCTCGGTGAATAATTGCGAAATAGAACTCTCTTAAGGCTTCGACCATCAAAGCCACAACAAAACTACTCAGGCCCACAAGCATAGCCGGCAACGATGCGATTCCAGCTTCATAGGCCGCAAAGATCGCTGAACCCACGACAACGTATCTGAGGATGAACTGCAATAATCTTATCTGTTGTATGCCGCCACCGACTGAAAGCCTGATCGCGGCAGCCGCAGAGTTTCTGAGCCAGCGATGGCTAAATAAAGCCAATGCGCCTCCTACGAGTAAACCTACCGTCGTACGCCATGGACTAATAAAAGCCGATATAACGACAGCTAATCCCGTGACCACGACCATGACGCGAAACATCCTCGCGTTCAAACCATGGTCTTCGTCGGTTAGGACAGTCGTTTCCACTCTATTGTTTGTGATGTCGGCCATTGGCGAAGCCGGAGATTTTAACCGTGAATTTGATTAGTTGTCGAGTTGAGGCGTTGAGGCTCAATACGTCTTCGAACTCAGCCGAACGAACTGATAAAGCCCGACACCGGATCCCAGCACAATCCCGCCAATTAGAAACCAAGGCTCCGTTCCCAGCCACCTATCTAACAACCAACCGAATCCACACAGAGCGGCAACGGTGGCGAACAGCGTGAATCCTGCCGCATAGGCGTAACCACTCTTTTGATTCTCTTCTTGTTTGGATGGCTCAGGCACGCTTACCAGGTCTCGCGTGTTAAAAAATTCTTCGGGACTTCATAGAGAAGGGCGCGCCGAGAGTGCCGCATTGAATCGTGAATAAAACACACATGGGTGCACCAACAAGCTTTACCACCATCGATTGCAGCTAACTCCTCGCCTCGCCCATTTGCATTCCAAAGCGCTTCGAAGTCGTAATCGAAATCCGCAAGCGTCGCAAACTTTTCACGCAACTCACACGCCCGCACGTCGCCGTTGTAGTCAATAACCGCAGTCGTCTCACCTGCCGTACAGGGGAAGGGCCACGGCGTGGACTCCTGGAAGTTCGCGTGTTGCGTTCGATAGTGTGTTGTTATTGCGCCGACGTACGCTGCGTTTTTAACAAAGCGACTGCTGGCATCGTCGTCGGCAAACATGCGATCGCCATAGCGCTTGGTCAGTTTCGATACGTGGGCGTACATGGCGGGTAAAACTTCCACGGGCACTTGTTTGATCTGATCACCGACGAGGGTTTCCCCGCGGACGATGTTGAAGTACTGGCCATCCAATCGGTAGTTCGTCCACATGAACTCCGAAAGCATTTCGATTTCGGTGTAGTTATCTGCACAGACTACTGTGTTCACGTTCAGGCGAAAGCGATCTGTATATTTCTCTTTCAGCGGATATAAAGCTTCGATGCAGTCGAGAGTTTTCTCCCAGTTTCCGGGTACGCCGCGTATCTGATCGTGGGTTTTTCCATAACCATCCAAAGCGACGTTCAAATAGAGATCGATATTCGGATTTCTCCCGAGGGCCCGGTCAACAATTTCGTAGACACGCGACTTAATCAGGCCATTAGTCGGAATGATCACTCTGTTGACGCCGTTGTTGCTAACGAAGATGTCGATAATCTCCGACACATCCCTACGTAGCGTAGGCTCACCACCTGAAAGCCAAAGGTCTGTAATTGGCGGCATTGTTCGTGAGACCTTCTGGATCTGGTCGAAGGTCATATCGCCCGGGTGATTTAACTCTTCGTGATAAAAACAGGTCTTGCAGTAAGCATTACATCGTGAGGTAACGAAAAGAATAACCGTACCAAGACGCTTTTCACGTTTGGAGGAGCGGAGGAGTTGGACAAATTGGACGGCTTTGTTTGGCACGTGACGCTTAATTGTTCGGGTAATTTCTCTCTGTGCTTCTCTGTGTCTCTGCGACTCTGTGGTCATGAACGGTTCTTGGCTTACCACAGAGTCACGGAGACACAGAGATCCACAGAGAAAACTAAAGACGCTACCGTTCTCGGCTGAACAAGTCGCGCGAGATAATGACAGCTTCAGTTGGTGATTTCAATTCATAGGTTATACCGCGCCAGTTAATCCGACGAGAGAATCCCGCGGCTATAGTGTTATAGAGATAAAGAACCGATGCCAAGGGCCACAGGAAGATATGCGCCAACCGGTCCCTTCTAAGTTCTTTTCGATAATTAGCTAATGGAATGTTAATAACTCGCCAACGAATTAGTCCTTTTACCGCACCAAGCGAGAATAAGAGACAAAGTACAGCTAGCAGAAACACGAACGGAAGTCCCGCAATCATACGTGTAATCAACAAGACAATCCCGCCGAAGAAGACAATAGTGAAAAGCGACGAACCTAACAGCAAAGGTAACCAAAGCTGTGGGGCGTAAATTCGGGTGATCTTTATTTGTCTGGTTGTAAATTCAAACAACTCCCGAACGTCGCAATCGCCAACCGACGCGACAATACAATTTGGTGTGAAGTGGATCGGGAGTTTTGCTTCCTTCAGGACATTCGTCACCGTGAAATCATCTGAAACTGTTCCCTGCCAACGCTCAGAAATGTTTAGTCGTTCAAAAACCGAGCGACGAATCGCAGTGGAGCCGCCCCAACAGAAGTTCTTTCCGCTGTCTGCTCCCAAGGCGGACGCAACGGAGGCATTCCAAACAGAGCGAAGCCGCGATGATAAACCACCTTTGAGCGGAACAAACCAGCGATAGCCGGTGGATGCACCCAGTTCATTGTCAATCAGGGGCGCCACGAGCTGACGCAGCCATAGCCTTCCTGGCCGCGCATCAGTATCTACAAAAGCAATTACTTCGGATCGTGAATCTATTTCTTTAATTGTGAATCGAAGGTTGTGAACTTTCTGCCCGCAGTCTTTTGCAGAGCCTGCAATTATTGTCTTGTGGGGTACAGGTGACTTTTCAAATTTTTTCAGAAGATTAATGGCGGGATCGTCTGCGCGATCGAAAACAAAAAGAACTTCGTACGCGGGATAATCTTGCGTTAACAACGTCGAGAGGTTTTCAGCCAGACCAATCTCCAATCCTCTACTGGGCGCGATTACGGAAACGCGCGGGTGGAAGTCAGCCAGAGGCCGGCCCGTTTCTCGCTTGACGTACCGAACATAGCGAAGACCACTCAGTAGTGATTGAAGACCAAACCAGGAGGCAAGCGTTGCGAGGAGATAATAACCAATCATTCAGAATTAAATCGGTGGAAGGAGGACATGGGAGTTGAAGTCATCCTTTTTAGCCATCAGTTTTACACCTTTAGTTTCGCTAGTAGTGGAATAGCAGTTTTAGCCATCTCGAAATACTCTTTCCGCACCTCTAACCCAATACTCTTCAATCCGCATGAGGTCGCTGCAGCAAGGGTGGATCCGGAGCCCATGAACGGATCTAGTATGGTTCCTTTGCCTAAAGGCAGTGACGCTCTCACTATTTGCCTAAGAAAACTTTGAGGTTTGAGTGAGGGATGAGCCGCGATTGCGCGCTCCTTCTTTCTCGCTGGAGATGATTGAATAAGATCTTTAAAAGGCTCAGTAGAGGAGATGCGACGTAATCCGCCTGTTTGCCACTTACGTAGATTGTCTTGAACTCTTCCTTCGCATGGCTTTCGAAAGAGGCCCCAAGGTTCCCAACAAGACTTCGGCATTACCGTCACATCCGTGAACTCATCATGCGCATTCTTTGGCCGGTCTCCACCTCTCAGGGTATAAACGGTCCGAATGATCTCCGCTCTCTTCTCGAACTTAGCGCTCATGAAACTCTCGTAGACCAAGTGCGAAATCAGAGGGTTGGTAGCTATAAATACGTGAGCGCCGGGTACCAACGCGCTTCTCAGCAGCTGTGCCAGTTGAGAGAAAAAGTCCTTTAGCATTTCCTGGTCAGATTCTGTAAGTACGGTGAACCGAGGCAACGGCATTCGCTTACTGCCATCAAATGCAGGAGGTAGTCTCCAAATTCCGCCTTTTCCGTTCTGTCGTTTTTCCAACTGCTTCTCTGTGTACTCCACCAATCCGTACGGCGGATCGGTCACCACGGCCTCAATCGAATTCGCAGGTCTCTTGCTCAACCACTCAAACGCATCGGTATTATAAATTTCATAACGTCGTGGCGCTGGTTTGAAGACGGATTTTCCACGTCGGGGAAGAGGAAGATGGATTTGGAGCGTAGATTGCGAACTCATGACTTTCCTTTCCAGTTGCGTGAGGATAACACCGTGATCTATCTAAAAGCGACAGAGGCAAGAGATGAAAGTGTTGGAATAACCTTCTGGACTAGTTTGATAAGCGGCTGCGGGTAAATACCGATAAAAATAATTCCCGCAATTGAAATCGACAATGCTGTCCAGAGTGCCGGAGAGAATGCCAGCGGTTTATCGTCAGCGATCCGATCTCCCAGATACATCACCTTGATAAAGCGTACGTAATAGTAGAACGAAACTACGGTATTGATGATTGCCCAGCCTGCGAGCCAGTAATACCAATTCTTCTGATTTTCTTTTCCAGCGATCAGTAGTCCGCCAAACAGGAAATACTTGCCGATGAAGCCGCCGGTCATTGGTAAGCCGCCAAGTGACAACATGAAGATAGCCATCATCGCTGCGAGCCCCGGTGATTTTTGCGCAAGTCCGGTCAGATCCTCGACATTGTCTCCAATAATTCCCCGGCGTCTGAGACTAATGATGACACCGAATGCCCCCATGTTCATGAATGTGTAGACCAACAGATAGATAACCAGACCGATGTAGCCATACTCGTTCTTGGCGACCAGTCCGAGCAGAATGTATCCGGCATTGGAGATGGATGAGTAAGCCAGCAGACGTTTGGAGTTTTCCTGAGTGACCGCAGCCCAGTTACCGACCATTATCGTGATTGCCGCGACCAGTCCAAGTAAAGGAGCCCAATCAGCGTGCATGCTTTTCAGGGCTTCGTTAAAGATTCGAAAATAGAGAATGAAACTGGCAGCTTTCGAACCGGTGGACAGGAAGGCGGTAACTGAGGTTGGCGCGCCTTCATAGACATCGGGCGCCCACATGTGAAATGGCACAGCTGCGACTTTGAAGAAGAGACCTGCGGCAAGAGTAATCATCGCCAACAACAACATCGGCCGCAGGTCCGCCCAATTGCCGTTAGGGTCTCCGATAAGGCCGATCACACGACCAACTTGAGAACCAATTTCGCCGAGGTTGGTTGAACCAGCGATCCCGTAAAGCAGCGACATTCCATAGAGCAACACGCCGGAGGAAAACGCCCCCAGCAGAAAGTATTTCATCGCCGCTTCGTTCGACTTCTTCTCGCGTTTCGTAAAAGCAACCAACACGTAGAAGGTAAGCGCCATTAACTCCAGGCTAACGTAGAGCGTGATGAGGTCATAACCACTGGCAAGAAACATCATGCCTACGGTGGCAAACAGAACTAAAGCGTAGTACTCACCATGTTGCTCGCCCTCAATATCCAGGAAGCGGGTTGAAATACCGATTGTCAGGCCGGCTGCGATTAAGAAGATTCCTCGGAACAGAAGTGCCAACCCATCGATCCGGACCATGCCGTAGAAACCATCAAACGAGCCGTCGCCAAAAGCGCGCCACTGCAGCACCAAAGAGACCAGGGCCAGCGCAACACCGATAAGAGAGAAGTAGGCGGTGAATTTGCTCTTTCGATAAGGGAGAATGACCTCCATGACCAGCGCTAAACAAGCGCATACGGTCAGGATTAACTCCGGCGCGATCAGTTGCAGATCGGAAAGGTTAAGGAGGGCAGTGGTGTTGGCTTGGAGCAGGAGCATTGTTCTTAATGTCCGATAAACTTTAGTTTGTCGCTGCCTTCTGTTTCACGAATGATGGGTCCTTATGTTGTAACGTTCGACAAACTGAAGTTTATCGGACATTTCGGCAATCATTTTTCGGCTCGTACGGGCGCCGGCGTTGTCGCCATCCCAGGAATCTGATATTCAGGTCGCACTTGTTTCACCACGGCGTTTACCGGCTGCTCGATGAAAGCCAGGAACGGCTTGGGATAAACGCCAATCCACAACGACATGATCAGCAGCGGCGTCATGTAAACCCACTCCCGCAAATCAAGGTCGGGAAGCTTTTCGTTCTTTGGATTATCGATCGTGCCGAAAAACATGCGCTGGTACAGCCATAGGAAATAGCCGGCATTCAAAATGATGCCGAGTGCTGCCCACGCCGCCCAGTTCACGTTTGCTTCGAATGCTCCCCGCAACGCCAGGAATTCCGAGATGAAGACTGCGAGCAGAGGTAATCCGATCGCCGTCATCACCATTCCGAGAAACACAGCTGCATAACCTGGCATTACGTGCGACAGGCCACCAAACTCCGCTACGTTTCTTGTGTGGCGTCGCTCATAGATGATACCAACCAACAAGAACAGCGCTCCTGAATAAATGCCGTGGTTGATCATCTGCAGCACGCCGCCATTCACGCCGTTGGGATTGAGCGCAAAGAGTCCGAGCATCACCATACCCATAGACGACACAGATGAATAAGCGACCAACTTCTTCACGTCACCGTCTTTCTTCACTACGAAGTACATCGCGGCAAGTGCGCCGTAAATGATGCTAATGATGGCGAGAAAAACGACTACGCTGCGCACTCCGAATGTACCGAAACCGGTTACCCAAGTGCTCTGGTCCTTAGAAGCAGCTGGAAACATCGGCAAGTTGAAACGGTAGAAGCCGTAGGTGCCCAGCTTTAGTAAGATACCAGCAAGAATGACCGACCCAGCGGTTGGCGCTTCGACGTGAGCATCAGGCAGCCAGGTGTGAAATGGGAACATCGGCACTTTGATCGCAAATCCGAGGGCAAAGGCGGCAAACAGCAGAACCTGCATTGTGCCCATGTCCATTACAGATCCCATCGCTTGCATGTAGAGAATGTTGAATGTTCCGGTATGGTTGGCAGTTGCCGCCTGCACAGTGCTGGTCACTAACGCGACCGCTTTATCGTTCCCGGCCAATAAATCAATAGTTGCTTGCGTGATCTTGCCAGCGAGCGCTGTATCCTGCGTGAGGAAATACATCTTCAAAACACCAAGCAACATCACGACAGAGCCAACCAATGTGTACAGAAAAAACTTAATTGCTGCGTATAGCCGATTCTCGCCACCCCAGATTCCAATCAGGAAGTACATCGGCACCAGTGACACTTCGAAGAATAGGTAAAATAGAAAGAGATCCATCGAAGCAAACACACCGATTACCGCCGCCTGCAACAACAAAAGGAGAACGTAATATTCCTTCTCGCGTTTCTGAATGTAGTTCCAGGAAGATAAAGCCGCGATAACGCCAAGTAAGGTCGTCAGCACAATTAACAAAACTGCAACACCGTCAACACCCATTTGATAACGCGCGCCGATAACAGGGATCCATTGGTAATCTTCAAGGAATTGCATGCCCCCCTCCGATCGGTTGTAGGTGAGCAGGAAAAGTGACGCGAGGAAATCTAGCGCGAACCAAGCGGTAGCAAATCGTTTTATCAAGCTCGACTGGTCTTTCTTAATTACAGCGAGAATGATAATGGCCCCCACCACCGGCACCCAGGTGATTATTGAGAGAATGTAGTTGATATTCATTTGGATAGTCCGGCGCAGATACTCCGTTGCGCCTCAATCGTTCAATTGAGACTCCGTGGCCTCATTTCAGAACAGAAACCCAAAAAGATTCCTGATTGCGCTGGCGGTCTCAGCCGCAGCCTTACCTATGTCCGAACCGAAAAAGGCCATTACGCCAATAATCAATCCCAGCACCATCACCAGCGCGTAGTTTTGAGTGAATCCAGTTTGCGCGGCGCGGAACAGCGGCGACATCAAACGCACGATAAAAGCCGCAATCGTGTTCACCAATCCGTCAACAAAGTACTTGTCGATTCCGCCAACGATGCGACTTAAAAGACGAGATAAAGCGGCGAGACCGTTTACGATCCCATCAACCAAACGCGAATCAAAGGCGAACACGACACGAGCCGCATCCATGGTTCGTCGAGTGATCGTCAAACCATAGAACTCATCAACCCAGTATTTGTTGTAGCTGGCGTTATAGAGTGGACGAAGCCGAGCAGCCCAGATGTTTGGCAGACGCGTGTCTTTTACGTAGAAGAGCCAGCCGAGAGCCATTCCGATACCAGCGGCAACCAACGAAATGACGATGAAGAGCCATTCTGTGGCCAGTTCGCCAGCGCTCTTTTCAATCGTGTGTGCAAGGTTGAATCCCACGTTGCCAACGGCCCCAGCTTCGTGTGAACCCTCGGGAACAGCACCATGAGTTGCTGGTTCCTGTTCAGCAACTGTTGCATGCTCTTCTTTTCCGAACTCATGAGTAACAGGATTCCACACGACCGGATCCAGCCATCGGACAATATTCAGTGGGCCGCCGGGATGTTGAACTCCTGTCACAAACCTGAAAGCTGGTCCAATTCCAACAAAACCGCCAATCACCGCAAACAGCGCTAAGACTGCCAGCGGAACCCACATTGATCTCGGCGACTCGTGTGGGATGTGCACGTGGGCGCCATGCCCGTGTGCATCATGTTGATCAGCCGGCCCGACATGTTCTCCTGGTTGATGATGCGGTCGGTCGCCAGCTGACGCCGTTGCAGCGTCGTGCTGGGTTAAGCCCTTATCGAACGCCGCCGCGTGTGCCTCATCGGCTTCACCTCCGGCGGGCTGTTCAAGAAAGCGCTCCTTCCCCCAGAACGTCATTGCCATCAGCCGCGTCATGTAGAAGGCGGTACAAGTCGCCGCGATAGTTCCGACGAGCCAAATGATCCAGCCATACGGAATGTAAGTGGTCGATGCTGCGTTCCAGAGGATCTCATCCTTCGACCAAAAACCGCTGAAGGGAATGATCCCGCAGATCGCCAGCCAACCAGCCATAAACGTCCAGTACGTGTAAGGCATGTACTTCTTCAATCCGCCCATACGCCGCATGTCCTGTTCGTGATGCATTCCGTGAATCACACTACCGGCGCCGAGGAACATCAACGCTTTGAAGAATGCATGCGTCATCACGTGGAAGATGCCGATCGCAAACGCACCGACGCCGCAGGCCATAAACATGAAGCCAAGTTGCGAGACGGTTGAATAGGCGAGAACTTTCTTGATGTCGTTTTGAGTGATGCCAATAGTTGCCGCAAATATCGCCGTGGCAGCACCAACGAGCGCAACGACCAGGAGCATCGTTTGCGAGTGCTGGAAGATGACGTTTGTGCGCGTCACCATGTAGAGACCGGCAGTCACCATTGTCGCAGCGTGGATCAAAGCGGAGACAGGTGTTGGCCCGGCCATCGCGTCGGGTAGCCAGACATGCAATGGCAACTGTGCAGATTTACCGCAGGCGCCAATGAACAACCCAAGCGCGATCCACGAAAGAATCCCCCAATGTCCGATTAACTCCATCGGATAACTCTTTGCCTGATCAAAAACTTCCGTGTATTGCGCTGAACCAAACGTCGCGATGATGCCGAAGACTGCTAGTGCAAATCCGAAGTCGCCAATGCGATTTGTGATAAACGCCTTACGTGAAGCATTCGCTGCTTCCTGGCGATCGAAGTAATAACCGATCAGCAAATAGGAACAGAGTCCAACACCTTCCCAACCAACAAACATCATCAGGAAGTTTGAGCCCATTACCAGCACCAGCATCGCAAACATGAACAAGCCCATGTAAGCAAAGAACCGGTAGAAACCAGTTTCGCCGTGCATGTAGCCGGTGGCGAAGACGAAGATGCACAGGCCTACACCGGTGACTATCAGCATGAAGACCGCTGAAAGCGGATCCAGCTGGTAGCTCCACTCGATGTTGAGGAGTGCGTAGCGAGGCGTGTCGGTTGTGACAGTAAGGATCGACACATCGCCTCGGCGTTCTTCGGGCGACATGGCAGTGAGTTTTTCTTCGACTTGTTTCTGCGATTCGATTTCGCGGCGGGCTTCCCCACCTTGATTGATGCTGACCATACCACCGGGAATCCAGGTGAAACTAAAACCATCCTGGCTTGTTACATACGAGTTGGGCCATTGAGCCTGGTGTCCGAATCCGTATGTAACGACTGCGGCAAGACTGATGAGGAAGGAGAGTGCAACTGATCCAACTGCAATCCCACCAATTAGCCGCTCAGAAAAACGAAACTTACGACCGAGGAAGCCGTTGATGGCTGCGCCGATTAAAGGAAGTAAGGGGACTAGCCAGATGTATTTGTACATTGGGTCTTTAGTCTTTGGCCTTAGGTCTTCGCAAACGTGTCTTGGCCATTTGGTCTCAAAGACCAAAGGCCAAAGACCCAAGTCCGTCTTACCACTTCAACAAATCAATCTCATCTACCCAAATTGTTTCTTTATTCCTATACAGCGCGATGACGATCCCTAAACCAATTGCGGCTTCCGCCGCGGCAACCACGATGACGAATACCGTAAAGATCTGTCCTGCGAGAGCGTTTACGTTTCCGGTTTCCCGCAGGTAACGCGACATCGCGATAAAGTTCAAATTAGCAGCATTGAGAATCAACTCAATCGACATGAAGATCACGATGATGTTGCGCCTCGTCAAAACGCCCGCAACACCAATGATGAACAGCAGTGCGCCTACAACCAGGAACTTAGATAAGTCGGGATGCTTGACGCCTTCTGTGATCGCGTCCCACCTGGTTGCAGAGCCTGCGCCTTCCTGAAACAGCAATATTAATATCGGATGAAAACAGTTGAGCATGCTATTCCTGACTTGCTGCCTCCAGCTTCATAATCTCGGGATCGTGAGCGGCCTCATCCTTGAGAACTTCCGGATCGAGATCATCAGCCGATGCTTCCTGTCTCAACGTTCGCGCTAACATCACAGAACCAATGATTGCTACCAGCAATAGGACGCTGGCGATTTCAAAAGGTAGCGATGCATATCGATAAAGAGACCCGCCTACTCGCTCAGTGTCCTGGGTGATTTTGCTGCTGCGCGTCGCGGACCTCTTCAAGCCTGCATTCTGGGCAGCCTGTTTCTCCGCTTGCTGCTCGAGGGACTGTTCCTGCGCCAGATTCTGTTTGGTTAAGGTGCTCGAACCTTTGTTAACTGCGTACAGAATTCCGAGAACCAGAAGGAAACAGAAGATTAGACTAGTAGTAACTTGTCGCTGTTTATTGAAGATCTCGTCTCGGCCACGTTCTTCAGCACCTACGTTAACCAGCATGATGACAAAGAGAAAAAGCACCATCACACCGCCGACATAAACAAGTATCTGCACACCCGCAATAAACTCAGCTCCAGAAAGAACAAACAGCGCTGCAACTGATACGAGCGACGAAATCAGAAACAGCGCACTATGAACAGCATTGCGCGCCATCACCGTTAGCAGCGCCGCGAAAATAGCGGCGATAGCGAAGAGCCAGAAGAAGAGGGATTCGTAAGACGATAGCGGCATAGTTATTGAAGATTGCAGATTGCAGATTGCAGATTTGAAATCATGTTGTTTGACGAAACTTCTGAATTCTTAGCCGGGAGCTTGAGGTAATGCGCGAGCTTGCCATGATCTTCATTAGCTCATTTGCTTCGTCGAGCAAATGACAGTACAAGTTCCGCCTTTAACAGTTGCCCCTCAATAATCAGTTCCAGCCAGAATGCGCTCTCATCCGCTTCTTCCAGGACTATTCCCACTTTTGCAATGAACTCCGCTTTCGATCGTGCCTGCATGCTGCTCGGTAGTTTGAGCCAACCGACGTGCCTGCTCTGACCAATTGCCCGCCAACGGTTCTTCCTTGAACGGTGTTTGGCAGCGCTGCGACCAACTTTAGAATCCGTAACGCAAATCTCTTAGTTCGCTTCTTTAAGTCTTCAGCATCCATGGGGTGAGGCCTCCAGCTGAGAAACAATTTGTCAAAACAACCTAAAATCCGAAATCTTCAATCTTCAATCCTTTTCATGACCTGTACTTCACTGTCTCGCGTCCCTGCTCCAGCATCTCGCGGTTCCAGACGAAACCGGCCCGTGAGTAGGTGGCGAGCTCAAAGTCCTGAGTCAACTCCAAACAGGAAGTAGGGCAAGCTTCCTGGCACAGAGCGCAGAACATGCACCGCGACGTGTCGAAGATAAATTCGTCGAGCACCTTCTTTTTGCGCGGTTTGCCAGCGACGATGATTTCCACATCCATCGCAAGCACATCGATGCAGTCTTCGGGACAAGCGATCGCGCACAGATTGCAGGCGATGCAGAGTGTGTCGTGCGTTTCTGGATCCATGTTTAGCCGCGGCGCTCCGTGAAAGCGAGGGGCTACGTCCGGACGCACTTTTGGATACTGCTCGGTATAGATCGCTTTACCGGCGACTGCGTCTTTCTCAAATATCGCACCCAGGTTGTACTTGAGTGTAAGACCCAGCCCATGAATCAAATCCATCATGAAGAAGCGTTTGAGCTTCTGGATCAGCGTTGGTTTTGGTGTTTTGACTTGCATAGATTTTGGTCTTTGGACTTTGGCCTTTGATGTCCGATATGCGTCTGTCTTGTCGTCGATGCTCCCAACAAGCCTTGTCTGGGTCATCACATGACAAGCTAAAAAAGCATAGACAAGCTAAAAAAGCATATCGGACATCAAAGACCAAAGGCCCGTTTAGCTCACCGGTACCGCCGGCTTCCCTTTCGGCAAATCCACCAGCCGAATATTTCTCCGTTGCGACCTCAGGTTAAAGTCACGAGAGCGCCAGTTGATACGAGACAAGAGTAACCCGGTTATCACTAAACCTATTAATCCGAACACAACCATTATTACTTTTCCGGTGCCTGTTAGATTCAGACCTTGATCGATCATGTCGATGGTCTTAATTCCCTTCCAACCGTCGAGCCCCTGGACAATAAAAATCGCCAAAGCTGAAAGCGCGATGTTTATTAGTGCTGATGGGATTAGCCACTTCCAGCCAATGTCCATCAACTGGTCATAACGAAAGCGCGGCAACGTCCAGCGCAACCAGAAATAGAAATAGAGAATTAGAGAAGCCTTAATCAGGAAAACCAGCAGACTCAGGATGACGTAAAGATTGTGGTAGCCGGCAACATCCAACCTGTTAAGCCCTGGGAAATACCAACCTCCCAAATACAGTGTCGTTGCCACTGCCGCCACTACTACCATCGCCGCATACTCAGCCATAAAGAATAATGACCAGCGCATCCCGGAGTATTCGGTGTGGAAACCGGCCACCAACTCCGACTCCGCCTCCGGCAGATCAAAAGGCGCGCGATTGTTCTCCGCAACTCCACTTATTAGAAACAATAGAAAGCCTACGGGTTGGTAAATTATGTACCAAACTGAATCTGAACCTTGTGCGACTACGATTCCGGAAAGCGACAGCGTGCGCGCAAACATCAGGGCGCCAATCAAAGCCAACCCCATTGCGACTTCATACGAAACCATCTGGGCACTCGATCGCAATCCACCTAGCAACGCGTATTTTGAATTGGACGACCAACCGGCAAGAATCAACGCGAGCACACCAACGCTTGAGACGGCAAGCACAAGGAGCAAACCTATATTTACGTCAGCAATGACTGCCCAATCCGGCCCGAAGGGAACAACTGAGAAAACAATGAAGGCGGACGCAACGGCAATATATGGCGCGAAGAAGAAAATCCATCGATCAGCTTTATCGGGAATGAAGTCTTCCTTGACGAGCAATTTTAGCCCATCAGCGATCGGCTGCAACAGTCCCCACGGTCCAACGCGCATCGGGCCAAGGCGAGCTTGCATAAAGGCAGAGATCTTGCGCTCGAGGTATGTAGCGTAAGCAACCCAAAGTGCAACCAAAGTTACCACCAAGCCGATCTGAATCAGTGGCCAGACGACAAAGTTGACCGTCTCGGCATTGAAAACCTTAAGCAGTAACTCGTTAAGGATGTTAACAGGTGCCAGCAGCAACATGTTTTCAGACTCGGACAAACTTCAGGAAACTCTTATTAAGTACATTTGGCTTCGGGCGCCTCCTTGGAGTGCGGGGACCTGTCACCGCTTTGGTACAGCGAATCTCAGCATCTACGACGCCCTGTACCAAAGCGGTGACAAGTCC
>DASYRR010000008.1:0-33087 GCA_036004125.1 Pyrinomonadaceae bacterium | reverse complement strand
CGCCAAGAAAGACATGGTGATGTTTCCTTCCGTCTGCGTGATCGTGTTAAGCAACGTCATTCTACAGACAAAAGATCCGTCGCTGTGTCTTTCTTATTTCTCAAACAGCTTATTCCGCTAGTGACTTTTGCAAGAGGCTCTTTAGCTTGTCGTTGACCTCCCAACAAGCTTTTTAGGGCTCGACACGACAAGCTAAAGCATATCGGACATCTGACCCACTATTTTCTATAATCCACCCAAAGGAGTTCCTCATGTTAGAGCTCTACTTTGTCTTTTACGCCATTCCCAAAACGATGTCTCAACTCGCCAGGGAACGCCAAAGAAGTCCAGTTGCCTGGAGTCTGATAGGAATTGGAGCATGGCTGGGCGCTGAGATTATTGTCGCCGGCGGAATAGGATTGGCGTACGGAATCTGGGGCGTGTTTAGCGAAACGTCTGAGGAATTCCCAATGGGTCTTCAACTTTTGACGTATTTATTGGCCCTTGGCGCAGCAATTCTAAGCTTTTTGTTGGTTAAAAGATTTCTAACCTCGCGCCCTAAGCCACAATTTAGCCCACCGCCACCACCGCCGATCTTTTGAGTACTCGACGGCCCCGACTCCTGCTCCGCGACCCCTGTCCCCTCACAAACCACAATCATTGACTGGCTTGACGCCAGCAAGCTATATTCAAATCAGCGGGGTTGTTCCAACTACGCGCCCCAACCGGAACCAGCGCTCCTTCCTGCGCTAAATCTTACAAAGACACGCCTCTTTAGCTCTGACAACGAAAGGTCTGCAAGTTACTTCATGGCCGCCAAAATTGACGATCTTCTGCGAATTGCTACCGGACACAGTGCCTCCGACCTCCATCTGAAAGTCGGAGCCTTCCCAGTCATGCGAATCGGCGGTGAACTTCATCCCGTCGCTGACGCCCCGCGTTTGAAACCGGAAGACACTCTCGACATGGCTTTTGCGATGATGTCGAATCGTCAAAAGCAGCGCTTCAAGGAAATCTCGGAAGTGGATATTGGCTACGGAGTATCGGGTCTAGGGCGCTTCCGGGCAAATATTTTTCAGCAGCGCGGCACTGTCAGCATCGTTCTGCGAGTGATTCCAGAGCAGACAAAAGGCGCTGCTGACCTCGGGCTTCCTTCAGTGATCGAGACGATTGCGGAAGAACGACGCGGTCTCATTTTGGTCACGGGAGCAACAGGGTCCGGAAAATCAACAACTCTTGCGGCAATGATCGACTGCATCAACGCCCATCGCAGCGGTCACATAGTCACAATCGAAGATCCAATCGAATTCCTTCATCGCGACAAGATGTCGTTTGTTACGCAACGCGAAGTAGACGTAGACACGCGGTCGTTTGCGGAAGCACTTCGCGGCGCCCTGCGACAAGATCCGGATGTGATTCTCGTCGGTGAAATGCGTGACCACGAAACCATCGAGACGGCGCTAACCGCTGCGGAGACCGGTCACCTTGTACTTTCAACTTTACATACACTCGATGCCACCGAAACGATCACGCGTATCGTGTCTTCGTTCCCATCGCATCAACAGAGGTCGGTACGAATTCAGTTGGCGGGAATTCTGAAAGCCGTAATCTCGATGCGTCTTGTACGCGCTGCTAAAGGCGCAGGTCGTGTTCCGGCAATTGAGGTGTTGGTTTCCACAGCCTTTATTCGCGATCACATCATCAATGAAGAAAAGACCTACTTGATTCGCGAAGCCATAGCTGCAGGAACTTCACAATACGGGATGCAGACGTTCGACCAGTCGCTGTTTCAGTTATTGCAAAAAGGCATGATTTCGCTGGAAGAGGCGCTTCACAACGCGACGAATCCGGATGAGTTCAAGATGCGCGTTTCCGGAATCTATACTGCTGAAACTGCGATGACGAATCTAACAACGCCGACCAGTATTAACCAGGCTCCGCCGCAACCGGCGCACGATCGCGAAAACATTTTCGTCAAACATTAGAGCTACGAGAAAATGTGACCTATAGGACTTATAGGACCAATCCGACCTATGACTCCGCCCGAGTCTATTCACCTGCGAGGCTCGACAACGGTGGCATCGACAGTCCAAAAGCTTCCGGGTTCTCACCGATGATTGCTGCTGCAAAAAAGCTGGGCACATAGTAGGCCGATCCATCTTGAAACTGTTTGTCCAACAGACGGCGTTGCTCAAAGATCGTCCAAAAATTCCTCTCGTAGTTTCCACGTTCTCTAAGATCGCGCATTGTCGACCGCACCCATTCAGGACCCGTCGTGTAACTTAGCAGGACCAACGTCAAACTCTGGGAGTCGTCGCCGAGTTCTGCCATTCGATCCGCGATGTAATGAGCGGCAGCTGGAGTCATCTTTTCCGCATCACACATCTCCTCTAGCGATACGCCGTATTGCGCCGCGGTGCCTGGTAGAAACTGGAACAACCCTTTCCCGCCAGCTTCGCTTTCGAAACACGCTTGATATTCCGACTCCACCATCGGCAAATATACACCGATAATTACTGGAACTTTTCGCTCTCGGAACGAACGTCCAATAGTCGGCAAATAAGGTTGGGCTCGACCAAAAACGACTGCGATCGTCTCTTGTTTTTTTGAGGTCACACTTACACGCTGAACATATCGGTCCACGTCCTTCTTAATGGCCTGGAGTGCGTCGCCGTTGAGCTTTGCCGGTCGATCACCCATTAATGTTGAGACGCGTTGTTCCTGTTGATCGATAAATGCGAGACGTTCGTCCTCAGTCATATCCCAATACAGCTTGGGCGTGGGAGAGGCGATGCTCGCTTCAACCGATCTGTTTTCCATGCGCCGGTAAATAAAAACTGATGACACAATTGCGAAGAGCAGAAAAACTGCGGCAAGCATCACGACGGATCGTTTTTGCAGGTGATGCCGCTCTCCTTTCTTCCAAAGTGTGATCGGTGATTGAGTTGATTGACTGGAATTAATCAGCGAGGGTGCGGCCGTATCGAGATCCAAGTCCTTCACGATTAGGCTAACTTGTTTCAGATCCGCGAGAAGCTCATAAGCGCTCTGATAACGCAGTTCCACATCCTTTGCGAGACACTTCAAAACGATGCTTTCGATGCGAGCAAATTCAGGACGGTCTGTCTGAAACAACGGCTCCGGATCGCGCTCGAGAATCGCGACCATCGTGTCCAACCGAGTCGCCGCTGTGAAGGGCAAACGATTCGCCAGCATCTCAAATAGCACAACACCTAAACTCCAGATGTCGCTGCCCTCATCCACGGCAAGGGCACGCGCCTGTTCGGGTGACATATAGTTCACCGTGCCCAGCACGAGACCAACATCGGTTTGAGTATAATTTGGCCGCACTGCATCGGACGTTTGTTCGGTAAGCTTTGCGATGCCGAAGTCCAAAAGTTTCACAATGCCGTCGGGCCGTTGCATGATGTTTTCCGGCTTGATGTCGCGATGAACAATTCCCGCGTCATGAGCTGCTGACAAAGCTGCGCAAACTTGTTCAGCGATCTCTAGAGCCGTCCGCAACGATAGCTTCCTGCTTGAAATTAACTCCCGCAGAGTGACCCCCTCGATAAACTCCGTCGCTATAAAGCGAACCTCATCCTGCTCGCCAACTTCGTAAATTGTGATGATGTTGGGATGATTGAGACCGGAGGCGGCGCGCGCTTCTTTGCGAAAGCGGCTCAAACGAATTTCGTCGGAAAGATAACCGGGTAAAATCTTTAGCGCTACTTGTCGATCTAATCGTTGGTCGTTTGCCAGGTAAACTTCACCCATTCCGCCAAGGCCGAGTTGCGCAACAATCTTGTATGGTCCGATCTCTCGTCCAATATTGCTTTCCCCTAAGCGAAACAGCTGTTCAGCATCCGAAACAAGTGCGGGCGCCTCGATGAAGTCGCCGGACCGATCATGAGCCTCTGCAAGCGAGCTAATCTCGCGATTAAGCTCTGCATCACCTGCACAAGCTTCTGCCAGAAAAGTCCGGCGTTCGCTCGGGGGCAGGTCGAGTGCCCCTTGCAATACGGTTTCTATCTTTTGCCAACGCTCAGGGGTCATCGATGGAGTTCTCTGAATAGCCAGGCTTTCGCAACCCGCCAATCGCGGCGAACTGTCATTACCGAAATCGCCATCACCTCTGCCGTTTCTTCCAGACTCAGTCCGCCAAAGTAACGCAGTTCCACCACCTGACTCTTTCGCAGATCAATGGAAGCCAGTTCCAACAACGCTTCATCCAGAGCTACCAGTTCGGAAGCTCTCTCTAAAGACATCAGATCCGATTCAGGCAGTGACACCTGTTTCATTGCCCCGCCGTGTTTTGCGTAACCCTTACGGCGGGCGTGGTCGGTTAATACATGACGCATTACTCGAGCCATCAGGGCAAAAAAATGCGTTCGATTTTCCAATTGCATCTTTTTGTCGTCCACGAGGCGAACAAAGGCTTCGTGAACCAGCGCAGTAGTCTGCAAAGTATGTCCGCTGCGCTCTCTTTGCATGTAGCGATGCGCGATCCGGCGCAACTCGTCGTAAACCAGTGGGGTCAACTTTTCCAGAGCGACACTGTCACCGTTCTGCCATTCAAGTAACAGTTCGGTCAGATCTTCTGTTGGCACAGTTGTCGTCATAGAGCCCGCGAAGTGCCGCGATTCTATCATCATTTTTCGAAGGTAAATTGCAACCAATTTTTTTTGATAATCCATGAACAAAGCTGTCGCTGTTTCTCGCTTATTAAAATGTGGCCAAGTCTAGTTATGGGAAATCAAACAAGTGAGGAAACAGTCATGAAGTTGCTAAATACCCTGGTTTCGGGAATTGCTGTCTTATTTTGTCTAACTGCATTCGAAGCCTCATCTAAAGCGCAAACCACTCGACCATATCAGCAAATGAGCGGCTCCGAGCGAGCGATTTTCGTCTCCGCAAAAGCTAAAGAAATCGGTCGCCGCATTTCGGACAGCGAGTATCAGTTCACTGCCAGCTTCGAAACTGAAATACAGACTGCGCTCGACTCCTATGTGCAGCGTCTGAACGGTAAGCGTCCTGACGCTGCCAGCCCACTCGTGATCATCGAGCGTGGACAGTCACACGCTGCAACACTTATGAGTCCGTTCAAGGCGCGCGGCGTATCACCGTTAATAGGTCTCTACTTGCCCTGGATCGAATCTGAGTACGTAAATCTTTCAGCACCAAATGAGTCTGGCGCAATCGGCATATTTCAATTCCTCCCTCAAACTGGAATGCAACTTGGCTTGACTCCAGAGGAACTACTGGACGTGGAGAAAGCAACGGATGCCGCCGCTCGCTATATCGCCTCGAGTATGAAGAAGTTCGACCAGGACAAAATGAAAGAAGCACTGGCACTGCTCGCATACAATCGGGGCGATGGCAATGTGAAGAACGATATTGCGCAACTTGTTAACGAGAAAAACAATGGATGTAGCATCTGTGTCTTAACTGAGCAACGTAACAGACTCAAGACGTTTAATGCTGAAAACGTTCATTACGTGCCCCGCTTCTTCGCTGCGGCAATATTCGGTGAGAACCCGCAGGCCTTTGGTCTGACATCGCCGCCACTTTCTTCATTTGGTACTGGAAACTAATTCACGCGCACCCGACGCATAACTCGCACACCTGAGCGCCAGTCTTCATTGATGTCGAATCGATAGATCTCGATGTCGCCGGCAATACAACGGGCCAAGGTTTGAAACGAAGGGTGTACCCGTAATGTCGGCGCGACCAAATAAACCAACGGCGACTCGTCACGTATTTTTCTTTCCCCGAAGAGTCTTGCCTTGGCGATGTGGCCGCGCCGTCGATGGGCTTCGACACGTCGCCAG
Source organism: Pyrinomonadaceae bacterium (assembly GCA_036004125.1). Taxonomy (GTDB): domain Bacteria; phylum Acidobacteriota; class Blastocatellia; order Pyrinomonadales; family Pyrinomonadaceae; genus PSRF01. The sequence continues at coordinate 27,277 of DASYRR010000008.1, read as the reverse complement.
TAATCGGCGCCTTGAAGCACATGCTCGCGATCCTCTGACACTTTCAACTCAATAACCACGAGCCGACCGTCCTGTCTAAGTGCCAACATATCAATTGGTCGAATTCCGAGTTTACCACCGCGAGCAGTCCTGAACTGGGCATGCAGCGGCGCAATAATTAGGCCCGGGTCTAATTTTGTAATGTCTTTCCGCAACAACGACTCCAACCACGCTTCAGCTGCGGTTCGATAGAGTGCGTGTCGATGATCGAGTGCTCCCGCATCACGATATTCTCGTAGGTCCTTCAGTAGGTTGCTCCAGGCGTCGAGCGTTGTCGCATCCAGCAATCGACGATGTGAGCCATCAGTTCCAAACCAGACTCTTTCAGTTCCAAGTAGCGATCTGACTCTCGCAAAAGGTAGGCCGAAGTATCGCAGCGTTTCTCCATAACGCGCGTGCACGACGTCGACCGCTTCTGGGGCTTCATCGATAATTTGCAATGTTTGGGGAGTCAGCTTCGCTTCGGGAACTGGGGGAAATCGAGCGAGACGATTCTTCCACAAATCAGTTCGTTCGGGGCAATTGATCTTCGTCAACGCGGTCAGATCATTATCTGTAGTAAAGACGCTGATCACATCTCGAAGACTCGATCGCAATAGCGCAACCCGATGAAGTGTTGACTTCAAAGACTCTTTGGAAACGATGACCCAGAGCTGTTGGATGTAGGGTGGTTTGATTCTTTCTGATGTACGTTGAAACCAGAGGAGCGCGGATGATAGAAAGGCGTCGACTGCGGCACGATGACTTGCTACAACTGAGCCTGTAACCGCAACACGTAGTTGCTTACGACGAAGCAGAATGCGTGCATATCGCCCCGGTTGTCCCGGTCTGATTCCCGGACTCAATGCACAACGCTCTATCCGCGTTTCTGTTCCGATGGTGCTTGCAAGCTCCGCCAGCCTATTACAACGAATCTGGCGAGCAGCTTTGATCGTTGCCGCAACAGCTTTAGCCGATGCGCGCGGCACAAGCTCAATCACAGGTAACTCGGCGCCCATTCGTCGTGAGGCTTGCAAGCTAAGCATCTGACCGTCCCAATGCCATGCCAGTATTCGCCAGGACCGGCTCCCCTTGTCGCTCCAACAGGAAAGGATTAGCCGGCCCTGCGAAATACTCACATCGATCTCATTCCCTCGAAGTGCATATGTTTCCGCTTGATTCGGAGTACAAAACCATTCAACGTGTTCTCGAATGAGAGCAGCAATATTCTTGCGAGCGGATTCGACTAACGTCGGAGATGTGAGGCGCTGAAACATAACTTGTGAGGAGGACTGCTGTGTCTACGTGATATGTCCGATAAACTTTAGTTTGTCGTTGCGTTGCCCTCAACGGCTTTTGGGTGGTTCACATCGACAAACTAAAGTTTATCGGACATAACCTGACCAATCTTCTACCGTGTGCTACCATTTTTGGTCAACTAAATCCCAGCAACTCAGACTGTGAAGTAATGAAGAACATTTATCTCGCCGGGGCAGTTAGAACACCGATTGGTAAATTTGGCGGAACACTCGCCTCCTGGACCGCTGCAGATCTGGGCGTGGCAATCGCTAAGGAGTCTTTGAAACGAGTTGGAGTGCCGCCGGAGAGGATCGCTGACTCGATTTGGGGTTGCGCGCGTCAAGCGGGTGGCGGACCAAACGTTGCACGACAGATCAGCTTTCGAGCAGGCATTCCCGAAAGTGTGCCGGCTTTTACCGTCAATCAAGCATGTGGCTCAGGCTTGAAAGCTATCATTCTGGGGGCTCAAGAGATCATGCTCGGTCGGGCCGATGCAGTTCTGGCGGGCGGGACCGAGAGCATGTCTCGAGTTCCCTACTTTGCAGAAGGCGCCCGTTGGGGAATGCGAATGGGAAATACCCAACTAGTCGACGGAATGTATCGTGACGGGTTCAACGATCCATTGTCCGGACTTGTCATGGGGGAGACTGCCGAGAATCTTGCGCGTCTGCACGCAATTTCACGTGCTGAACAAGACGAATTCGCTCATCGGTCGCAGCAACGTGCCCAAGCGGCTCTTGAGTCAGGTCGTTTTGAGTCTGAAGTTATGCCGCTTGAAATCAGAGGTCGCAAGGGTGAAACAACGAGCTTCTCGACCGATGAACATCCCCGAGCAAATGCGACCCTCGAGGATTTATCAAAACTTCCACCGGTATTTTCGAAAGAGGGATCAGTAACTGCGGGAAACTCGTCTGGAATTACTGATGGAGCAGCCGCAGTTGTTGTTTTGAGCGAAAACGCTCTCAAAGAATTCGGTGTCACGCCGCAAGCACGCATCATTGACTATGAGATAACCGGCGTCGCTCCTGAAATCATGGGGATTGGCCCGGTCCCCGCAATCCGTTCCCTGTTGGAGAGACAACAACTCAGCCTCGATAGCATTGACTTGATAGAACTCAACGAAGCTTTTGCCGCCCAAGTTATCGCATGCGATCGTGAACTTGGTTTTGACCACTCGAAACTCAACGTCAACGGCGGAGCAATCGCACTGGGCCACCCCATCGGGTGCACCGGCGTTCGCATTACAACAACGCTCCTGCATGAAATGGACAAACGAAAGGCCAAACTTGGCATCGCCACTCTCTGTGTCAGCGGAGGCATGGGCCTGGCCCTATTGGTGGAAAAGTGTGAGCGCTGATCTCATTGACAGACGGTGGGCCATATTACTTGTGTTCGGAATTGCGCTTGTTTCCTCGTGTAGTTCCAAATGGCGCCCCGCCACTCAAGGTACCAATTCCTCGGATCAGATCATAGCTTCAACACCGCCGTTCCAAACAAGAGAGCCAGAACATTATCAGGCAGTCCGGACAATCACCTTCACTGATTCGTCTGGAAAGTCATTTGTAACCAAAACGGTGATAGCTCGATATGAGGAACTTCGTCGTGAGGAGATGGAGAGTGGATCTCGCGAGTTCGTCTTGCTCGATTCTGACCAGGGACGAGTGATTCTTCTGCCGCAAGCCAGGATTTACTCCGAAGCAGATAGTGGTACGCCTAACGGTCTGATACCTGACCAGCAGCCGCTTGAGATGTCGCCAGATCGTTTGTTGCATTCTGAGCCGAATAGCACCAGCTATCAAAAGCTCGGCACGGAGTCGGTTTCAGGACGCCAGGCGACGAAGTATCGAGTGGTTGTTAACATTTCTGGCCGCGACAACGTCAGCAGCAGTGAGACAATAATTTGGGTCGATGAAGGTCTCGGCATGCCGATCAAGTCCGAAACGAAAGTCAGTGATGGCAGTAGCACACTAATGGAGATCTCGAACGTTGTTCTGCAGGTGGATAAGCGTCTTTTTCAGATACCGGCAGGTTATCAAAAAGTTCCAACTGGGGAACTGCGGCGTCGGCTGAGCAAAAACTGAAATCGGCGAATTTTCAAGCCAACCTGTGCCCGAGACAAAGGCATCGGACTAGAAGCTCGATCAGAACCCACCCACAGAGTACGGATACACACTGAATGAAGAAATCGATTAGAAGAAAGGCTTTGGTAGTGACAAGAAAAACTCTTAGGTTCGTAATCCTCGTCCTGATATTTGTTGTAGCCCTGCAAACGAGTGGCTTGGCGCAGACGCGCAGCCGAACGGCGCAGCCGCGCAGCCGAACTTCGCCACCCGCTGCCGCAAGTTTGTTGTCGTCACTGCCAGAGTCGGACGCAATCGCTCAGGTAAAAGTAAAAAGTCTCTTGAATGAAGTAATGCCGCGAGTGTTGGCGAACAACACCGTAAAGCTGGCTGAGGTCAACGCAAACATCGACAGCTTTAAAAATCGAACTGGTCTCGATCCCAGAGCATTTGATCAGGTTGCCCTGGGTGTGCGCTACACCTATCCCTCCGAAGGAGTTACAAAGCTGGTAACAGCGGCGCTGGCGAAAGGCACTTTCAGTGCAGGCGCATTGGTGGCGGCAGGACGGCTCGCAGCGAACGGGAAATACCGTGAGGAAAAATATCAGGGCAAGACGATCTATATTTTCACACTCGAAGATAGCATAAGACTCTTTGGTGTAATCGATTTGAAGATTAGAGAGCTTGCCGCCTCACCTATCGATAACAACACACTCGCGCTCGGAGATCCGATTAGCATCAGAACAGTCATCGATGCGGCTTCAGGACGCAAACGACCCAATGCCGAACTAATCAATCTCGCCAGTCGAGATCCAAACGCGATTATTGGTTTTGGCTGTAATCTGTCGCCACAAGTAATCAACAATATGGACATCGGCAATTCGTCGTTTGCCGGCGATCTCTCGGGCGTTAGGCAGGCCTACGGGTCAATCACAACAACGGAAAAGGACGTCGAGGTGTTCTTGGGAGCAAAGGCAGTAAACAATGACGCTGCGCGAAACCTGGGCGATACGTTGGAAGGTCTCAAGCAGTTTGGGGCATTGTTCCTGCCTCGTCTGACGGGAGCGAAGGGTGTCTTGGCAAAGAGCGCCTTGACGAATCTAAAGATCGTAACGCAGGCCAACGAGCTCCAGATTCACACGGCCGTCGCTCAAGTGGATATTGGGCCTTTGATGGGAAATTAATATGACCTATGGGACCTATTCGACTTATAGGTCCTATAAACCCAATGCAAAGGGCGACTCACCCACCCGTTGGGAAATTAATTCCGCCTGGTAACGCCGGTTCCTCTTCTTCAGGAAGCGCGTCAAGCACGTCCTGATAGATCTTGATTTTACCGTCTCGTTTCATCTTCTCCTGCACGCTAGACACATAATCCTCGAACACCTGGCTTTGGCGTTCGCTTATCATCGAGGTCTTTAATGTGTCCCGTTCCTTGGCAAACGCGGCGAGATCCGCCTCAGTTCGCTTGGTGATCCCAACGACCACCCATTTGTCGTCGACTTTGACTGGATTCTTTGATAGCTCGCCGGCTTTCATGCCATAGATGAGGTCATCAAGTACGGCACTCGCCCCGGCCTTACCTAATGTCGAACCCAGCTTGAAGTTTTCCTGTTCGTCAGCTTCAAAGCCTTCCTTCTCGCCAGCAGCTTTCAAAGCATCCGGACTTGTAATTGACGCCAAAAGGTCTTTCGCTTTCTGCTCGACCTGTTCTTTGGCACGAGTCTGTTTCACCGTATCGACGATTTTTGTTTTCACTTCGTCAAACTCTGGGATCCGCGGTTCCTTCTTTTCGGTCAGCATCGGTATGGCAAAACCACCCTTAACACCCGTTGATTCGCCAACGTCGTTGGGGTTTTCCAGCGATGCAATGGCACTCTCAAATTGTTGATTGCTGCCGATTCCGGGCACATCGTCATCGGGTTTGATAAATGGAGTTTCACGAACCATGTCGGCAGCATTATTGTTAACCTCGGCAGCGAACTCCTGGGCCACCTTTTGCGGGTCCTTCGTTTCCTTCAAGCGAGCTTGGGCCTTAACAGCAACTTTGAAAGCAGCCTCATATCCCTTGCGATTACGGAGTGACACTAACAACTCGGGTTTCGCTTCCTCGAAGGTTTTAGGAACTGCATCGCCTCGACGAAGGATGTACCAGTTGCCTGCGTACTTGATTGGGATGTCCGAAACGTCCCCCGGCTGCATATCAAGAGTACGGTCGTAAAGGCCATGGGGCTTGTTCGGATTCCTCTTTACCGGGCGGTCGAGAAAGCCTCCGTTTTTCGCTGATACCGGATCTTCTGAGTTCCCTCGTGCAGCCTCCGCGAACGCGGCCTCGGTTGCTTGCCCCGAACTCCCTCGCAACTTGGTTATCAGGTCCTTGGCTTTTTGTTCGACCTGTTGGTCCAGATCCTTGCGGGCTACTTTCAAAAGAATCTGTTGGACTTTCACGCCCGCCTGCTTGAACTCCGGTTGGAGCTTGTCGTACTCATCCTTCAACTCCTTATCGGAGATCTGCAGCTTCGCTCCAATCTTGTCAGTATCGATAAAAACGTAGCGTATCTTTTTTTGCGGTTCGAGGTAGCGAAGATCTGTTTTGTGAGCTTCGTAGTACGCCCGCAGATCGGCGTCAGAAGGTTGAATCTTTTCGGCCAACTTGTCGGTAGAAACGACGACGTAGTTCACTATGAAGCTAGTGTTTTTACGTTTGTATTCTTGTTGAATTTCATCGTCCGAAACGTTGACACTTGCACTAACAAAGGCCCTCAGCTTCTCCGATGCAATGTCTGCACGAAGGTCGTTTTCAAACTTTTCGACGTCGCCGTAACGCGAAGTGATGGATTCCTTGTAACGATCAAACCCAACGAACTGTCCAGAAGCATCAGAGAATTGTTTCCGTATCTTCTCTGCAAGTTCCCCATCGCTAGCACCCAAACCAAGACGTTCGGCTTCCTGAGCGACAACGTGCTTGTTGATTAATCCATCCAGAAGCCGCTGGTTACCACCCAGCTGAGCTAAGCTAACGCGTCCGCCAAACATCTGACGGTACTGGTCCTTAACGCGAGCCACGTCAGCAACTGTGATTTCAGTCGAGCCCACTTTGGCAAGGACGGCGGTGTTTTTGCTGGGATCAATATTGCTTGAATTACGTCCCGGAGCGTAGAAGATGATCAGGCTTACTGCCATTAAGACAGCAAATCCTATGATTATTACGCCACGCGTTCGTTCCAGTTTTGAAAGTTGTTTGAGCATTATCTGTACCTTTCTAGCAAGTCGCGGATTGTACGAGAGACGTAGGAACCGCTGCAACTCCACAACGAAAGCGGAGCTTGGACACAGACTGCAAATCTCAGATCTCAGATCTCAGATCTCAGTCTCAGATCTCAGAATGATACGGATCGGAATGCATCTGATTTGAAATCTGAGATAATCTGAGATCTGAGATCTGAGATTTGCAGTCTGTGTCCAAGTTGCTTGCGAGCGAGGTCCAAGGCGAATCAAAAAAACTAATCTGGACCTGCCTTTGCTCGATTCGAATGCGGATGCTATTTTAAGTTCGTAAATGGACGCGATTAGCGGCTCAACATGGCTTTGGATTGGTTTTGGTTTCTTCATCGCTTTAATGCTGAGCTTAGATCTCGGCCTCCTCAATCGCAAAGCTCACTCAATAAGATACAGAGAAGCTTGGATCTGGACTGGTGTCTGGGTCACGCTGGCGATGATCTTCGCTTATGTGGTTTTTCGATACCAGGGATCGAAGAGCGGATTCGAGTTTCTCACCGGTTATCTGATCGAGTTGTCACTATCTGTCGATAACCTCTTCGTCTTCATACTTATCTTCTCGTTTTTTCAAGTACCAGCGAAATATCAACACCGGGTTCTCTTCTGGGGAGTGCTTGGTGCGTTGTTTATGCGTTTGACGATGATCTTCGTGGGCGCGGCCCTGATAAACCGATTCCACTGGATCATGTACATCTTTGGGGCCTTCCTGGTCTACACGGGTATCAAGATGTTCAGACAGGAAGAATCTGAGATCCACCCAAACGAGAACCCCGTAGTCAAACTAGTCACCAGGTTTTTTCCAATCACAGACTACTACGAGGGAAAGCGATTCTTTACGAGAGTAGACGGAAAGCTTACAGGCACTTTGTTGCTGCTCGTGTTGGTGGTGGTTGAGGTTACTGACTTGGTATTTGCCGTGGATTCGATTCCGGCAATCTTCGCAATTACCACGAACACGTTCATCGTCTATACCTCAAACGTTTTCGCGATTCTTGGTTTGCGCTCGATGTATTTTCTACTTGCCGGTGTGGTAGACAAGTTCCAATACCTTCGCGTCGGACTGGCAATCGTTCTGACGTTTATCGGCTCGAAGATGCTGCTCGTCATCTTTGATATACACATTAAAACTACGCATTCATTGGTCTTCGTTGCGGTTGTCCTGCTCGGCTCGGTCGTGGCGTCGCTGCTGTTTCCGAGGGAGGGCGATAGAAACATCCACGTGGATTTGCCGCCCGATTTCGATCTGCCACTCAGTGAGGAATCGCCCGAGCTCCCAGAGGATTCCGAGGGCGACATGTCGGCGGAACTTGAGGCAGAAACGGAGAAGGAGCCCATCGAGTTGCGAAAATAGCTGCGTTTCCCGGACTGCCCCTGCCAAATCCTCGCATTAAACTTGCTTGAACCACATCTCCTCCGTGTGTTAAATTGCTGAGCAGGTAGTTGATAACTGCCCAGTCGTAGTTTTTTGCACCGCTGAAGCCGTTTCGGAACTTCACACACCTTGAACGTGCGGATTCAAGAGTCCGCACACGAGCATCTCAACCTTGTTAGCCCCTCGTAAGTCGACTTTGTAATGCCTATTAAGACCAGTCATTTTGCTTTTGATTGGTGGATTATTCAGAAGCGCTTGGTTTATCTGATAATCGCCTTTCTAACCTTGTGCGGCCTTGCTGCTGGCGCTGCCCTCTACGTCTGGAAGTATGGGAATCCCCTGGCGAACGCAGTCAAATTAAACAATCCGGCGGGCGCAAGATTCATGTCGTTCGAAGGAGACGTCCGCGTGATCCGAGCCGCCACGCGCGAAACAATTTCGGCCAGCAGCGACACCGAGCTCTATCCGGGAGATACCGTTCAAACACAGGCAAGTGGTCGTGCGCGAATTGGCTTGGCTGACGGCTCCACGCTTCTAGTAAAGCCAAACAGCACGATCATTATCCGAGACAACGCGCGCGCCGACGATGGCAAAAAGACAAATGTCCATGTTCGGGTCGACAGCGGGCAAATGTTTGTTCGCACTGAGCAATTGCCGGAAGGCACGACAAACGTCGTCGAAACACCCCAAACAAAAAATCAGATGGGTGAAAAGACAAACGTGAGCTTTGGTGTAAACCCGGAAGGAACGGAAGAAATAAGGGTCAACACGGGTCAGATTGAAACTACAAACCGCGCTGGCGACAAGACCTCGATTCACGGTGGGGAATACGTTTCAGTAAACAACTCCGGAAGATTGTCTCCACCGCAAAGGCTTCTGGACGTACCAATGCCTTCAGAACCTCACGACCTCGAGAAAGTTTTCATTGGACCAAACGGCGCCGCCAGTCTCTCTTTGAAATGGCAACGACCGCAGTCGGGAGCACCGGCTTTCTATCGAGTTGAAGTAGCAACCTCGCCGTTCTTCGTAGCGGACGGAAAAGTGATCGAAAGAGATCAGCTAGCCTCGAACGAATTCGGCGCCAGCGATTTGCGACCGGGTGTTTACTTTTGGCGAGTTCGTGCGACAGCCTCGAGTGGACAAGTCAGTGACTGGAGTGAACCTCAGAAGTTCATTGTGACAACTCGTGGCACAGGATCGCAGGTAACAGTTTCGAATCTTACCGCTGAGTTTCTTGGCGGCAACATCTACCTCATTCGAGGGAAAGCAGAACCCGGTACAACTATTCATGCCGGAGGCCGGGAAGCAATTGTTCCCACTGACGGAAACTTTCAATTACAAATAACAGCTTCGGGGACAAACCGCGAAATCGTAGTTGAGGCACAAGACCCACAAGGCAACAGCAGCCAGTACAAGCTTTTGCTTGGCGGACGCGGTCGCAAAACTTGATCATAAAAACGCACGCATGTCGAACTACGTAATCCTGCTCACAGATGCTCACGAAGCTCCTGCCTACGAGTTGATCGAGGCGTTGCGAGCTGCAGGTGTGAAAACGCTCATCGAGGGCTTACGAGAAGTGGAAGTCGAAGTCGCACTTGCTGAACAACGCAAGCATCAGGGCGGCACGCTGGAGCAAGGACCACCACCACTCGCAGTTCTTTACGAAGTGGTACCGGGTGCGGATATGGTTGAGTTGCATACAGCAATCGATCACGCGCGAGCGTTCTGGCCCGGTGCGCCATTAGTCGCGTGCCGCCGTCACTCGAACGGCTATCAGACTCTGAATCTGCGCAGTCTGGACGGTGCGACGCTCAAACGACTCGGCTTTCGCGCAATCGCAGATAAGGCCGCCCAGATTCCAGCTCTGCTCCGTGAGATTGAAGGACACGGAGGTACCGGTGAACTTCGACTTCCTGACATCGTTCAAAAGCCGGCTGAATCAGGTTCGTTATCATTGCCCGGCAAGTTGAAAGCGAATGGTCTGCGAGCAGCTTTCGATCTCGTTTCCTCATTGCACTTCATTGGCGATCAGAATGGTGCGGCTCATAGCGCACTTGCCGGCCTGCAACAATTGATCAGTGCTGACCGCTGGGCAATCTACCTCTTTTCCGAAGCCAAGGGATTTGAGGGTTCAAGTTTGGAAGCAATCGCCGTTCGCACACCAGATCAACCGGGTGGCCTGCGAGATGAAGAACACTGGAGACGAATGTTGACGGGTGAAGCTGATCTGCCGTTGGGATCTGAGACCAAAGCCGCAAAGCGCGCTGCCGCCGGAATGGGAATCATCAAGCGGAAGGAAAACGGGCAATTTGTCGTTGCCGTACCACTGATTTGTGGAGAGCGAATCCTGGGAGTCATTGAAGGCATTCGCGAAGGCAAGGAAACGCGCGCCTTCAAAAAGTCGGATGTAGCGTTGCTCGATTCATTGTCGCTTCCGATCGCATCAGCTCTTGCCAACGCTGTTCGCATAGCTGAAGCCGAACGCCTCTCACAAACCGACGACCTGACAAAACTACATAATGCTCGCTACCTGCGTCAGTTCCTTCTAAACGAAATCCGGCGCGCACGACGCTATGGATCAAGTGTTGCGGCTCTGTTTCTCGATCTTGACGACTTCAAGCGCATCAACGATGAACATGGCCATCTCGTCGGCTCACACGTATTGATGGAAATGGCAACGGTCATTCTTTCATCGGTCCGCGATACTGATGCGGTTGCGCGGTATGGTGGCGACGAGTTTGTCATTGTGTTGCCGGACACCGGGATTGAATTGGCGGGCGCAGTCGCTGAACGAATACGACAAAAGATTGGTAGGTATCAATTCACCGGCGGACGCCGGTTACAACTCTCACTCACTGCCAGTTTTGGGGTGGCCGCATTCCCGAAACATGCGTCCTCGCCGCAGCAGCTTATTGCCTGCGCCGACACAGCAATGTATGAAGCAAAGGCAGCCAACAAGAATTGCGTTCGATTTGCCGCTGGCTTGGCCTCTCGTGATTCCAGCTCCTCGGGGCGCGTGACCGCCAAGAGCCAGTCGGATACGGGATAAACGACCGGAGACACGGAGACGGGGTGAGACGGAGAGGTGGGACGGAGAGGTGGGACGGAGAGGTGAGACGGAGACGGGGTGAGATGGCGAGTATCTCTTCTCCCGCGTCTCCTTGTCTCCCCGTCTCCTTGTCTCCCCGTCTCCGCGTCTCTCCCCGTCACCGCCGTTCCTGTCCAAGTTTCCGGTTTACGGTTAACGGATCAAAGTGTATCTTAGATTGTTCGGACGTGTTTGGTGCGTCTTGGGGGGTAAAAAGCAACCCGACAGTACAGGATCAAAGCCAATTCCGAGCATCACTGGAGCATCGGCGAGATTGGAACGATTCGTTTGCGTTGGAGCTTGCTAATTACTGACAGTTACCGCCGATCCCACCCGAAGTCCCATACTACAACCACGGGAAGTGAATAAGTCTAAATGGCTTTTAAATCTATCTTCAGTCTGTTTTCCAGCGACCTTGCCATTGACCTCGGTACTGCAAACACGCTGGTTTATGCCAAAGGCCGCGGCATCGTCGTGTCAGAGCCTTCGATCGTGGCTATCAATAAGGTGACGAATCAGGTCGAGGCAGTCGGCCGAGATGCGAAAGACATGCTCGGTCGAACTCCTGGCAACATCGTAGCTATCCGACCAATGAAAGACGGCGTCATTGCAAATTTCGAAGTCACAGAAAAGATGCTGCAACACTTCATACGCAAGGCCCACAACGGAAAGACATGGGTGAGTCCTCGCGTTGTCATTGGTATTCCCTCAGAGATCACGCAAGTCGAACGACGCGCGGTAGAAGACTCGGCGTATCGAGCCAAGGCTTCTGAGGTCTATCTCGTTGAAGAGGCAATGGCTGCCGCGATCGGTGCCGGGCTACCAATCACAGAACCTCACGGCAACATGGTTGTAGACATCGGTGGCGGTACCACAGACATTGCGGTAATAAGTCTGAGCGGCATCGTCTACTCGCGCGCGGTGCGCGTAGCCGGAAATGAGATGGATGAGGCAATCATCCAGTACATAAAACGAAAGTACAACCTGCTCATTGGTGAGCGAACCGCAGAAGCGATCAAGATTGAGCTCGGTTCCGCATATCCACTCGATGAACCTCTTTCATACGAAGTGCGCGGCCGAAATCTGATTGAGGGGATTCCCAAAACAATAACGATTTCCGACGAAGAGGTCCGTGAGGCATTGGCGGATGCAATCTCGACAATCATTAACGCCGTTCGCGTAGCGTTGGAACGAACGCCTCCCGAGCTGTCAGCGGATATCGTCGAGCGCGGTATCGTCCTGACTGGTGGCGGGGCGTTGTTGAAGAATCTTGATAAGAGATTATCGATTGAAACTGGCTTGCCGGTTTCGTTGGCCGACGACCCATTGGCTTCGGTTGTGCTCGGTACCGGCAAAATGCTTTCCGACTTTGATCTTCTAAAACGAGTGAAGTGGGAAAACACAATGACGAGTGGGATGTAGTAAATGGCAAGCGTTCGAACGCAAAGGGAGATCAGACAACGCGCGCCGCTCTGGCTCGTGACTCTCCTGTTTGCCAACATCGTGATCATGGCGATTGACGCCCGTGACAGTAATGGCAAGCAGAAAATTGTTCGCATCTGGACGCAAACCTTTGCCTCACCAATCCAAAACGCCTCGTCGAAGGCTAGCGGTGCAACTTCTGGCTTTTTTCGTCAAATCTTCAATTTTCAGAGTATTGCTCGAGAAAATGAGGACTTGAAACAACGTCTCGCCACAGTCGAGCAGGAGTTACATACGGCGCGTCAGCAGGCTGCTGAAAATGATCGACTGAAGGGGCTACTGAATCTAAAAGAGCAGAATCAGTACCAAACCGTGTCTGGTCGGGTTATCGCCAGGGACCCTTCCGTTTGGTTCAATACAATCACTGTGAACCGGGGCAGCAGTTCAGGCGTTGCCGTAAACATGCCGGTCGTTTCAGGCACCGGAGTGGTTGGGCGAGTGATCACAGTTAGTCCATGGTCATCCCAAGTCATGCTCCTCACAGATGAAAAAGCTGGTGCCGGCGCAGTTGTTGGTCAACTCGGTCAGTCAGGTGCGCTTGGATCCGTACGAGGTCGTCCGGACATTGGGTTGATTGAAATGCGTTATGTGTCGGGTTTGGAAAAGGTCGAGGTTGGGGACTACGTCATGACAACTGGTCAGGACGGAATCTATCCGCCGGGACTGAACGTTGGCGAAGTGGTGGAGGTCAAGAACGGGACGGCGACGCAACCGCATCAGATTCTGATCAGACCCGGAGCACAACTCGACAAGCTCGAGGAGGTCGCGGTCCTTCTCTACCGGGCTCCCCAACGGACTCCTCCTGAACAAACCCTGCCGAATGCTGATAAGTCGAAGAAATGAAGCATTGCCGATTTCCGATTGCCGATTTGAAGACGTTGGCGCTGTTCGCATTTCTTCAGCTCAATTCTAAACTTCCGGTTGCAGTCAATCGGCAATCGACAATCGGCAATCGGCAATGTCTCTATGCCGCAACTTAAGATCGCCGCAGTATTAGCCATTTCCATCGTGCTGCAGCTTTCCTTGCGCGTCGTTTGGCCACCCCTTTCCTTTATCGACTTCCCCCTAATCGTGGTTGTCTATATCGCCCTGCAGCGCGATGCCTGGCAGGCACTCCTCGTCGGCACTCTTGCTGGCTTGATCGTCGACTCAGCCAGCGGGGGCCTCATCGGCGCCGGTGGTTTCTCAAAGACGCTGACGGCCTTCATCATCTACTTCGGTGCTACGAGAGTTAACCTCGAAAACCCGCTGCTGCGCATACCTGTCTTAGCTGCGGCGACTGTCGTTGACTCCGGCATCTACGTCTTCTGGCACCGCGTACTCGGCTATCCCCCGGTAGTCCCCGTTATGCAAACGATCTCCTACAAGCTCATCGCCACAACAACTGTCGGCATGCTGGTTTTGTATATGCTCGACTCGGTCGTCGCCGAACGTTCGGCTCAGCGGCGACAGTTCGCCACCAGACGCAGGGTTGCGCGCCGGTCGACAGGGTCTCTGCGACGAAGATAGTGCCACTTTGTTCTTCGTACTTTGAACTTTGTGCTTTGAACTTTGCGCATTGCATGTCAAGATTCCAAATGGAGCGGCAGGTCGTGGTAAGACAACTCCAAACAGACCTCCACGCACCAAATACGAAGCACAAAGTTAGAAGCACTAAGTTCCAAGCTCGGCCCTGCTGATGAAATTCGAAGACACCTCTCAAAACCTCCGCGCACGACTCCGGTTCCTTCAGGTGCTGGTCGTCGTGATGCTCGGCGTGCTCGGAATACGTCTTTACGTTTTGCAGGTGGTGCGCGGCGAACGATATGCAGAAATCGCCGAAAACCAACGCCGGCGGCGACTGCCAATTCCGGCTCCCCGGGGAGTTATCTTCGACCGAGAGGGACGAGTGATCGTCGACTCGCGTCCTATTTACAATGTCATCCTGTCTCGGGAGGACGTTAAGGATAAGGGGTTGGTCTCGTTGATCCAGCCGCTTGCCGCGGGTTTGCTCATAGACGCCGATATCCTGAAGGAGCGTTTTGACCAGGTGACTCCAGCGTTCGAATCAATCTTGATAAAGCAGGACGCTACATCCGATGATATCGCCTGGGTTGAAGCTCACAATCTAGAGTTTCCCGAGCTACGAGTAGAGCAACAACCTCAACGTCGCTATCCAGCTAATGGCATGTTGGCGCACGTGCTTGGCTACGTCGGCGAAATCAGTCCAGAACAACTTAAACAACAGACGTTTAAGGACAAGGGTCTGAATCCTGGTGACATCATCGGACAAAGCGGGATTGAGCAAATCTACGACGATTATCTGCGCGGCCGGGATGGCTACCGCGAAGTGGTTGTTGATAGTCGTGGTCGAATTCAGGACGAGATAGAAACTGTTGCGCCGCAGCCTGGTCGCGATCTGGTAACCACAATCGATCTCGATCTCCAAAAAACCGCCGAAGAACAACTCGCAACCTCTGCGACCAAGCGCGGTGTGATCGTTGCGATGGATCCAAACAGTGGCGAGGTCCTCGCTTTAGCTTCGTACCCTACCTTTGATCCGAATCTCTTTTCGCAAAGGATCAACACTAAAGAGGGACGCGCCGAGTACGTCGCTATGTTGAACGATCCGGAAACGCCATTGCTCAATCGTGCGATTCAGAGTCGGTATCCTCCGGGCTCAACCTGGAAAATTCCGATGTCTATCGCCGGCCTTCAACAAGGTGCAATCACACTCGATCATTCAAACCTCGTATGCGGTGGGGGTATCCAGGTTGGCAACAAATTCACCCGCTGCATGGGCAACCACGGTTCACCTGATCTGAAGGCAGCGATCACCCACTCCTGCGACGGTTATTTTTATCGGCTTGGATTAAAAATGGGAATCGATGGAATTGTCGCAATGGTGGATGAGTTTGACTTCAATAAGCGGACCGGCATTGACCTTCCGAACGAAGTCGTGAGTTGGACACCGTCGCGTGAATTCAAACGCCGGATGCAACCAAAGGATCCGGACTGGCGAGACATCGATACGGTCTATTCGTCGTTCGGGCAGGTCTACGACATCATCACGCCAATTTCACTCGTACGCGCAATCTCTGCAGTGAGCATGCATGGAAAGATGTATATCCCTCACTTACTCAAGGAAGTGAGACCATTGGGCTCTCCGGGAACTACTGATTACCGCGCGCCCGCAGGATTTCAACCTCTTGATCCGGCAAGGGCAAATCCCAAAGTGTTACCGATTCCTGAAGACATCGATCATGCCGTGGTAGAGGGAATGTGGAGCGTGGTCAATGCTGGTGGTACGGGAGCAGGCATACGGATGGCAGGGTTCGACATTGCCGGGAAAACGGGAACTGCCCAAGTAGCGAGGCTGGGACTGGATACTGGCAAGAACAAGGATCACGCATGGTTTGTGACTTACGCTCCAGCGTACAAACCAGAAATTGCAATGGTCGCCCTAATTGAGAACTCTGGCTTCGGTGGAGCACACGCCGCGCCGGCTATTCGTCGCGTTTACGACACGTATTATCGAAAGACCCGTCACGAGGAACCGCCCGGAGCAGTCCAAATCGCAAAGAAACAAACCCCGACTAATCTGGCTAGTAATCCGCAGTAACGTCAATTGAAGATTTCAGATTGCAGATTGAAGATTGCTGAACTCCGATCGCATCGTAACGCTCGAACCGCAATCTACAATCTGAAATCTACAATCTGAAATTCACTTATGGTCGCAATCATTCATAAACGTAGTTGGCGAGACTTTGATTGGATCCTCGCATTTCTGGCGATCGGAATCGTTGCTTTCGGTACGATCCAGATTCGTTATGCCCAGCCAACAGAGACCTACTGGATCAAACAACTGATCGGACTCGGTATCGGTCTGGTTGCGATGCTCGCCATTGCATTCACTGACTATCGCCGTCTGCTCACCTGGTCACCGGCTTTCTACGTGTTCGGCCTCGTGCTATTGGTCATCGTTCTCGTGCCAGGTATCGGCTTAAAGATCAACGGCCAGCGTGCATGGATCAAAGTACAGGGCATCGGCCAGTTTCAACCTTCAGAATTTGTCAAAGTAACGACAGCGATGTTACTGGCCCGCTATTTTGGCAGGAACCGTGCCCAGAACCTTACCGTAAAAGAAATGGTTGTTGGTGGGTTAATCCTCGCGTTACCTATTGGCCTCATCATGCTGGAGCCGGACGTTGGTTCTGTCCTGACCTATGTTCCGATTCTCGCAGTCGTACTTTTCTTATCTGCAATTAGACTGCGGCTTGTTGTCATCAGCGTGGCTCTCGCAGTCGTAATGATCCCAGCCTCATATTGGATTGGAGTCAAGACAAACTTCATTAAGAATTACCAGCAAGAACGCATCAACGTCATTCTCGATCCGGAAAATGCCGACCGCCGTCGGATCGGATATCACACCTGGCAGTCGATTCTGACAGTTGGCGAGGGCGGTTTATTTGGATCGCATTCGTCCGCGGAACATTCGCAGAGCGGGTTGAAGTTCTTGCCGGAGCCGCATACAGATTTCATCTACGCGGTGCTTGCTGAGAACTATGGCTTCATCGGTTGTGTGCTGGTGTTGTTTGCGTACGCAGTGCTTTTGTCACGTTTGATAACCGGAGCACGTCGATCTGCAGATCGCTCAGGAATGCTATTCATCATGGCCATGGTCGGTGGTTTTGCGTTTCAGATCTTCATCAATATTGGAATGGCCTTGGGTATCTCACCGGTTATAGGAGTGCCGTTGCCACTGATGAGTGCAGGCCTTGCCTCATTGATCGCAACGTTCATTGCGATTGGGTTTGCGATTAGTGTGCAATTGAGACGATTTGTGAATTAATCAAAGCAAATAGGACCTATAACCTATTCATATCCACTCGCCACTGACTGCTGACGGTCGACAAACTATGGATCTGGTAGCCGGTGGGCACCGTCTCGAATATAACTGGCACGGTCCTTCGCCTGAGGAAGCGCCAACAATTGTCTTCCTCCACGAAGGTCTCGGATGTGTGGCAATGTGGCGAGACTTTCCAGAGCGGGTCGCCGAGGCCACCGGATTCGGAGCTCTGGTTTACAGTCGGGTTGGCTATGGAAAGTCAGATCCCATTGATTTGCCCCGTCCAGTAACCTTCATGCACGATGAAGCGCTCATCGTGTTACCGGAGATACTGGAGATTCTACGCATTCGTGAGGCGGTTCTATTCGGGCACAGCGATGGTGGCTCGATAGCCCTAATTCACGCGGGTAGTGGGAAGGCAACCAAAGTTCGATCATTGATCCTCGAAGCACCACACGTCTTCGTTGAAACAATCGGCGTCGAAAGTATTCAGAACGCAAAAGAGAACTACGAGCAGGGTTCTTTAAGAGCGAACCTGCTGCGATATCATGACAGCAACGTCGAGTGTGCCTTTCGAGGCTGGAACGATGTTTGGCTTAATCCAGAATTTCGATCATGGAACATCGAATCATTCCTGCCCGAGATAAAAGTGCCTGTGTTGGTGATTCAAGGTGAAAAAGACCAATATGGAACCTGGCGACAGGTCGAGGCCATAAAGGCCGCTTGTGGAGGTAAGGTACAGACCGTTCTGCTACCAGCTTGTGGTCACAGCCCTCATCGAGATCAATCGGATTTGGTGCTTGAAAACACGACTGCATTTCTGAAGACGTGCTAGAGACCTGTATTAACTCAGTCATCAAAACTGAAAGTGATTATGAGAATACGGACAACGTTAACGACAACGTTCGCCATTCTATTTTGTGCTACGAGTTTGGCCGTCTCGCAGACTCCCAAACACCGCGAGCTTCCGAATCTGCACGAAGTCAATTCAAATCTGTATCGTGGTGGTCAACCAAAAAAAGGCGGACTTGAGTTATTAAGGCAACTCGGGATCAAGACGATTATTAGTCTTCGCGATGACGACGAACGGTCAAAAGCGGAGCAAGCATTCGCCAGAGCAGTCGGTTTAGGTTATTTCAATGTTCCACTCTCGAGTTTCAATCGCCCGCCAGATAAAACTGTCGCTGAGGTGCTAGCGTTAATCAACTCTCCCGGGAATCAACCTGTGTTTGTTCACTGCGAGCGCGGTTCAGATCGCACGGGCACAATCATAGCCGTCTATCGTATCGAGCATGACGCCTGGACCAGTGAACAAGCCAAAGCCGAGGCCAAACGCTATGGGTTGGGATTCTGGCAGGTCGCGATGAAGGATTACATTGACGATTACTACAAGCGACGAACAAACACTAATGAAAGTGCTGCTTCTCCGCAACCAAGGCCGCCTCGTTTCTGAGGATCGTCTCTGTTAATGCGCCGAAAACTATCCCTGCTTGCTCTACTGGTATTAGCAGTTACTGGGTGCGCAAGCATCTGGTTAGCAGGCGGTGTACTTACCGCATCCGCTCCGCAGACGATCGGTGCCATTCCCGCTGGCTTGAGCGGGCGGTTAGTAGAATTTCACAGCGAGTCGGGCTCGACAATTCATGGCTGGCTCATTCCTGGTAAGGCCAGTGCTGGCGCAATCGTGTTGATGCATGGCGTGCGCTCTAACCGCCTCAGCATGGTGGGCCGCGCAAGGTTTCTTAGCCAGGCCGGTTATTCGGTTTTGCTCTTTGATTTTCAGGCGCATGGTGAAAGCGACGGCACTCACATTACTTTTGGAAGTCTTGAAAGAAAGAACGCTCAAGCCGCCATTCAGTTTCTTCGCGATAATGCGCCAGGTGAGAAGATTGGAGTCGTTGGGGTCTCGATGGGCGGAGCTGCAGCAATTCTGGCGACGCCACCGCTCAGTGTCGATGCGATGGCCATTGAGATGGTCTACCCAACCATTAACGAGGCAGTCAACGATCGGCTGACACTGAGACTTGGGCGTTGGGCGCGAATCCTGACACCTTTGTTAATAATCCAACTTCGTCCGCGACTCGGCGTCGATCCGGATGAGTTACGCCCTATCGATCACGTTAACCAACTCACTTTCCCAAAACTATTTATTGCCGGTGCCGACGATCACCACACGACGATTGAAGAATCACGACACTTGTATGAAACTGCATGTGCACCGAAAGAACTTTGGATTGTTCCAGGCGCCGCACATGTGGATCTACACGAGGCGTCCAAAATCGAGTACGAACTACGACTTTTAAACTTCTTTAAGTCGAACCTGAAATGAACATAATGAAAGGTAAAGTTCCCTTCCCATTTGTGCTTGAGGAGTTGTCCTCACTTCGTTCTACCATCAAACGAGTGTTTGGTTTCACTTACGTCTATCTGGACGACAGACTTCTGTGCGCGTTGCGAGACAGTACCAAGCAACCAGGATCAAATGGCATGTGGTTGTTTACTACCACCGAACACGCGGACAGTTTGCTTAAGGAGTTTCCACAATTATCGCGGCGCTATCTGTGGCGTTCGGGAAAAAACGCCTGGGTGATTCTCCCGTCTCGATTGGGAGAGTTCGAAGAGTATGCGTTCAAGGCTTGTGATTTGATTTTGAACGAAGACAGAAGAATTGGAAGAGTCAGTCGTGGTCGCGTGGTTAGACCAATCGCGCGTAGGATAGAGGTCGGTACCACTACGCCAACTATCGTCACAAGATGAAGAAGGTCCTGATCATCGGGCCGAGTGGTTCCGGTAAATCGACGCTGTCTCGCAAATTGGGAACGAGGTTGGGCATTGAGGTGTTACACCTCGATAGGTTCTATTGGAGCTCAGGCTGGACTAAGCCGCCTGCAGATAAGTGGTTGCAAACGGTCAACGAGTTGTTGCGTCGTGACTCCTTGATCATTGATGGAAACTACTCGGGTACACTGGTACAAAGAATTGAAGCGTGTGACACGATCATATTTCTCGATTTTTCGACGGTTGTTTGTTTATGGCGAGTAGTAAAGCGCTGGCTCGTTAATAGAAACGCCACGAGGCCGGACATGGCCGAAGGATGTCCTGAAAAGATAGATATCGAGTTCATCCGTTGGGTGCTGGGTTATTCGCGCAGGACCCGACCGAAGGTTGTCAGATTGATCCAGGAAAACGCGGCGCGTATGACGATTGTTTGGTTGAGAACACAACGCGAAGTGGATACCTTTGTTGGAGTCGATTCATTCGACGTTTGAATGTTGATTTCAAGGAGTTCAATGCCGGAGCCAGGCAAACTTATTATCAAGGCGGCCAAGTCGGGTGATGTTGCGACGCTTAAGAGCTTACTGGCAACAGATCCCTCGCTGATCGATGCACATGATACAGATGGGTCGACACCACTACATTGCGCAGTTTGGAAAGGGCATGAAAAGGTCGTCGAATTCCTGGTGAAATCCGGCGCGGACGTAAACGCCGTCAACCAAAACGGACATTGGGGAACCACACCTCTGCACGCCGCAGCTCACGCCAATCAAGCCAAGATTGCGCAGCTCCTTTTGAACAATGGCGCCGACTCGAAGGCCAAAGACCTGGAAGGTCGGACCCCGATGTTCCATACAACTTTTCACAAAGCGAAAGCCGTCGCCAAGTTGTTAGAGCAGTTGGAGGATTAGAGGCGAATACCTCATCACAAGAACGCTAACCACCAAGTCACAAAGACACAAAAAACTGACCGTTATCGTTGGATAAAGAATCCACTTCGTGAGCCGTTTTTGTGCCTTCGTGTCTTCGTGGTTAATATTGACTGGAATCCACAACCCAGAGGAGCATCATGTCTATCCAGATTCCACTCGAACGATTGAAAAAGCCATTGCTTGCATGTCTTGAAGAAACATTCTCAAGCGTAAACGGTATCTATCTCGACAAAGGGACAACCTTGTTTGAAACCCTGGAGACCGTCACCACGGAAGAAGCTTCTCAACGCATCAGTCCAGACTCCGCGACTATAGCCGCTCAAGTAGAGCATGTACGCTTCTATCTTGACGTTCTGAACGGTTATATCCGAACCGCACAGGATAGTCAGAACAATTGGCGAGAGATTTGGGAAACCGTCGGCGAGGTAACCCCAGAACAATGGGACAGAATCAAGAGCCGGCTTAGAGATAGTCACTCCCAAGTGATGGCGACGATCAATTCGTTCGATAAGTGGGATGGCAAGTACGATATCGCCGGCGCACTTTCAATTCTCACTCACACGGCCTATCACCTCGGCGGAATTCGACAAGCGCTTGGGGCAATCCGGTGCCGCACCCACGATAATGAGCCTGCTTTGAAACCTGATAGAATGGAGTTATCAACACAGAACAAACAGTCAAGGCACACCGAGAACTGTTAGAGATCGTCGAGCTAAGTGCGCAGATAATGAAAGACAGCGAACGTCTCGAAAAAGCTGCACCCTAACGGAGCGGTAGCCCGACTGTAAAGGAGGGCTGGACTCTCCCTTCCACAGCAAATCTTCCGCCCGCAAAATGAGCGCAAACATAATACTCGCCACCACCGATGAAGAGATTAATGCCTGTTACGCGGTCATGGCTGAACTCCGACCGCAGGTTACTCAAGACGAATTTCTCGGCAGGGTGAAACGTCAAACTGCGATCGCGGATTATCGTTTGGCGTGCGTGATTGATGGTGGGGTAAAAGCCGTTGCGGGTTTTCGTATCTCCGAAAATCTCGCGTGGGGCAAATTTATGTATGTCGACGATCTTGTCTCCAAGAGTGACGATCGCTCGAAAGGTTACGGCGGCGCATTATTCGATTGGTTAGTCAAACACGCCCGCGAAAACGATTGCGATGAGTTTCATCTTGATTCGGGCGTGCAGCGATTTCAAGCTCATCGATTCTATCTAGTGAAAAGGATGGAGATCGATGCGCATCATTTCGGAATGAAATTGAGAGTTTGATTAGAAGAGCAGGGAGTAAGAACCGTATTAAACGTTCCGCCACTGAAATAACTTCACCACAAACGCACAAAGGCACTAGAAGAATGCACATGTCTTTCTAACTCTTTGTGTCTTGGTGACTTTGTGGTTGATTCCTTCACTCAACTCTGCGGGCTAAGTAAACGACGGATGTTTACATGTTTCATCGACGCTTCGAGTCACTATGGTAATGGAAGAACGCTTAACTAAATTGGCGGAGAACATCTGGAATTACCACAAGATGAATCAGCCGTTGGACAAGGCCGATGCCATCCTCGTGTTGTGCAGTCACGACGAACGAGTTGCCGAAAGAAGCGTCGAGTTGTATAGGGATGGCTTTGCGCCGTTGATCATATTTGCGGGTGGCGCAGGAACAATTACAAAGCAGCTCTGGACCGAACCAGAGGCAGAGCGTTTCGCACGCATTGCCAAAAGGGCAGGCGTTCCCCAGGAAAAGATTCTCATCGAGAATCGGTCGTCAAATACCGGTGAAAACATTCGGTTCACGAGAGAGTTGGTCGAGGAACTCGGTCTCAACTTACGGAAGTTCATTCTGGTGCAAAAGCCTTATATGGAGCGTCGAAGCTATGCAACGTTTCGGAAGCTGTGGCCGGACAAAGAAGTGCTTGTCACCTCACCGCAAATCTGTTTCGAGGATTATTTGCGCGACTACAGTAACAATGCTCTCTCGCGTTCTGACGTCGTGAGTATCATGGTTGGTGATCTACAAAGAATCCGGCTTTATCCCGCAAGGGGATATCAAATCGAGCAAGAAGTTCCTGCGGAGATCGTTTCGGCCTATGACGAATTGGTAGCGGCAGGGTTTACCAAATATTTGATCCAGACTTGAACGTTTAAATGGCATCAATTCCGAAAATTGAAGGGAAACAACATGCTTAGAAAAGTGCTTTCGACCGTCTTTTTGTTTTCAATCTCTGTTGCCGCCCAGGTAAGCACCGGCAAACAGTATCCAATCGACATGAATCATTCGAACGTCGGATTCTCGGTACCGATTATGAATGGTCTGTCGAAGGTTAAAGGAAAGTTCACAGACTTCACTGTTACTCTCAACAACGACGAGAAGGACATCACCAAATCGACGGTCAATGTTGTGATCAAAGCCACGAGCATTGATACTGGGATCGAAGGACGCGACAAACATTTGCGTACTGCCGACTTCTTCGACGTCGAAAAGTACCCTGAGATTACATTTCAGAGTTCACGTATTGAAAAGCGTGGGAAGCAGTTCATCGCTCATGGAACGTTTACGATGCATGGCGTCGCCAAAGAAATTGCGCTTCCGTTTACTGTCACCGGCGTTAGCGAGAATAGTGACAAGACGAAAAAGACTATTGGCTATTCAGCAAGTATTGTTTTGAACCGGCGTGAATTCGGAATTAATTGGAGTCACAGGACAGTTCCCAATTTCGTTGGCGACAACATCACGGTGGACATCGATTTGATCACGAGAGCGGTGGATGTTAAATAGACGGCATTCAGGCGAATAGATCGTACAGGTCATATAGGTCCTATTCTCATAACCAAGGACCACTTGAAAGGACCACTCTATGTCAGAAGCAACCGTTCTCTATCGCATAATTCTTCAGGTCGATGACCTCGACAAAGCCGAAGAGTTTTATGGCACTCTGCTCGGCGATCGCGGCAGGCGAATCCCCAGGGCAGGACGTCACTACATCGATTGTGGTCCGGTGATTCTTGCTCTCGTAGATGTTACGGGGGAAGGAACGACCGGAATCCAGCCGGAACCTTTGCCAGATTACATCTACTTTTCGGTGAGTGATCCCGAGACCTTTCACTCTCGCGCGAAAGAACTCAATTGCTTATCGGATGAAGACGTACACGGCGATAGCGCAGGTGACATTGTGAAGCGTCCCTGGGGAGAGCGCTCGTTTTATGTTCACGATCCATGGGGAAACGGACTCTGCTTCGTTGACGAGGACACGTTGTTTACTGGCAAATAGGGGATGAACGGTAAAGCAACATATCAGGCAGCCAGTGTGGTTGCACCTATGGTTGAGGAGCACTTCGCGCGCCATATCGCGGAAGCTCAAAAACTGGGTGAGACTGAGGTTGCGCCTTTACCTGATGCCAGGACGATCGAAGTGATTATCGATGCAACATTCTGGGCAAGTTTTCGTCCGGAAGAAGGGCGCTTTCCCAAAATCTCACTTGCTTACCTTTCGCCCGCACACACGAGCCAGCCTCTGCTCTTTGAGCGACCACTTCCCCTAACCAGAGCTGTCCTAACCAAACTTGCGCCGGCCGTTGAGAGACCAGAAATACATCTCGGTGTTTGGTTGATCGACGGCGTGCTGCAAGTTTGGGGTGCCACCCGAAGCATTCCCACTTTTTGTTTTGTACTCGAAGACATCGAGCCAGGGCTGCTGGTAATCAAACATCGTCGCCTGGAAGGTTTCGGAAAGTACGCTAACGTAGTTGTGCTTCAAGGCGAACACGTCAAAGTCATAGACGAAAAAGGCACCAGCCTTCCCGACTGCCCGGAACTCTTGAAATCGCTTCTCGCTTTTACATCGTCAGCGGCCGATGGCAAACACCCTTCAGTGAATGTGCTGGTGCAACTCGCGGCATCAATGCGCGCGCATGGACACGGCGGCGCTTTGCTCGTGATTCCGAGTGGTTCTAAGAGTTGGCGAACGTCGATTGCCCAACCAATCCTCTACTCGACATCGCCTTCCTTTGCTGCCCTCGGTGAGCTGATGAAGCAAGATGTCAGGGAGGAAGACGAAAGGCAGTGGGAAGGGGCCGTGCGTCGAAGTGTAGATACAATCGGCGGATTAACGGCTGTGGACGGCGCCGCGATTATTAACGATCAATATGAGGTCCTGGCCTTTGGCGCCAAGATTAGACGACCGCCTGAAAGTTTGCCTGTGGAACACTGGGTAGTGACGGAGCCCATAGTGGGCAACCAACCTATCATAGTCCAACCGACCGAACACGGAGGTACCAGACACCTATCAGCAGCTCAGTTTGTTTTCGATCAACGCGACTCACTCGCTCTCGTCGCATCGCAGGACGGGCGCTTTACGATCTTCGCATGGTCACCGTGCGAGGACATGGTGCACGCCCACTGTGTTGATGTGTTGTTGATGTGATCGTAAAAGAACAATCAAAGCTCACAATTAAGAACCGATGCAAACAAAATCAATTGTCCTCATAGTTGCTATCGTTCTGTTGGTGCTCTTGGCAGGGATTGGAGGGGCCGCCTGGCTCGTATACGCTATACTTTCACGAAGCTTGCTTGGCTACTCACGGCCGCCTACACCTCATGAGCTGAAGCAACCGAGAATCGTAACGGGCGGCGCAAACCTGATCTCTCGAAGTAAGTTTTTAGAAAAAAACGTCCTGAGCGAATTGGCCGGCAATAATGAAATCGGAAGGATCGACGACATCTCGGTCGGCGAGTGGGACCAGCATACCGGGCTTGAAGTCGTCGTTGCGGGCAGTAGAGGGGCCCTGGTGCTCGACCTAAAAGGAACAAAGCAAAGTCATACCCAATTTCAGTTTCACGTAGATCCAGCAGGAGGCCCCTTCGGAAGCGAAAAAACCGATACTATGCTCGGAGATTTGCAAGTCGTAGACCTTGAGGGAGACGGGATCTGTGAATACCTTGGTCGCGGAAGCTTGGATGGCGCAGCTGTCTTCGATCATTTCGGTAAGTTGTTATGGTCTTACGGAAAACGGAAAACCGAAAGAGGATTCCTGAGGAATGTTACGGTTGGTGATCTGAATCAGGATGGCATTGCCGAGTTTGTTGTGAGTTGGGACGGCATTCAAGTGTTCGACAAATCCGGAAAAAAACTAGTTCAGCACGACGAAGAGTATGGAGACGATCAACTTGAGGTTGTCGACACAGATGGAGATGGAACCAACGAGATCATTTCCTGTGATAGCACACTTAAGATCCGAAATCCCCAAGGGGCAGTAATCAAAGAAACGAACGTGCCCGGTTATTTCGGCAATTACTCGTTACTTCAAATGCCGGGAAACCAACAGACCGTACTGCTCACATTTTATGATGGTAGGCTGCTTCTAATCGACTTGAAAGCTGAAGTTCTGTCGGAAATTAATGCACCGCTGAGCAAGTTTGACGATACTGTTGACAAAATGCCCGATGGTACAGAGCTGCGCGGTACGAGTGTGTTTAAGGCCGAAGGTGTTTGGATAAAACTTGCCAGTTATCAGCCGAAATACCTTGCCGTAATCAGCAACTTTGCAGGAATCGATCGCTCAGTTCTCGACATTTTTGATTCCTCCGGAAAGATCATATATCAGGAAGTACTGCCCGAGGAGTGTTCATCCGTCGCTGCGTTACCCTCAGATTCTCAAAAACATCCAGAGGAACTTTTGGTCGGTGGTGAGTCAACGATTTGGAAGTACGTTATGCAGTGAAATGATCTAAGGCGTGAAGGCCCGACGAAACACCACGCCCGACAAATTTAGCCGCATTGCTCTTCCATTGAGAATCGATTCAAACGCGATCCAATCAGGTGCTTGCGGATCATTAATGCCGAACTTGCCATCGCCTCTTGGGACAAGTGGCTGCACACCGTCAGCGTAGAGCTGGCCCTTCCGCAAAACTATTCTCGAATCACCATACCAGGGACTGTCGCTGAAGTAGTGCCCCACATAACCTTCCCATTCTTTTGGCGGCGAAAATGTTCGGGGTCCCGAATACGTCGCCCCGGAATACCAATCGCTGCCATAGTAAGCTTCAGTTACCTTTCCTTTATCGCGGGTAAAGCCGAGCAGGTACAGATCGAAATCGGGATCCTTGACGAGGAACAGATCTCTTCCCGCACGCTCCAGAACAATCTGCCG
>DASYRR010000007.1:0-9027 GCA_036004125.1 Pyrinomonadaceae bacterium | reverse complement strand
GCAAACGTAGGCAGGCTATCTTCCCAGTTCGGAGGAAGTTCACCGCTCAACATTGTGCTCAATAGTGCGCCATCTTCCGCATGTTGTTCCTTATAGCTCTGCACCAGGCCGCGCCACTCAGCTTCCAGCCTTGAACCACGTTCTACAGCCTGACGGAAGTGCGAGAGCGCTTCGTCAGGCACATCGAACTGCTTGTCTTCTGGCCAGCCAAGATGACGTTTTGTCTCGCGAACAGCATCTTCACCTGGCGCGTCACTGTGTGCTTTACGAGTTCCCTGCGTTGGCATACCAAAACCAATAATCGTCTTTACAGAGATCAAACTTGGTTTGTCCGGCACCGACTGAGCTTCTCGAATTGCCGCTTCAATCTCGTCAAGGTTGTTGCCGTCATTTACGGTCAATGTGTGCCAGCCATACGCCTCGAAACGCTTAGGCACATCTTCACTGAAAGCGAGACTCGTGAAGCCTTCGATTGTCACGTGATTGTCGTCGTACAGGTAAATTAGCTTGCCAAGTTTGAGATGACCTGCGAGCGAGGCGGCTTCGGAGGCAACGCCTTCCATCAGATCGCCGTCAGAAACAATCGCGTAGATATGATGATCGATGACCTTTTGGTCGTACTTGTTGAACTTGGCAGCGAGATGCGCAGCTCCCATCGCCATCCCGACACCGTTCGCAAACCCCTGGCCCAACGGCCCGGTTGTAATCTCGACTCCGGGCGTCAATCCGTATTCAGGGTGACCTGGTGTTCTCGAACCCCACTGACGAAAACTCTGCAATTCCTTCATCGGTAGATCGTAGCCGGTGAGGTACAGCAGCGAATAAAGAAGCATCGAACCATGCCCGGCTGACAACAAAAATCGATCCCGGTTTTCCCACTTCGGGTTTTGTGGATTGTGGCGAAGGAATCGAGTCCACAAGACATAGGCCATCGGGGCCGCACCCAATGGTAAGCCTGGATGTCCTGACTGGGCCTTTTGCACTGCATCAATTGAAAGTGTTCGAATTGTATTGATGCAAAGTTGATCGAGTTCTGGGTTGCTATTTTCTTTCGTCACGGATGCACTCATATTGTGTTGGTCCGATAAACTTTAGTTTGTCGTTGTCTCGTGTTAAGGGCCTCGAAAGTCCCAAAGGTCCTCCATTATTGACGTCGACAAACTAAAGGTTTGTCGAACATCAAGAGGACATTAGCTTCCGATAAACCTCTTCTTGCCGCTCGAGGCCAAGCCGGTATCGAGCGTGTCGATCCATGTTTGGTTCGAACACTTCATCCACCGACACTGCAACTTCTTCGATGGTTCCTATTTTGCCCACCGCTTCGAGTGCAAGCAAGGCAGCACCGCGAATTGAGGCCTCGGGAGAACCACCAAGCACTACAGGTTTGCCTAAGACATCGGCGATGACTTGCAGCCAAACCGGTGATGAACGCAGCGCATTGCCGGTAGCCACAATTTGCGCTTGGGGTGCGACCCTGTCGAGGGCATTGGCTATCAACGCGAAGCGATATGCGATTGACTCAAGCGCTGCCCTCACAATTTCCGCAGGCTTCGTCTGCTGAGTGAGTCCAAGAATCGCGCCTCGGGCGTCGCCAGACCACCCGGTGCTGCGTTCACCTGACCAGAACGGAAGTATTGTTAGCCCGTGTGAGTCGGGCTCAATCGATTCCAATTCTCTGGCAAACTCGATCGTATCGTCCTCAACAACCAGGGATTGCGTGAGCCAACGATATAGTCCTCCACCATCTGAGAGTGCCCCACCAACAACAACGCGGCGACGATCGATTCGATAACACCAAAGCGACGAAGGCAACTGGGCAGGTGGCGCTCCTTCTAGAACTGCGCGCATTGCGCCAGACGTCCCAATCATCAAGGCAATTTTGTCGTTGGAGGCACAGCCACCACCGATGTTGTTGGCCGCACCGTCTCCAACAATGGTTGTCAGTCTGGCGTCGATAAGTGCGGGCCAGCGGCCGATAAATTTTTCGACGACGGGTACATTAATGTTGTGTTGTATTGCGGGCAGCGTATCGGGTGAAAGATTTAGTGTCTCTACAAAATCCCAGTCCCAATCGCAGGTGGGTTGATTAAGGAGGCCCGTCGCAGAAGCCATCGAAACACTAACAACCGTTTCACCAAAAAGCTGAAGGCAGAGATACTCAGCAAATCCCAGCCACGTTGTGGTTCGCCCGAAAGCCTCTGGTTGTTCGATCTGCAGCCAACGAAGCTTTGCCGGCCAATAGCTAGAATGAAAGCGGCAGCCAGTGCGCAAGTGAATATCGTTTTCATTGAACTCCGAACGAAAGGCCTTAGCGATTCGGGTGGCGCGGGTGTCAGCCCAGGTGAGAAGCGGAGTCGTTGGCGAGCCGGCGGTATCTATGCCGAGCAGACTATGCCAAAAAGTGGAGATCGCAATGAGTTCAACTTTCCCTACGTCCGTTGTCGTTGCGAATAGATCATCAATCGCGTGGATTACTTCATCAACAATGATGTCTGGATCGAGCTCAGTAAACTCCATCAGTGATGACGTATGCCTACTGATTCTGACGGCGCTAACTTCTGCGCCTTGATCATCAAACAACGCGGCGCGGACGCCTGAAGTGCCAATGTCAAGACTCAACACAAGCGAACGCCTGGTGCCTGCGAACAACGAAACTATCTCCGGCGCAGGCTCAACTCCGTCAACAAGCTCATCGAGCACACTGCTCATTCATCTGTCCGTTGCTTTGGCTGTGGTTTGTACTTTAGTGCTTGGTGCTTTGATCTTGGTACTTTCTGCTTTGTACTTTGCGACCAACTGAGATGATCGTGACCAAGTGCTCAGCACCAAGCACAAAGTACCAAGTACAAAGCTCAAAGTACAAAGCTTAAAGCACCAAGCTCTGTTAAAATCTCCGGCCAATGGAAGCCGGAACCATCAACTGCCCAATGTGCGGTGCCTCGATTTCCTCGGATGCACCACAGTGCAGGTATTGTGAAGCGCAGCTCGCAACAGTGGCTTGCCCTTCATGCTTCGCGATGATGTTTGTTGGCACCAAGCATTGCCCTCGTTGTGGCGCCGAGGGTGCGCGACAGACGGATGTTTTAACCGCGGGCAAAAAATGTCCCCGCTGCCGGACCGAGATGCAGTTGGTCCCCATCGGAAATACGAAGGTGCTCGAGTGCGAGACCTGTCTGGGTCTTTGGCTCAACATTCAGGCATTTGAAAAAATCTGCGCCGATAAGGAGCAACAGTCCGCTGTTCTCGGTAGCGCTTCGCTCGCAGCTGTGATACCGGCAGTGAAGGTAAATTACGTACCTTGTCCCGAATGCTCACAACTGATGAACCGCGCAAACTTCGCGCGCTGTTCGGGTGTCATTATTGACATTTGCAAACGCCACGGGATCTGGTTTGATCGTGATGAACTGAGTCGCATCGTTGAATTTATTCAAGCTGGCGGTCTGCAGATGTCGCGGGCAAAGGAACGCGTTGCCCTTGAAGAGGAACGCCGCAAGCTTCATCAGGAACAACTCGCTCTGGATATGGAACGCTCAAGAACGACAAACTTCGGTGAGTCGGAGCGCATTTCGGGCATCGCCTCTGCAGGTGGACTTTTGAAGTTGTTGCTAGGTTGAAACCGACATCGTGTCGAACCCACCAGCTCTCCGCTCAATTCTCGATCGCCTTGCGCAGATCACGCTTAC
Organism: Pyrinomonadaceae bacterium; assembly: GCA_036004125.1. Taxonomy (GTDB): domain Bacteria; phylum Acidobacteriota; class Blastocatellia; order Pyrinomonadales; family Pyrinomonadaceae; genus PSRF01. The sequence goes on along the minus strand of DASYRR010000007.1, from coordinate 5,344 downwards.
CAGGTGGTTGGTCGTCGCCGCAGTTCTCCATTTCGTGACAACTCTCTTGGTTTTCCTAATTGGTCATTTCCGCATATTCCCAAACACTTTCGACGAAAATGGAATCGGGATCTCTTTTGCGATTGATGGAGTTACCTATCGGGGAATGATCGCGGATCTTGCCGAGACGTTGAAACATGCAGGATTCTCAGCGTGGCTCGACATCCAGGCTCCGCTGCACTGCCGCCTCTACTCATTAGTATTCATCTTTCCAGGAGGTTTAGTTGGTTACAACATTCTTGCCGCAGAGCCGCTAAACCTCCTTTGCTACCTCGGTGCGCTCAGTTTTGTTTATCTACTCGGCAAGGAGATCCTGGGCAAGAGTAGCGGCTTAGTCGCCGCGGCCATCATTGCTGTTTGGCCTTCGTTTCTACTACATTCAACGCAACTCCTCCGAGATCCACTTTCAATTTTATTCCTGCTTGTTTTGCTCATGATCCTTACGATTCTGCTGGGGCGTCAGCTGTCATGGCGCAGCAGTCTTTTAATCGGAACTGGAAGCATTGTTTTGGTCGTCACGTTCTGGCTGACGCGCGGCAATATCTGGAACATAATCTTGGCTACGCTCGCGCTAACTGTGATCCTCTTTACGATTAGAATGGTGAAGGAAAGGAGAGTATACCCACCGAATCTCGCGTTGCTGGCTGTCATTTTTTTATCTGTGCTTTTCGTACCCACAAGAATCGACAGCACAACATTGCCAGGCAGCAAGCCGCCTACGGCTTTAATAACAATTCCCGCTGGACAAGTGACAGGCACGCATAGTCTCTTCACGCGATTGATTGCGCAGATAAACGGAAGACGAGACGCCTTTAATCGTTATAGCGGCAAGAGCTCGAACATTGATAGCAATATCCTTTTTAGAACCGGGAGCGAGGTCGTTCGATATCTTCCGCGAGCCGCCGTGATAGGACTATTTGCACCCTTTCCCAGGATGTGGTTTGAAGTTGGAACGGCTGGACGAGCTGGTCGAATACTCACTGGTTTGGAAACTTTCGCAATGTACCTGCTTTACGCGCCGGCAATGATTTGCGTTTGGAATAAGCGGCGCAACCTGACGATGTGGCTAATATTTTTGGTGGCGATGGTTGGCATGATTGCGTTGGGTTTGGTTGTAGTAAACGCGGGGGCACTGTTTCGACTGCGTTATGTGTTTTGGATGTTGGTGATTGTGCTGGCCGTGGAAGGGGTGCGTACTGTGAGGAGAACGAAGTTGGGAAGGGGGCAAGCGGGATGAATCTCAGATCTCAGAATGATACGGATCGGAAGGCATCTGATTTGAAATTTAAGATCTGAGCTTTGAGATCTGAGATTCATCCCGCCCCTCCTAACTTTTTACAACCCACGTCACTTCACAGTTCGCCTCACCAAATCAATGAACTCCTCAATATCCTGTTCCGTCGTATCAAACGATGTCATCAGCCTTATCTCTGACGTCTCTTCGTTCCAAACATAGAAGAAATACCTTTTCTGTAGTGTCGTAATGTATTTCCTGGGGACGATGGCAAAGACTCCGTTTGCTTCAACTGGTTGCGTAAGTTTTATTGCGGGAATCTTTTCCAGCTCCGCAGCCAACAACCTGGCCATCCGGTTGGCGTGCGTCGCGCTTCGTTTCCACAGGTCACCTGAAATAAGTGCCTCAAACTGGGCGGATATGTAGCGCATCTTTGAAGGCAGATGCATACCCTGCTTACGGATATATTTGAAGTCTGCCGCGAGCTTTTTGTCGAAGAACACCACCGCTTCGCCGTACATCATTCCATTCTTCGCACCACCGAAAGACAAAACATCGACACCGACATCAGCCGTTATCTCTTTGAAGCTCGCATTCAAGCTCACGGCAGCATTTGAAACTCGAGCTCCATCCATATGCAATAACATGTTGTTCTTATGTGCGAATGAGGCGAGAGTTTTTAACTCGGCTTTTGAGTAGGTCGTACCCATTTCCGTAGATTGAGAGACCGAGATGACGCGCGGTTGCACGTGGTGCTCGAATCCAACCCCGTGAAGAAAGTGCTTGATTGCTTCGACCCGCAGTTTTCCATCTGGAGTAGGAGCACAAAGCAACTTGCACCCGGTGAATTTTTCCGGTGCACCGCACTCATCAACGTTGATATGCGCGGTCTCAGCACAGATAACTGCCTGGTACGACTTAGTGACAGCCTTAAGACCAAGGACATTCGCACCTGTACCGCCAAATACGAAGTAAACAGCAACGTCTCGTCCAAAATATTTCTGAAATAGCTTTACCGCGCGCGCCGTGAAGGGATCGTCGCCGTAGGCAATTACATGACCTTCGTTTGCCGCCCTGATGGCATCAATCATTTCCGGATGCACGCCAGCGTTGTTGTCACTGGCGAAACTGCGGGATGGCTTGGGTTGGTTCCTCACAAAGCTTGTCCTTTTTGAGAGTTGCGGTGCGTGCAGGCCTCTAGCACTTTGGATTTGTCTTAGCTGTAGTTTCTGGACTCCGTAGGAGTCGAATGTTTATAGCTCGGACGCGACCCTTCACGCCTTCTCTGTTCGGAAGAGCGGCATACGTTCGTTCAATGGTGATCGTTCCGCCGCTCTTCCGAACAGAGCCGGAGGAGGGGCGGGCTCGATGGCTATAAACATGCAACTCCTCCGGAGTTAAAAGAGCGCCCTGTCTTTGTCGCCTGAGTTTTGCAAGAGGCTCTTTAGCGAACGACAAGCTAAGCATATCGGACATTCAGATCTCGTGCGTGCAGTCGCTTCGCTCCTAGTTCTGTCAAACCCTTCCGGCCTTAAAATCTTTGAGGACTTCCCTCGCCGCATTCGACCCTGGCAGACCCGTTACACCTCCACCGGGATGTGTTCCTGCACCGCAAAGGTATAGTCGCTTAAGAGGTGTTCGATACTGAGCAAAACCAATCAACGGACGGAAGGTGAAAAACTGATCGAGTGCCTGTTCCCCATGATGTATCTGCCCGCCACTTAAACCATACGTCTGTTCCAAATCAAGCGGCGTGATCACCTGCCGCGCGACGATCAAGTCTTTCAAATTCGGAGCAAACGTCGTCAAGTGATTGATAACTCTGTCGGCGAATTCCTCTCTTCGCGAATTCCAGTCGCCGTTCCTTAATTTGTAAGGTGCGAATTGCGCCTGGATCGACATGACATGTTTACCTTCGGGAGCCAGCGACGAGTCGGTGAGCGACGGAATCGTCACATCCAGGTACGGTTCGGTGGAAAACTCACCATACTTCGAAGCATCGAAGGCGCGTTCGAGATAATCGATCTCGGGTCCAATGTGGATTCGGCCCGTCAACCGATCTGTTGCATCAACTCCCTTGAAGGACGGCAGACCGTCGAGCGCCAGGTTAATCTTCGCCGTGGTACCCAGGGCGCGGTAGTTTCGCATCTTCAAACGAAAATTCGGCTCCAGGTCAATCGGATCAATCAGACGCAAGAGCGTAGTCTTAGGATCGGCATTGGAGATCACTACGCGTGCTGGTAACGTTTCACCACCTTTAAGAACCACCTTTGCCTCGGTGCCTTCAGCCACTTCTATATCGGAGACATCTGCCAGGGTGCGAATCTCCGCTCCCGCTGCCGTTGCCGCAGAAGCCAACGCTTTCGTCAACCCACCCATCCCGCCTTTGACAGATGTGGTCGGCGAAATCGGATTTGAGTCGAGTGCAGCCTGTAACAACAATCCCAAACTGGTGCCTGCTGACCATGGACCAGCGGACGCGCCTGAAATTCCTCGAGCGGCCACAGTCGCTCGCAATACTTCCGTGTCAAACCATTCGGCAACGAGATCGGCAACAGCCATTGGTCCCCAGCGCAATAAACGGTATTCATCCTTTTTACCGAGACCACGAAAAGCGAGTCCAACCTTCCCAAGCTGCCATACGTCGTTCGCGCTTGGATTATCAATTGATGGCGGCGTCATCGAAAGCAATGGCGCAAGAACATTGCCTATGCGAGAGAAACTAGTCAGGAACTCGCCGTAACTTTTCGCGTCTTTGCGGGAGAACTTTTCGATCTCACTTGTCGCACGCGCGGTGTCGTTGTAGATACACAACGATCGATTATCAGAGGTAAGGCTCAGTACGCGTACTTCAGGAGTGATGAGTTCGAGTCCATGCTGCGCGAGGTTCAGGTCGCTGACAATTTGAGGAGAGACTGGACCGGTCGTGTGATCGAGCGTCGAGCAACGGAAACCTGGGTGAAACTCTTCAGTAACTGCTCCCCCACCAACAATCTCACGTCGCTCGAGGACCAATGTCTTCAAGCCCGCTTTCGCAAGATAGCAGGCAGTAACGAGACCGTTGTGGCCTGCTCCGATGATGATGGCGTCGTAGGTCATCGCAGATTGAGGTCCGATATGCTTTAGCTTGTCGATTACTAACCAAATTGAGCCGCGGATTTACGCAGATGAACACAGATCAGGAATAAATAGTAAACGTCCGTGGTTTTCTTTCTCTGATCTGTGATTATCTGCGTAAATCTGCGGCTCAATCTTCCGCCATCGACAAGACGCACGCATATCGGACATTTCTATCTCAGATCTTTCAACATCTGCAGCGCCGCGTTTCTTCCCGGCGCGCCCATGATCCCGCCTCCTGGATGTGTTGCCGACCCGCACATGTAGAGGCTCTTGATTGGTGTGCGGTATTGCGCCCAGCCGGGCGCTGGACGTAGAAAAAATAGTTGTTCGAGCGTTAACTCACCTTGAAAAATATTTCCTTCCGAAAGACCAAAGTCGCGCTCGAGATCAAGCGGCGTCAGCACCTGCCGATCTCGGATCAACTCTTTGATGTTGGGTGCGTGCTCAGCAATCGTGTCGATAACTGTATCGCCGAATTCGTCGCGCTTCTCGTCCCAGTTTCCTTCTTTCAAATTGTAAGGAGCGTACTGCACAAAGCACGACATCACGTGTTTTCCCGGTGGAGCAACCGAAGGATCCGTCAAGCTCGGAATCACCATGTCAATGTATGGACGACGAGAAAACCTTCCATACTTCGCTTCGTCGTAAGCGCGCTCCATGTAGTCGACGCCCGGTGAAATTGAAATCGCGCCACGCAAGTGTGCACCTTCACCAGGAAGCGCTTTGAAGTCAGGCAGACCATCAAGTGCGAGATTCACTTTGCCCGACGATCCGCGATACTTATAGCGCTTCAAGTCAGTGCAAAACTCATCGGGTAAATGTTCTTCACCAATCATCTTCATGAAGGTCAGACGTGGATCGACGCTTGACGACACAACATCGGCGTAGATCTCATCGCCATCATTTAACACCACTCCGGTTGCTCTTCCGTTCCTCAACATGATCTTCTCT
>DASYRR010000006.1:0-24975 GCA_036004125.1 Pyrinomonadaceae bacterium | reverse complement strand
GTGGTCCAGACCGTTAACTCGTCCTCGGGTGTAGCTGTACTCGAAACGCCAATCACGCAAAGCGGGGTTTACATCGTTAAGTCCGTCAACCTTAGCCTCGGACCGGTAGAGATCTGGACTGTTGCAACTCCCCTCATTTCTCGGCAGTGAGGGAGTGACTTGGGCACCATTGTCCGGCGCAACGGTGCCATCGCTAGAGTTCGCGGCTTAGGAGAGAAAATGCTAAACAGCAGAAACTTGGTCAACTCTTTGTCAACTTCCATCGCGGTGTTCTTCTCAACGCTCACGCGCACAAAGGTTCTGTTGGCCACGGTAATTCTATTGTCGGCCGCGCTGGTGATTCTGACAACCGTGAGTTCTGCGGCAACCCCATCTAGCGGCACCATTAGCGCGTCGAGTAGTTCTCTAAGCTATACCGCCGGTCCATTCATTGTGGCGAATGAATCCGGGCAAGGAGGCGTGATTAGTCCGCTCTGCGAACCCGGGACTCCCTTATGCGACGAGTACACATTAACTGTGAATGCCGCCAGCGTCGCAGCCACTAAAAAACTCTTAATACAGATTCAATGGCCGAATTCCACCGCCGATTTTGATTTGTACATATTGCAGTCTGGAAACATTGTCGGCAGCTCGCATGGAACGAGTGATCCTGAGACGGTTTTTCTCAACATTCCGACTGATGGAACCGTTTACACAATCCGAGTCATACCCACCACACCACTAGCGCAAAGTTTTACCGGCACGATCGCGCTTGTCGATCCACCAGCAACGGTGCAGACAGGATCCGGTTTGGCGCCTCGTTATCATAATTACCACGCCTCCGAAGGGTTGGGTGACAACGCAGGTGAGCCGTCAATCGGAATCGATTGGAATCCGAATGTGGCGAGCATGAAGCACGACAAAGTCAATACCGGCGGCGTGTCGTTCTTTCAATCAGGTCCTAACACACTGCGCACACATTTCGACGACTGTTCGTCACCCGCGAAAGATCAATGGGACGACGTCTCAACCCCCTTTGTACAGCAATGGGTGCTTTCCGATCCGATTGGCTTCGTCGATCGACAAACAGGTCGCGTTTTCTCTCTCGACCTCATTGGCGGACAAGGAAACAGCCTCATGGCTTTTTCCGACGACGATGGTAATAACTTCACACCTGGTCAAGGTGGAGGCGCTCCTGCTGGTCCTGATCATGAAACATTGGGTGGTGGTCCTTACAATCCGAATGCTACGCCTGCACCACCGCCACATCCGCTTTACCAAAACGCGGTTTATTACGCCTCACAGAACATCGTCGGCGAAGCGGAGGTGTCCCGAAGCGATGATGGTGGTCTGACTTTTGGGCCCAGTGTGCTGTTGTTCAATCCGACTCAATGTCTTGGCGGTATTCATTCGGTTTCTTGGGAACAACCACGCCTGGTGATCCACAGGATGACAACAACTTTCGAGGAGTTTGGCATCTCTACATAGCCACAACTTACGACGCGGGCCTTACTTGGATCACAGTTGATGCGACGCCGGATGATCCAGTTCAAGTCGGATCAATTTGTCTCGGAGGTACTGCTTGCGGTGCTCTCGATCCGCTTAATCCATCATCCCGTAATCTTCTGGACTTCAACGATTTCACTGTAGACCGGGAAGGACGCGCCGTTCTTGGATACGCGGACGGATGTATTGCACCTGCGTGCAACTCGGGTACAGTTGCAAAGACACCTCCCTACTTCGATTCACGTGCAAGCAAGGCAGCGATTGCCCGCCAATCGGGAGGTCGTCGTCTTTTCGCCGCCTACGATCCACTTGAGCCTTCTGCTCCTGCGGCGCCGTTAGTGAATAGCGTCAAACGAAGTGGCACAGGCGTAGTTCATCTCGACTGGTCAGCCCCTGACGATGGCGGCTCTGTGATCACGGGATACAGAATCTACCGTCGCACTGCAAATGGCACATACGGCGCAGCACTCGCGACGGTCACTGACAAGTTGACCTACGACGACGAAACTGCAACCGATGCGACAGCAACTTACTTCTACAAGGTCACCGCAGTAAACGTGATTGGTGAGGGACGAAGCTGTGGTGAGTATGTAGCAGTTCCGGCCCCGGATCCGTGCAGCGTTCCCGGTGTTCAGGTGCTTTCCGATCCCACCGGTGATGGTTTTGGTCTCGGCATTCCGTCAGCACAGCCACCGTACGATATTCAAAGTGTAGCGGTCGCTGAGCCCTACAACGTCGGTGCTGACAAGCTGGTCTTCACGATTAAAGTCAGGGACCTCAATGTCGTTCCGGGCGGCTCATTCTGGCCACTGCAATTCAATGCGCCAAATGGAACAACCTACGTTGTCCAAATGAGCACTCTTGTAGGTGGCACTCCAACTCAAAACGACGCTCTATTCGAGTATGGACCGGACGGCGGAACTCTATCTCCTGCGGATCCGCTCAGTGGCTTTAGCGCAGATGGAACGATCACCATAGTTGTTCCACGCAGTGGAGTTGGGAATCCGGGTATCGGTGAAAAACTCAGTGCTTTCCTGATCAGAGTCACCGCTGTCGTCATAACACCTGACAATTGCCCAGACAGCTTGACTCCCACTGGGGAGTACACAGTTGTTGGTAACGCATCGTGCCAACCAAACACTGCTCCTTTAGCCGTGTTATCGGCAACACCGATGTCGGGCGACGTTCCGCTTACGGTGAACTTCAGCGGCGCAAGCTCGAACGATCCGGATCCTGGAGACACTATTGTCTCGTATAGCTTCGACTTTGGTGACGGTACGCCGGTATTGACGCAAGCCACAGCGACTACGGCACACACATACCAAAACGCCGGTGTCTATCCTGCGCGACTAAGCGTTAAAGACTCGCGTGGGAAGTCGAGCACTAATCAGGCTCAAGTGATGATTACGGCAACCGATGCTTCACCATCACCGACGCCTACACCGTTGCCTTGCAGCGGGACCAGAATTGAGGATGATGACGCACACATCAGCTACTCGAATGGCTGGCACCTAATTAATAATTCCGCTGCCAGCGCTGGCCACTACCGGCTCAATGAAGGAGGAAGCAGTCAACATAACATTGTGATGACGTTTGATACAGGAGCATCACAGTCAGGCACCATCAACTACTTCTACGCCACGAGTCAGAAGGGTGGCAGCGCTGAAATCTTCATCGATGGAGCCTCGCAAGGCACCATCAGTTACAACGGATCATCGGGCACCAACAAAGCGCCGGTGTTTGGAGCCTCGCACAGCTACAACTACAACGCGAAGCCTGGCGGGCACCATACATTGGAGATCAAACCCATCAAGAATGCGGTTTTCATCGACGGGTTCTGCCTCGGCAATGCAACCGCAACGGGAGCGCCAACGGCTGGGCCAGGTGCGACTTCTGAGTCAAGCGCAACAGAATCACCAGGACAAGTCCTGTTGCGTAACATCACTCTGCCGGCTGGCACGCGCGCAATCTCGGTTGCGGTTGAATCAAACCTCAAGGTACCGATGCAGTTAGTGTTGGTTGATCCATCGGGAAGGGTTGTGCAGACCGTCAACTCATCCTCGGGGGTGGCAATCCTCGAAGCGCCAATAACGCAAAGCGGGGTTTACATTATCAAGACCATCAACCTCAGCCTCGGCCCAATTGAGGTCTGGTCGGTGGCGACTCCCTGGGTTGCGCGTTAGTTAGACGCAGTAAAGGGCACCCGGGGTAACGAAGGGCGCCTCCCTGGAGTGCGGGGACTTGTCACCGCTTTGGTACAGGGCGTCGTCGATGCTGAGATTCGCTGTACCAAAGCGGTGACAGGTCCCCGCACTCCAGGGAGGCGCCCGTATTTTCGCTGTCCTTCCTCAGACGGTCCTGAGACTAGTCAGTCTGCAGACCCTTCTTCCCACCTATATGTTCTTCCATTCCAATACAAGGGCGTCTGATCGCCGACCTCCGTCCAGAGAAGGATCACATCACCTTTGGCTGTCCGAGGAAAAGTCAGGCCTTTTGGTCGCCTGCCACGTTTGCTCATCAGTTCCATCAAATCCTTCGCACTTTCGGGTTCGGAAGTTCTGTCGTGTACGAAGATGAGGAGCGCAGCCTGACCCAACAGCAAAAACTTTGTGGCGGCGTCTGGCGTCTTCCATTTGTGAATGATCGCCAGCGCGAGAGTCTTTTCGCCTTCTGGGTTCTTGGGAAAAATCACTTTGGGGCTGTCCCAGAAAGGATTTATGAGACGCACGTCTTTCGGTAACGCCGCGCGCCGTTCCTTTATGCGCACGACGATCACGATGTCCTGCGCACCATCCCCATTGAAATCACCTGTCAGGTAAAAAGGAGTGAACCCCGTCACCGCCTCGACCACCGATCCGAAGGACGCTTGCAGGGCTGATTTTACCGCGGAGGATTGAGCGTTTTCTAGACCAATTGAAGCGGAAACCTTCGGTGGCCGGTTTGGGAGATCGTTTAGAACGGAGCCATTAGCGACCACGATGAGAATCGACGAGACGAGGCAAAACAAAACGCTACCTCTGGTTAAAGAGAATTGGGACGCTGCTGGTTTCATTCTTCCTCCTCGGTTGTTAACTATCAGCGTTGGCGATCTTCCGAGCTTGCACAAACTGGTAGATTCCACCACCGAAGAAGCTGTAAAAGACCCCGACCCAAAAGAGTAAATAAAAATAGAGCAGCGCCACGGCGATTGCAAGTCAACAAATACGCTTGCTGGAAAACACATCTTGGTGCGTCTCCCAACCCAGAATGTCCGAGTGAACTTGAGTAAAACTAGTCTCGGATAAGAATGATTGAGCTCTTGTCGATCCGCCTTTTGATACTCTTCGTGACGACCCGCGCTTCGATGAATTGGTCAGCCGTGTTGGGCTGAGTGAGTGTAAGGAGTCAATCATGAGTTCGTTTTGAAGGCCTCCGTTTGCCGAAAACGAGATTGACCTTGTAGAGCTAAATTCAATACTATTCGGCTTCGCCCTTCGAAATGTCGTCAAGAAAAACACTCTTGTCGCGACCTCTTTCTCACAACAGATTCGTTAGATGATTTCAATGACGTTCCTTGCTGACCGCATTAGTTCATCACCGTTGCGTTATCTTTTTGCAGTCACCCTGGTTGGAATAGCTCTTGTAGCTACCCTGCAAATCCCTTTGGTGTCCCAGCGGACGCCGTTCGCTTTCTTCTTTGTTGCCGTCATGGTTGCGAGCCATTATGGCGGACGAAATCCAGGTCTGGTGGTTACCGGTTTGTCAGCCCTTGCAAGCGACTACTTCGTTCTCCCCCCACGTCATTCTTTCAGGCTCGAAGCTATCAATTTTCTGGAGGAATTAGTCTTTGTTAGCGTTGCTCTGCTACTCGTATATCTCATCTCAGCGCAACGGCAGAGTGAGCGGTCACTGCGAGCAAGTCAGGAACGTTATCGGATCATTGCCGAAACGGCCTCTGACGGAATTGTTACGATCGATCAGCATAGTAGGATTCTATTCATAAATCGCGCGCTCGAGAAGATCTTTGGCTACAAAGAATCAGAAATTCTCAATCAGAGTCTTACCCAGCTAATGCCGTCTTATCTGCGTGATGTTCACCGTGCCGGTATAGCGCGCTATGTGGAGACAGGTAAAAGGCATTTGAACTGGAATTCAATCGAAATAACCGCGTTGCATAAGAGCGGCCGTGAGTTTCCGGTGGAGTTGTCTTTCGGTGAGTCTAACAAGAATGGGGAACGCTATTTCACCGGCATTATCCGCGACATCACAGACCGCAAACGAGTCGAACGCGAACGGGAGAGATTTTTTGCAGTAAGTGGAGACCTGCTGGTTATTGCCGGCTTTGACGGTTATTTCAAGTGGGTTAGCCCCACCTGGGAACGATCGTTAGGCTGGACCAGCGAAGAACTCCTCTCACAACCATCGTTGGAATTCGTTCATCCAGACGACCATGAGAAAACCATCGCTGAAGCTGAGAAACTTTCTCAAGGCAAGGAGACGATCTCATTCGAGAATCGTTACCGACATAAAGATGGATCGTATCACTGGATCAGTTGGAGGGCACGACCTTACATGGAGGAGCAGCAGTTTTACGCCGCAGCCATGGATATCACTGAACGGCGGTCCCTGGAAGATCAACTGCAGCACTCCCAGAAGCTGGAATCGATTGGACAGTTGGCCGGTGGAGTTGCACACGACTTCAATAATTTGTTGACCGTCATTTCTGGTTACACTGAGCTTAGCCTGGGCCGCCTTGCAGAACCAGATGCGCTCAAAAGGAACCTGGGAGAAATCAGCCGAGCGGCGGACCGTGCTACAGCACTCACCCGTCAATTACTCGCTTTTAGTCGCAAACAAGTTCTCCAACCGAAGGTCCTGGACTTGACGGAAACAGTTCAAAATATGGATAAACTGTTGCGTCGCCTGATTGGAGAAGACATCAAATTGGTCACCCTGCTCGAGACGGATCTGCGCAAGGTTTTAGCTGATCCGGGTCAGATTGAGCAGGTGATTATGAATCTGGCCCTGAACGCGCGCGACGCCATGCCACAAGGCGGAAATATAACCATCGAGACCCAGAACGTGTTTCTGGATGATGTTTACGTACGTCAGCATATGGAGGTGACTCCGGGACCTTACGTGATGCTTGCCGTCTCCGACACCGGCCACGGCATGGATGCAAAAACGCTGTCTCGGATCTTCGAGCCATTCTTTACAACGAAGGAATCTGGTAAAGGAACTGGTCTGGGATTGTCGATGGTTTATGGAATCATTAGGCAATCCGGTGGCAATCTCTGGGTTTATTCTGAACCGGGCCACGGCACAACCTTCAAGATTTACCTGCCGCTGGCAAAAGAGGCAGGCGAACGACAACGTGAGATCGCAACTGATCCTGCGGCTCAAGTCGCAGGCGAAACCGTTCTTATCGTTGAAGACGAGGACGCCGTCAGAAACCTACTGCTCAGTGTTCTACAACCGGAAGGCTACACAGTGCTGGCCGCCGCCAGCGGACAGGAGGCTCTGCAGTTGTGTCAGACGTACGAAGGCTCAATACATCTTTTGATGACGGATGTTGTGATGCCAGGTATGAGCGGCCCGGAGTTAGTTAAGCGCTTGATAGGTAAGTGCCGCGACGTTAGGGTCCTTTATATGTCGGGTTATACCGACGACGCGATTGTTCATCACGGTGTCCTGGATCCTGGTATTGCCTTTCTTGAAAAACCGTTCACTCCAGTGGCAGCGCTGAGAAAAGTCCGAGAGGTTTTAGAGTCGGATACTGGTACACGCACTTGATGATGATAAGAAGATTGATCCAGCACCCAGTGCCTCGTGGCGCAGACAACCACTGCGATCGACGGACTTTTCTGGACCATCAGGAAGCGGCTCCAGAGTCTCCCAGGACACGAAGGGCAAATCGGATTACGCGTTGACTTCTAAACAGAATATGAGAAGACGATTCTCCATTAGTTTTATAGTGGCAATGGTCGGCGCAGCGCTTTTCTCAAGTCTGGTCGCGGGCTATTTGATGGGAATTCGACAAGTGAACCCAGCGCTGGGAGGAGCGGAGAGAACCTCCCGGATAAATCTTGGCCCTATTCATCTGCGCTTAACAGCAGGGACGATGGGTTTGGTGATAATTTTCATTCTGGGAGCTCTGGTGTTGATAGCGAGCTTGCTCGCCATTCTTGCCTATCGCCGGCGCAAGCGAATCGACCTTGTTGAGAAGGAGAAAGAAGAAACACGTCGCCTCGCTAACGAGGAGTTACGAGCCAGTGAAGACCGATATCGAATGTTATTCGAGACAATGGATGAAGGCTTTTGCGTTATCGAAATGGTGTTCGACGAAAATAAAAAGCCACTTGATTACCGCTTTCTGGAAGTCAACCCAGCATTCGCGAAGCAAACCGGACTAGAAGATGCGCGGGGTAAGAGCATGCGCGATCTCTTCCCGGATCATGAAGAGTATTGGTTTGAGATTTACGGTAAGGTCGTCTTGACGGGCGAGCCAGTTCGATTTGAAAACTTCGCCAAAAGGCTGGGCCGCTGGTTCGAGGTTTACGCCGCACCTGTAGGCGGGGCAGAGAGTCCCAAGGTTGCGATAACCTTCAATAACATCACGCCGCGAAAGGAAGCAGAGAAGAAACTCCGAGAGCAGTTGATGAGGCTCGACCTGCTCCAGCAAATCACTCGTGTAATGGGCGAGCGTCTGGATTTGAAGAGTATCTTCGGGGTTGTAATTCGCCGGCTCGAAGATGATCTGCCGGTTGACTTCTGCTGTATCTGCGTTTACGACGCAGCGTCTGAGAGTATGAGGGTTATGAGCGTCGGCGTTAAAGGTGACCATCTAGCAAAGGAAATGGCATTTACGGAACACGCATCCATTGACATCGATAAGAATGGCCTGTCTCGTTGCTTACAAGGTGAACTCGTTTACGAGCCGGATATCAGCAGTCTGTCTTTGCCGTTTGCTCAACGATTGGCACGCGGCGGATTGCGTTCACTGGTGATGGTGCCACTTCTGGTCGAGGGCAAAGCCTTCGGAGTGCTGTTAGCCGGACGTAATGAAGTAGACAGTCTCAGTAGTGGCGACTGCGAATTTCTGCGGCAGTTGAGCGAACATGTCGCCCTCGCGGCGCACCAGGCGGAACTCTATGAAGCATTGGAGAAGGCGTATACCGACCTGCGTGAGACGCAACAGGCTGTGATGCAACAAGAGCGTCTCCGAGCACTCGGACAAATGGCCAGTGGCATTGCCCACGACATCAACAATGCAATCTCACCCGTGATGCTATACACCGAATCGTTGTTGGAAAATGAACAGAATCTTAGTGAGAGGGGGCGCAATTCCCTCGAGACCATTGCCCGAGCCATCGACGACGTAGCGGCGACGATAGCACGCCTCAGAGAGTTCTATCGTCTGCGCGAACCTCAGCTGAAGCTGGCGCCTGTGCAACTCAATGATCTCATCCAGCAGGTATTGGATCTTACACGTGCGCGTTGGAGTGACATACCGCAGCAAAGGGGCATCGTAATTCAGACGCACACTGATTTGGCTCCGAAGCTGCCGAAAATCATGGCAGCGGAAGGCGAGATTCGTGAAGCACTCACGAATCTTGTTTTCAATGCCGTCGATGCCATGCCCGACGGCGGAACTCTGACCTTGCGAACGCGAATTATTGGAGAGCTCGATCCAGAGGGTCAACGGCGAACTCACAATGTGCAGGTTGAAATCTGTGACACCGGGGTCGGCATGGACGAAGAAACCCGACGCCGATGCCTGGAACCGTTCTTTACTACCAAGGGGGAGAGAGGCACCGGACTGGGTCTGGCAATGGTCTATGGGGTGCTGGAACGACATAGCGCCGAAGCTGAGATCGACAGCAACCCGGGCCAGGGAACCACAGTACGCTTGATCTTCTCAGTGCCCGATACCACTGCGACCTCGTCCGACACGCAAACGACCACGATGTCGCTATTGCCGCAACGGATCTTGATCGTTGACGACGACCCATTAGTACTTAACTCGTTGCGGGATACATTAGCGGCCGATGGTCATTTTGTCGTGGGCGCAAACGGTGGGCAGGAAGGGATAGATACTTTCAGGATGGCGCATGACAGTAGTGAGCCGTTCAGGGTGGTGATTACTGACCTGGGGATGCCTTACATCGATGGACGCCAGGTTGCCGGAGCAATAAAGAAGATCTCGCCGGCCACCCCGGTAATTCTTTTTACCGGTTGGGGACAACGGCTCGTTGCAGATGGCGATATTCCCCATCATGTGGATCGAGTACTCAGTAAACCACCAAAGCTGAGTCAACTAAGGGAAGTGTTAGCCAACGTATGCTCGCTTTAGGACGCTGAGACTACTAATGTCAGTGACATCCGATCCCCGGATTCTCATCGTAGATGACGAAGTCGCCCAGATGCGGGCGCTTTGCGACACTCTCCAGGATCACAATTATGAGACGATCGGTGCGACTACCGGTGAAGCGGCTTTAGCCATCCTGCGCGAACAAAGATTCGACCTCATCCTCACTGATCTAATGCTGCCTGAGACAGACGGCATCGCTGTGTTGAAGGCCGCTTTGGAGATCGATCCCGAAATCGTCGGCATCATCATGACGGGTGAGGGAACAATTGCCACGGCTGTGGAGGCAATGAAGACCGGCGCACTTGACTACATCCTGAAGCCCTTCAAAGTGAGCATGATCCTACCCGTGCTCTCTCGAGCAGTCGCAGTACGTCGCCTGCGATCGGAAAACGCGGAGTTGACCAGAAGATTACTAGAAAGGACAGCCGAGCTAGAGGCCGCAAACAAGGATCTCGAAGCGTTCTCGTCTTCGGTCTCGCATGACTTGCGTGGACCACTCCGCGCTATCAATGGTTTCTCGGCAATACTACTTGAAGATCACGGCGGGGAATTATCGTCCGCGGGTCGTCAGTTAGTGACCACCGTAATCAACACCGCCAAGGAAATGAATAAGCTAATCGATGACCTGTTGCGCCTCTCGCGTTTGGGTCGGCAACCTCTTTCAAAGGCGCCTGTAGACATGGAAATGCTCGTCGGGGAAGTCCTGGGAGAACTGCATATTGAGAGGGCAGACCGGCAAGTCGACATTAAGGTTGCGGAGTTGCCGGATTGCGTCGCCGACCGCGCTCTACTCAAGCAGGTGTTCACGAACCTTCTGTCGAACGCGCTCAAATTCACACGAAATAGAGAGCGAGCGCTTATAGAGATCGGTTGTGAACCAGAGCAAACGTATTTTGTCCGAGACAACGGTGCGGGCTTTGACATGAAAAACGCACACCGTGTGTTTGGCGCCTTCCAGCGATTACATAGTCAGAATGAGTTCGAAGGAGCCGGCGTCGGCCTCTCGATCGTGCACCGAATAATCGTTCGTCACGGCGGACGCATCTGGGCCGAGGCCTCTGTCGACGTGGGAGCCAAGTTTAGTTTCACTCTCAACGAGAACACTGATCGATGACCGATAATCAAACCAGACTGGCCATGTCGAACTCCAGGAACCGGCGAATGAATGGATCTTTTGCGAATCTAACTGATGATTTGGGTGCTGCTGAAGGCTAGTGCGTCCAGGGTGACAAGTCAAGAAATGTGTTTCTCCATCCTCTCGTCATACATATAGGGAAGGATGGTAGAAAAAGCCGAGCGGGCAGGCCCCATGTCCCACAAGGCCCTGCCCGCTCCAGATTAAGCGCGGAGGCAAACTATCGCCCTTAGCTTGCTCCCGCGCTTTGATCACTTCGTCGCTTATTAGGAATTGGGAACGAAGTGAATCAACTGATTGAGCTTCTAAATGTCTTCGCGTTTGCTACCCTCGCATTTCTCGCACCGCTTAATATCCGAAGGTAATTTCACTTAAGAGAACAGATTTGTAATGTTTGGCGCTCTTGTTATGCACGTTCAGGCTGAGAGTCGGGCCGCACGAAGGATGAGCTTTTCTGGGTCGAGGAGGTTAGATCTTGTTCGCACGCAGAGAAAGCATTTCCGTAAGGACTCTACTTGGGGCGAAACCTGAGGAACTTATAGTCGCAAACTAAAAGATGGTCAATCGGGAAACTCCTGAGAAGGCTCAACTTTTTCCGCCAAGGATAGGGCTAGAAAATAGAGCACTCATGGAGCATGACTGCTTTTAATCGCTTATGGGCCGACCCTGGAAATCGGGGAAATGTCTTGACGTCGAGGAGAGCCTCTTATCCAATTTTACGCCGGTCAGATAGCGCCGATCCTACGATGCCATTCGCTCGATGCGAGAGTGATGAAAAGCATCTTCATCAGCCAGTCGCCGGCATGCACAGCCCCTAACTGCCAGGGCATGTTGTCCCAGATTATTGCGCCGGCCATTTGCACTGCATAAAAACCAAACCACAAGACGAACCCTAAGATCACCGAACGCCTCCAGTTTTGAGGTCTCACGCGAACTACGAGATAAGTAACTACGGCTGCGCTGATGAGCTCGCGAATCGGAGCGACAAAAAACTTCCACATGGGTGCCGCGGCGGTCGAGGTACTCCGATATTTGGCCCATATGTCCCCGAAGAACAATGGACTATACCAAAGAATACTCCAACAAAAGGCCACAAAACCGATTACGATTATGGCCAAATAACTGATTTTCCCACCGTTGTCGCTCATGCGATCTCCTCCTCACTATCAGCCCAAAAGCGACACCTTGCCTAGAATCTTTCACACGCCTGTGTCTGGTGTCTTAAGGTGCGTTCACTCTTAATTTCCGAGATGCGGTGAACTGGATTCCAGAGTTCATCCGTGCAATCCAAATAAACTTCGCGTAAACGGCCCTTTTCGCTTTCTCGTTCCTGGTTATTGTGGTTGCGCCCCGAACGAGTACAACGAATTACGCGTACGGATGTAGAGATTACCTCCCGCAATGGCAGGTGTGGCCCAAACCTCTTCATCCAGGTCGTTCATCGCCAGAATTTCCCACTGCGCGTCGGCTTTAAGCACAGTCACTTTGCCGCTCTCGCTTACGAGAAAGACCTTGCCATCCGCCGCGACTGGAGATGCGTAGTAGTCCTCGAGCGCATCGGGCGTACGACCCTGTTTCAGAATCTGCCCGCTCGCCGGATCGAGACTGGAAACAATGCCGCCCTCTTTCATCAGATACATCACGCCACGGTAGATTAACGGTGCAGGTATGCTTGGGTAAGATTTCTTGACGCTCCACACAACGTTCGAAGTTGTAAGGTCGCCCCGACCTGATAAACGAACTGCGGTCAGTCCGTGGCCGGATGTAGTTGAATTGCGGACGAAGTCGTATTCGGCCCGGTCAACGTAGTCGTCGTTATTTGCGTCCAACCATCCAAAGTGTTCGTAAGCGTCCTTGTTCGACTTCATCTCCTCTCGATGAAGTCGTTGGTCCTTATTGCTGTCGGCTTGCTTCAGAGTGTCGTCGAAGGGTGGTAAGAAAGGTTCCTCACCGCCCTCCGCCAGAACGTAAACCATGTCTGTTCCAAGGACCGGCACGCCCTTCGGATACGCGCCGATTCTAGTCACCCACCATAAGCGCTCTCCCTTATCCAGAGAATATGCATCGACAGTGGGTGAACCGAGGACGATCACCTGCGCTGGGCCATCCTTCGGCTTGTAAATCGCTGGAGTAGAATACGCCTCGAAGTTGGCACGGCTCGTCTTCCAGAGCTGTTTTCCATTGCGCGCATCAAAAGCAACGATGAAAGAATCGTTTCGGTGGTCACACACCATCACCAGCGTGTTACCAGCGAGCACAGGCGATCCGCCCATACCGTAGAAGCTGTTAAAAGGTCCCAACGGCACGCGCCATCGCTCTTTGCCATCTGGTCCATAAGAGATCAATCCCAGTTCTGCAAAAAAGACGAACACGTTCTTCCCGTCGCTAACCGGACTCGGCGAGGCTGAATCATTGGCCTTATAGATCGTCATGTGTCGAGCGCGTGAGGCTTCGCGGCGCCACAAAACTTTTCCTGTTTTTCGATCTAAAGCGAGTGTGATTAGTTTGTCGCCTTCGCTCGCGGTCAGAAATACGCGGTCGGCAGTCACCACTGGGGATGAACGTGCGAAGGGTACCGGTGTTTTCCAAACGAGATTCTTCGTCGAGCTGAACTGAGCAGGCAACGCAAAGCCTTCAGCAACGCCAGTACCGTTAGGTCCACGGAATTGCGGCCATTCATTAGTACGAGCGGCTGCCATTGTTTCGGAAGTTTTCTTAATCTGCTGCCCGTAGACGGAAACGTCAGCGACAACAAATAACGCGAACGCTGCAACCAAAACTGAGACTAATCTTTTGACTTTCATATTCTTAATCGTGCTAAGAGGAAATCGAAACTGCACGTCCTTTCCGGCAAGCTTGTGCTGGGTTACTAATTTTCGCTGAGTCCTTGTAAGTAAGCAACCAAATTGCGCCTAATTTACGTTCTTCTCTGCGCAACCTCTGCGTCTTCTACGTAGTAGGCCACAACCAAACCTGGATGTGGCTCGCTGCGCTGTGTCTCTGCGTCTCGGTGGTGATGATACCTTAAAGAGCTTACCGCCTGGGTTAAGCCTCCCGTGGTACGGGAACAAACCACGCCATTGCCGCAAGAAGTACGACGACTAGTGCAAGCAAATAAAAGATCGCCGCATAGGAGCCGGTTCGCGTAAACCACTCTGCCAGGAGCACTGGTCCAACAGCGGAAGCAATCACGGTCAGCGCTTGGGCCGCGCCCTGTATCTTGCCCAAATGAGCACGTCCATAGGCCCGACTCCAAAACGAAAAGAAAATTACAATAACAAAGCCCCCCGCCAGTCCCATGACGAATGCGTACGCCGCAACCTGAAGTTGAGTCCGAACAAACGGCAGCGCGAGTAGCGAACCTGCGAGTAAAAGCATCGCCAGTGTCAACAAACGATTCATCTGCCACCTTGAGGTCAACCACCCTCCCAAAAAGTTTCCCAAGAGGGCCGTCAGCGCCACGATCACGAGGCTGCGATGATAGGTCGAGGCGTCGAAACCTCGTTCAGCCAGGATGGATTCATTAAATAATGCGATGCCCGAAGCGATGAGTCCGTAAATTGCGCTCGCCATCCCAAAAACCCAAAAACTCGGCGTCAATATCGCCTCAGTTAAAGTAAAACTACGGTTTGTCTCGGTGTCTGCCTGACGTTCGATGATCTCATCCTCCGTATTTGAGGGCGTGTTGCGGACAAACAATAACGATAGCGGAGTTAGACCTATTAATAACGCTAAGCCAATGGACCACCAGGCAGTACGCCAACCCGAACCTATAACGAGTGCGCCTATAAGCGGGAAGGCGATCATGAAACCAATACTCAGCAAAATCGTGTAGACCGCCATTGCGAGGCTCAGCCTTTTCACGAACCATTTTCCGACCATAGTGATGCTTACAACTGAAAGAGCACTTTGGCCTAGACCGCGGGTCAGAGTGATCAGTAACGCCAGAAGAATCACGCTCCACACTCCGCTCATCGCTAGGACCACGCCGCCAAGAGTTGCGGTAATCACGGTCAACACAATCCGGCTGCCAAAACGATCGACTAGCCTTCCGACACCTAGACAAAAAAGCGCGCCAATCAAGGTAGCCCCGAGATTGATGCGCGCAAAAATAATTCGGTCGATTTTTAGGCTTGCCAACAGCGGTTCCGTTATTAGACCGAGCCCCTGTGTCCGTCCTGGCAAAGTTCCGACCATGGCAAGCGCAGCAATAACCACGTTCACCCAACCGTAGTAGAAGGGGACCGCACTTGGGCGAAGAGCAGAGCCCCGCACTTCAGCGCCGACGCTAGTCATGCTTTCCTTCCTTCAACGAGCTTAATGTTACGAGAAGCTTTCCAGTGTGATGTGATCGTAAACCACAGAACACAAAGAGCAACGGTAAGCGCAAGTCCAACCCAACGGACAACTCCATCTTTAAAGACAACTGTCGCATTGAAAATGATGAAAATAAGAAATGAATGCCAGGCGATCACTAACGGAAAAGGACGAATGCGATAAGAATCCAGTCCCGCCTTCCACCACCAGAATACGTCGACAAGCCAGAGAGCCTGGACGGCATAGTTGATGACAAGACCTCCACCCCAATAGAGGCCTACCACCTCGTGCGTTTGCCGAGCTGTCTCGTAATAAGCAGATGTTTGACTCCAATTGTGATAGAACTCAAAAGCGCAAACCATGTGGACGAGCAAGGACAGACACCCGGTAGTCCAGGCAATTCGCGTCGCTGAGTCCCAGCGCGATCTCTTTCCAAGCGCAAAAAAGATACAGCCAATTGTGTACAACAGAAAGGAAATCCAAATCGTTAACCTTGTTAGGAATTCCCCGTCGCGCATATCTCTTGAATTAAGGACTAATCTAATCTTCGGCTGTTAACACAACTTTAATCACTCCGTCAGTGCGATCCGCGAAAACTGTAAATGCTTCCTGCGCGCTCCTGAATGGAAAAGTGTGCGTAACCAACGGCGCTACGTCAATCACACCGTTCGAAATCATGTCTACGGCAGCGCGGAAATCATCGACTGTCGGACCGAGACTACAAATCAATCGACCCTCGTTCCAGAAGAATTCGTGAAAGGCGAAATCGTAGTTGTATCTGTGCGGTAGACCAAAGGCCAACAGCGTCCCATTGCGCCTCACGAGCTTCGCTGCGAGATTCAGCGTTTCCGCTTTACCAATCGCCTCAACGGCCAGATCAGCGAGCTTGCCTTCTGTGATTGTTTCTATCGTCGCAGCAACTTCTGCCGCGCTTCCGCAAACGGTATGCGTTGCGCCCATCCTGGTCGAAACCTTTAGGCGCTCTGGCAGAAGATCAACCGCAATCAACCGAACCACCCCCATATGACGCAACAACGCGGTGAACAACTGACCAACAGGGCCCTGGCCCAACACGACCGCCGTTTGCCCCAACACCTCAGGCAGTTTCAAACAGGCATGAATCACCGTTCCTAATGGTTGAGAGAGCACAAGATGATTTGCCCGGCCCGCAGGTAGAGGAACAGCGCGATCGTCGCTCGAAACAAAGTACTCCGCGAGCCCCCTATGCGGAATAGTTGGCAGAGCAAGGACGCGATCGCCTTCCTTGAACCGTTCATTCCGAGACTGGGCCACAAATCCCGTTAACTCGTGAAGCGACAGCGTAGGAGGAAGCGGTGCTGATGCTCCGGTAAGAGCAGGATGAGATGTATCGAAGAGAAAGTAAGGCAGATCACTGCCACAGATGGATCCTACCTCGAGTTGGACCAGAATCTCGCCTTTTTCTATGTCCGGTCTCGGTATCTCGATCATCTCCAGAAGCCGTTCGCCGGTAATCTGTCCCCCCAGCATTTTAGTCATGGTTGGGTGTTCTTTGATCGCACCTTAGGCGCGTCTCAGTGTAACAAACCGCAAACTGCTTGTTTTTCTGACAAGAGACTGGGCCGGCAAAGGCCAACGTTCGATTGTGGAGTTCTAGTAACTTTACTCAGTTAGATCGATCAAGACGACTTAGCAGGTTCGAAAAGCTCAATCGGATTCCCGTCAGGATCCTCCAATTGGATTTGTTTGCCGCCCGGCCCTGCTTCCATTTCATTGCGAAACGTGAGGCCCGCTTTCTTCAAGGCCTCGATCCGGTTTTGCAGATCGCTTACTTGAAGCACGATTCTGTTCCATCCACCTGGTTCCTGGTGGTCACCGTCGGGCATCGGCCGCGAACCCGAAGCTCCCGGGCCGCTGAGGATCAGTTTGAGATCGCCGACTGAAACCTCGCCGAAAGCCGGCAAGGCCTGGTGTTCGAGCTTGAAGCCAAGCAGCCGCGTATAGAAATCTATTGACCGACTGACGTCCTTGACTTGATAGCGAACCCCACGGAAAGCTTTGATGAAGCTTTCCGCTTCAGATGAGTGTTGTGCTCGGGCTGTAGAGGTTGATTCTTTTCCAGATTGACTCGCCATGACTTACCCTTCCTTTCTAAGATCCATCAATGACGTCATCGGGAGCAATTGTTTCGTCCGCTTCACTGTCTCCGTCGAATACGGGTGTCCGTGTGATTCTCGTGCACACGTTTCTCTAACCCGAATTCTTCTTGCGGGCTGAGAAGTGAAGCCGCAAGTCGAGTGCCAGCAAGATTGCGTTAACCAATTAGCCTCAAACAGCTCGCCAAGTCTCAGTCGGACTATCAAGTTGAATAGTTAGCCGTCCGGAGTTTAAATACTGCTTCGAAATCATTCACCGCGCTGGCGCTGGAGATCTTATATGCGCCTGCCTCGCTTGCGTCACATGAAATTCTTAAGCGATCGACTAGGCACCTTCGCCTTTTCTGCATTTGCGGTTGTCCTCGTGCTAATGATCTCGCTGGCAGCTAGTGCTCAATCAGCTGTGCCGCGGTTCGAGCGGAGTGAATGCACATTCGTGCCGCCGCCGCAAACCGCAAGTTTGCGCCCCGAATGCGGATATTTGGTCGTTCCACAGGTTCGCGGGAAGCCGCAAGGAAGAACTCTTCGACTCGCGGTTGTAATTTATCGCGCCAAGGAACCGTCCAATGCTCTGCCGCTTTTGCTGCTGCATGGCGGACCAGGTGGAGAAGGAGGGATACGAAATCCGTGGCCGCCGTTGCTATCTCCACTTACGCGCAACCGCGACATGGTTATTTTCGACGTGCGCGGCTCTGGCCTGTCAGAGCCTCAGCTCTGCCCCGGGTTTTACGAAAGTACTTCGCCTGTTTTCAACCGGCGCTCTCGTCAGGAACGCGAGCAAGGATATAACGAAGCGGTTCGGGCTTGCGCAGAAAGACTAAAGGCGGAAGGTATCGAACCCTCGGCCTATAGCACAGCAATCAACGCCGCCGACGCAATCGATCTTCGTCGCACTTTGGGCTATACCAGGTGGGACGTTTACGGCGTGTCTTACGGCACGCACCTCGCTCGAGAACTAATGCGCAAAGATGCGGCCGCAATCCACGCCGTCGTACTTGTTAGTCCGGGAAGCTGGTCAGGAGCCGAGGCCGCACAGGACGCATTCACTCAGCAGCGTGCGCTTGAACGCGTCTTCGCTGCTTGCGCTACGCAGCCAGCTTGTCACGCAGCATTTCCTACTCTGGAAAAGGATTCCTATGAAGTCTATGAGGAGTTGTCGCAGCGCCCGTTGGAAGTTCACATCAACAGTAGCGGCAATCCCACAACAGTCTGGCTCGATGGCGAACGCTTTCTCCGCGAAATTCCCCATCAGCTTGTTTCTTTCAGAGCAGTTGCTCTGCCGCTGCTTATAAATGAGTTGCGCCGCGGAGATCGCTCAGGGGCTGCGCGCCAATTACTTGGGTCGGGGATGATGGGTCCATGGTATCCGCTTGGGCATCTCGTAAACTGCAATGATTATGGCGCTGCGTATCCAGCTTCTGTTGTCGCCCTCAAATCGAAGTTACGTCCCGCGTTCCGGACGATTGCCGATGATATTCGCGAGCACTGCGACGGTTGGTTGCAGCAGCTGCCGCGTAACAATCAGCCGCGCCTGGTCAGCGGAATTCCTACTTTGATCTTGAATGGCGAAATCGATCCCCACGGTGGTGATCTTCGCACGTCGGAACTCGTAACGGGGTTGAAACATGCCTACGTTTACGAGGTGCGCGGCAGAGGACACGAATCACTCGGATCGTGCTCTGATTCCGTCGTAGAACGTTTCATTGAAGATCCGACGCGCGTTCCCGATGCTTCGTGTCTCACAAACGTTCAGCAGATCGCCTTTGCGACACAAAAGCCTAATCCGACAACGCTTGTGTTCTTCATCACTTCTACTATTGAAACGCCGACCCAATTTGCAGGCGAGTGGAAAGTAGAACTTCAATTTCCCGGACAGCCCTTGATCTTCGAGCTCAAAACTGATGGCTCGACTTTGACTGGTGTGCTCCAACCGCCACGTGCTGGCCTGCAGCCGATCGAGATCTTCGATGGGAAAATCGACGGCAACACCATGACGTTCAAGTTCAAGAGTCCTGACGGTCAACGCACAATTACTTTGATAGGAACATTGAGCGCCGACGAAATCGCATTTCGCCGGGAAGTCGAAGGACCTGCCCCGGGGGGTCGCCCAGGGATCAGTCTATTCGGCCCCGCAGGTCCACAGACATTTACCGCTAAACGTAAATCGAAAGGACCCGACGAGAAATGAACACTAACCCTTTCTTTCGTTGCGTGCGGTCCGCATCGGGTTCGTTGATTGTCAGGGTCACAACGCGCCCGCGGTCTAATGCGCGGAAGTGTTGCAAAGTCCCTCGCTACCAAACCTCAGGGAAAAACTCACAGCATACTCCGCTACGAGAAGCTGATGGTTACTGTTACCTGAACGCTGGCTTCGTTTTGGCAGCCGTAACATAAATGTGAGAATTCTGGTCCTACCAAACTATTGACACAACTGAGAGTCAGTCTTACAGTCCCGCCCAGTTAGTTCTCAACTTCCTCGTTTTAGTGCAGCTCCTCGCAGCCACACCTCAACGAAGTCCATTAACCTTTTCAATCTCGGAGGTAAAAAATGGCCCCACGAAAAACGTTAGATCATCCCTCATTCGGTACGTGTGAGCTCATCCCAAATATCGTCGCGATCAGATGGAAGAGCCCCACTCCTCAAGAAACAGTGAAATCAAACTTATCCACACACCCTGTCACAATTACGACGGAGACAATACCTAAACCAAAGGAGAAGGCAACCGGTCCTGGCCGCGACCCGCGGCTGGGCGAGGTCAATAATAGTGAACTCCACACCTTTGTTTCGGCAAAAACCCCACTGACAGACAATGCTCTAGAGAAGCTACGTGGCGACGAGAATGTCGAGTGGGTCGCGCCTGTATATCGGTCTACCAAAGCCGATCCAGGACCGGTATCGTTCTTCGCCATCAATCCAACCGTCCTGCTTTTGACTCCCGATGTTTTAGCAACGCTCGGCGATCTCTCATCAGTCGACGAATCTGCTTCGATAAATGAACAGAGAAGCAGGCTCCTGAAGGGATTTGTGGTCCTGAATCTCCCTAACGCCAACGCAATCGAACTGGCCCAGACCATCAAGGACAAAGCAGGAGCCGCGGCGGCAAAGGGAATAAAGTTTGAAAATGTTCCTTATTTGTCACCAACCACTACTTGCAGCAGTTGCGCTGGTACAAGTGGTCACCACATATCGGGCAGACGTGGACGATGTTCTCCTGCGCTCGCAGACCTGATCCCAAACGACACGTTCTTTCCAAACCAATGGGGTCTACAGCGAATCAGTGCGCCTCGCGCCTGGCCCATTACAGAAGGTGACCCCAACATTGTAATCGCCGTTTTGGATCAAGGTGTTGAACTGAACCATCCCGATCTTAATCTTTGGCCTATCTCCTACAGCACCATCACGCACTTGTTTGATGGCAGTCCGGTTGGCAATCACGGGACCGCGTGCGCCGGAATCATCAGCAGCCAGATCGAAAACTCAACTGGTGCCGCAGGACTGGCCGGCAAATGCAGGGTCATGGCCATCGCCACCAACTTCGCCGATACGGAAGTAGCTGAGGGTCTGTATTTTGCTGCAGACAACGGAGCACGTGTCGTCAGCATGAGCTTCGGTGTTTATCCGTCGTGGATGATTTGGGACTTCACGATCATCGAGGCAGCCTTGCAATACTGTCAGGGGAAAAACGTTCTGCTTGTGGCCGCAACTGGCAACGAAAACCAGAATGTTTCCCGATTTCCCGCCACCGACCCACGAACCCTCGGCGTCGGCGGATCAAACAGAGACGACGTCCGAAAGGAAGTCGGCGACACGTCGATTGAACCATTCTGGGGTGCCTGTTTCGGCCCGGACGTGGACGTAGTAGCTCCATGTTTGGAAATACCAACGACGGATCGCTTGGGTGCTGCGGGCTATACGCCGACCGATTATGACCTGTTCTTTGATGGCACTTCAGCGGCAACGCCTCATGTTGCCGCGTTGGCGGGTCTGATTCTTAGTTTGAATCCCAATCTAACTAATCTGGAAGTGCGACAGATCATTTCTGAGACCACGGACAAGATAAATCAACCTGCATATGTTTATTTGCCAACCGGCGGCAAGCCTTTCGGCACATGGAACAACGATGTGGGCTATGGCCGCATTAATGCAGAGCGCGCATTGTTGGTCGCTTGCGCATCCGCTGAAGGCTGCAAAGGAGAGGGACCTTGCGGAGTAGATATACCTCTCCCGGACGATTGTTGCGTGAGTCCGTGCGATCCGCCGTGGCGTCCGGATGAGCAGTGTCTCTACTGGTATGAAACGAAGTTCTTCCGCGTTCCGCTAGGTCGGGACAACGTGCCCGCAGCAGCGACATTTGCAAGCGCTACTAACTTCATCGAGTTTCGTATCACCTACGAACACAAGCTGTGTCTGCTGGGCAAACAACATGGGCCCCTGCTTTATACCCAAACATTGCTGCCCGGCGAAAAGGTGACTCTATATCACAGCGATCGCTATCGCCGAATCACAACGGAAACGGATCGCTTTTCGGTTCAAACAACCTTCATGCAGTTTTTATCGCTCATCCACGAAGCGAGAACAACGAATACGCTCGAGCTTTTGGCCGATAGGCTTTCGAGTGAAAAGAGCAGCAGTTCAGTCTCTGTCGGTGGAGGTCTAGCGGGAGCACTGGGCTTTCCCAGTGGTAGCCTCTCCAAACAAAGCTCCGTCACAGATCACAACCTGTTGAAAATTGGGTCGGTTTCTGAAGTCTTCAACCAATCAGTTTTCCAGGCTTCACAACTGACTCATGCCGAGCGCTCGGTTGTGGTGAGCACGTTCGAAGAGAAGGAGGTTGCCAATGTCACGGCACGTACTATTCATAACGATAACGAATGTCGCGCCGTCACTTACTTCATTCGAAAGGTGGTTGAGCTCTACGCGATAAGCACAAGAGTCTCGGACATCTCGTATCGAATCATCGCGCCAAACATTCCTCCGGATTGGCACTCAATCGATGACCTCGGGTGGTTGCCACCGGAAGTTCAAAAGCAAATCAAAGACACTCTTAAGCTCTTGCCGAGAGTTGGACAAGTAGTGGAAAGACCGAGACCCATTTCACTGCCAACTGACGGTACGGTTTACGATCCTGAACTTGCGCATTGCTGCTCGTGCGAACCCGAGCGCGCAGCAGCTATCGGGATTAGGCTGGAAAAACAGAAGGCGGAGGCGTTGAAGGAATGCCTCGAAGCACAGCAACTGCAACTGGAAATCGAGAGAAGAAAACTACTATTGCAGAAAGGAGAGTTAGCTCCGTTTGACGCTCCTGCTAAAGCTGCCGAGGCTCTGGTTGCCCGCCCAGCAGGTCCTCTGGAGCCGACTCTATAACTGTTGAAACCCAAGGTGGTCCGACAGGACAGCAGACCACCTTCTCACCAGGCCAGGTTGTCATCCGGTGCAACCTGGCCTGTCAAACTTCCGGGTGATATGACATCGAATCAAACCATAACCGTCTTTGGCGCGTATGGACACGCCGGACGCTTTGTTGTGTCGGAGTTACGAAGTTCTATGTCTCTTAATCAATGACAAAGTTTTTGATGATTGGAGAAAGCTCCTAAACGCTCCAGAAAATCTTCGCGGACATCACGAAAAGTCGCCGCCAGGAAGACTTCCACCCACCGCAAAAAATTCGGCGACCACTAAGGCCGACGACAACCAAGAACTGCGCGTCACAACCCCCCCCGCAAATCTAATGCCGATTTTTCCCGATTGTTGGGGTCGGAGCGTCAGCAAATAGGTCTCATTAATAAGAGCAGTAGTTTGCAGCGTATCGCCGGCGCGCTCTCGTCGCATTTGGAGGTGGGCTAGTCGCCGCAGTTCCTGGTAGACAATCGGAATTACACGATCCAGCACGGCCTTGTTTCCCTTGCCCCAATCGAGCAGAAGGCCGGTGATTCCTCAGGAGAGAGCTCGACATTTTGTCTTGTTGAGTTGCTCAAAATTACCCCTTGCCAACCGGATTATAGCACCGGCCATCCTGCCATCTTCCCCAGCAAAGACCCGAACAATGAGAATTTTTCCCGGGAACGTGATGGGATTTCGACGTGGTTTTCGCCGAACCCTATGCAGGCCTTTCGACGAAAGGGAGCGCGAGGATTTCCCTCCTGAACTGAAAGAAGGTTCTGTTAGAAGCGCTCGCGCTGGGTTAGTGGTAATCGGATTCGCAGGCTGATCGAGCCCAACGAGTTTCGACAAAATAAAGACTCAGTTAGTTCTCTAGTGTTCTAACTACCGCTTTCCCCTGAGCGGCTTGTGAGAAAGAGGAAAAAGAGAGATGAGAAAAGGAAAAGCGGCAGCACCAACCATACGCTATACCATTGTGGCGGCGAGGTTCTTTGCTGCACTCTCGCTAATCCAAATCGGATCTAGCAGCGCTTCAGCAGGCGGGACGCTAGGGAACAAATCGCATGCTGTGCAATGGTCAGGCACGATTGCTCGCAGTGCAACACCAACAGGTGAAGTGCCGGAATGCGCCGGCACGCCCTGCCATCGTTTCGACCTCCAAATCGATCTGCCCGGCGGCGTTTGGAACAACGCGCCCGGTGGAGTGGAGATCGCCGTCCGTTGGAACATTGTCGATTTCGGAGACAACCTTAGGCTCTACGTGTACAAAGAAGGGGCGCTGGTCGCGAAATCCGACGGCATCATCTCTTCGGCCCAATCAGTCCTGATCCCACAGGCCGCGAATGGTCAATACAATATTTACATCGCCTTCGATCAGGACTCGGCTTCTGCCGAAATTACGTTTGAGGCGATGGCTGAGGTCGAATACAAGCCCAAGCCTAATCCATCACGGCAACTTCTTCCCGACCTGGTCGCCCGACCCCAACGCAACGTCACCTTCGATCGAACGACCTTCGACTTCTTCGAGCCGCCACCCGCACCGGGAGAAAACTGCTTTCCGAGTGAGAAAACAGAAGAAGGTGCACAAAACTGTCTACGTTTTGATCAGGTCTTCGCCAACGTCGGCGAGGGAACGATGGAGATGCGCTTTGTGATCCCGCACGATCCAGATTCCACGGCGCACAACATCTTTCAGAGGGTCTATCGTAGCGAAGGCGGCTTTGACGAAAGGTTCGCTGGTGAATGGGAGTTTCATCTGGCGCACCAGCACTATCACTTTCTTGGTTTCGGGTTCTCAAAACTCTGGCGAGCTGATTCCTTCGGCAATCATCTTGATTCATTTCCCGTTCGCATAAGACGACATGAATTTCGCGGAAAACATCTCCTGCAAACCTCCGCTGATCCGATTCGCACTGGACGAAAGGTAAGTTTCTGCATGGCCGACACAACGATCGATTCGTGGCTCCAGAAAGGCGGCGGCCCACGTACTTACAACGCGCCCGACTGTCTTTTCCCAGCATTCAGCGACGCCGATAACGATTATCTAATCCAGGGGATAACTCAGGGTTGGTCGGACACATACGACTGGTATCTGCCCGATCAATATATCGAGGTCACCGGTGTGCCTGACGGCTACTACCTCCTCGAAACAACCGTTGATCCTGACAACTCA
>DASYRR010000005.1:0-9809 GCA_036004125.1 Pyrinomonadaceae bacterium | reverse complement strand
TACTGGCGCGCGCTCAGCATCGAAAGGCGGCTCGACCGCGTGAAAGTGCCGGTGCTCGGCATCGCCGGCTGGCACGACGATGCAAGAGGAACGATTAGGAACTACGAAGTGATGAGCCGGTTGAAGAGCGCGCCCTCGTACCACGTGGTGATGGATGCGAGCGCGCACAAGGGAATCGATTGGGTCAACGGTTACTTCGGGCCGCAGGCACGAGTTGACCGTCGAGAACTCCAGCTAAGATGGATGGACCATTACTTGAAGGGCATCGACAACGGCGTGGATGTGCTGCCCGCCCTCGACATCTTCGTCATCGGAGACAACACGTGGCGGAAAGAACGTGAGTGGCCGCTGGCCCGGACAGTATGGACGCGCCTTTACCTGCGCCAGAATGGCAAACTTGAGACGACAGCTCCGGGTAATGAATCGCCTGACGAGTACACATACGATCCCGGCAATCCCACTCCGTTCCTCGTTGACGCGCGCGAACTCGAGTTGAGTCTCAACGAAGACTATCGAACGGTGGACAGCGAGCGGAAGGATCTCGTGACCTACACGACGGCGCCGCTCGACAAGGACATGGAGATCACTGGACCAATGACCGCGACACTCTGGGCGGTCACTGAGGGGAAGGACACGGACTGGAATGTCATGGTCCAACACGTCTATCCGGACGGGCGGGCAGAGCGCATCCAGGATGGCGTGATGAGAGCGCGTTTCCGCGACGGCTTCGCCAAGTTTGG
Source organism: Pyrinomonadaceae bacterium (assembly GCA_036004125.1). Classification (GTDB taxonomy): domain Bacteria; phylum Acidobacteriota; class Blastocatellia; order Pyrinomonadales; family Pyrinomonadaceae; genus PSRF01. The sequence goes on along the minus strand of DASYRR010000005.1, from coordinate 9,069 downwards.
TCGCCCCTCGCTTCTCAAGCCAGGCCGTGCCTACAAGTACGACATCGATCTGTGGTTCACATCTCGAGTGATTCCAGCGGGCCATCGTCTACGCGTCACGGTCGCGTCGGCAGCGTTCCCAAAATACGATCGCAATCTGAACACCGGCGGCGACAACGAACGGGACACCCGCTACGTCGTGGTCAGGCAGCGGATTCTGCATGACAAAGCACATCCGTCATTCGTGCGGCTGCCGATCATTCCGCGTTGACAGCTTCTTTCTTATTCACGGTTTTACGATTCACGTTCCTTGTTTCCTACTGCTTTCTCCCGACTTCCTCTCCGTTGACTGCCCGTATAGCCTCGATATACGCTAGATCTGTGATCAAGAGTTTCCGGCACAAAGGACTTGAGCAGTTCTTTCTCTCAGGATCGAAGGCAGGAATACAGCCGAAGCATTCGGAGAAGCTACGCGTCCAGCTTTTCGCTCTTAATAACGCGCGGCGACCGACTGATATGAATGCGCCTGCGTGGCGTTTGCACCGTTTATCCGGTGACCTAGCTAATCATTGGTCAATAGACGTGAGTGGCAATTGGCGGGTGACGTTCGCCTTTCAGGACCAGGACGCGATCCTGGTTGATTATCAGGATTATCATTGAGGAAATAGTAATGACGATGTTCAATCCACCACACCCCGGAGTCGTGCTGAGGGAATATCTTGGCGACATTTCGGTAACGATTGCGGCCAGTCATCTTGGTATTACGCGGGCAGCGCTTTCGCGCATACTGAACGGCAGCGCCGGAATCTCAGCTGACATGGCGTTGCGCCTCGCCGACGCTCTCGGTACAAGTGCGGAACTATGGGCTGGAATGCAGACCCAATACGATCTGTCGCAGGCATCAAAGAAGCGTCGCCGCAAACTCCCACGTCTGAAAGTTGCGTAAGGCTCAGTTACCCTGTTCTTTCCCCGCGGAAAATTAGGCGTTCGAGTTGACTAATGGGAAGAAACTGACACTCGAATCGTAGTTTGGAATGGACGAGAGCGGACCCGGGCAAGGGCGATCTTGGGAAGAGATAAAACCACATCGTCTATGCGTCACCATCGCCTCCGCCGCGTTCCCGAAATACGACCGCAATCTCAACACCGGCGGCGATAACGAACGAGACACAGGCTACGTCGCGGTCCGGCTGTGAATTCTGCACGACAGGGAGCTTCCCTCGTTCGTGCGGCTGCCGATAATTCCGCGTTGAGGTCGGCGACTAGTGTGCTGACTAACGATTTCTGACGTCTGAGTTTCTTTTCTATACGGGACCTACCATTTCCGATTTACTGGACAATCGTGGTGAAATACATCGCGAGTTGTAACTTTGAAAGACCGAGCAGTTTTTGATCGAGTTCCTGCTCTCTGGCAGGACAAAAGGAGATGTCTGTGTCGCGACTGACGGACCTGATTGCCCAAGCCAAAGCCAAAGACTCGCAGTTAGGAGCGGACTTGGACATGGAGTTCAAGGTCCTTTCCTCACGGTTGCCATTTGGACTCAACTTCGAGCGGCATCGACCTGAGGCGGTCGAGTTGCCGCAACGGCCGATCCGCAAGGGAGACAAGGTGCGAGTGTTGTCGCCTCGCGGTTCTTTGAAAAAGGGCGATCAGCGGCTCTGGCATGTTAAGGGTTTACGTATAGACATCGACGGCAGGGTCGCAGACTTGGAACTACTCGGGGTGGCCAAACCCGAGATGCGATCAGTCAGCGTAGATGACTTGGTGGTCGTTGCCGCGTTCCGTGACACTGTCTACCCAGGGCTAATTAGCACCGGCAAAGTCGAGCGTGGTGGAAGCAAACCGTACCACACCGTTATCAACGGTGAGAACTACCACGTTCTCAAGGCGTTGACTTACACGCACCGCGGCAAGGTGGACGCCATCTACATCGACCCGCCCTACAACACTGGAGCGAAGGACTGGAAATACAACAACGACTATGTAGAGGGCGATGACCTGTATCGCCACAGCAAATGGCTGGCGATGATGGAGCGACGCTTGCTGCTGGCAAGGGAGTTGTTGAATCCGGCGGATTCGGTGCTCATCGTCACGATCGACGAGAAGGAGTATCTGCGGCTGGGATTATTGCTAGAGCAAATATTTCCGGAAGCCGCCTTGCAAATGACCAGCACGGTCATTGCCCCGCAAGGATCTCAACGTCCAGGCCGATTCTCGCGGATCGAAGAATACATTTTTTGCGGGTTCTTCGGACAGGCGCGTGCAATACCGACTGGTGACGCAATGATTGCGACCACGGATGACGCAGCGGCGGATGACGAGATAGATAAGGGTCCTGAGGAATCCGTTGTTGAAATGAATGTCACTTGGGACAGCCTCATTCGCCGAGGAACTGATGCAACACGGACATCACGAGAGGACATGTTTTATCCAATCATTATCGACAAAGAGACTCGGCGGGTGGTCGAGATTGGATATCCGCCGGGTTCGGGAAACCAAATTCCTGATGATCTCAAGGAACGTGACGGTCAGATGATAAAGTGGCCGATTAGGTCCGACGGCACAGAAGGACGATGGCAGCTCGGGCGAGATACCTTCGTCAAGGTCCTCGAGGCGGGGATGGCGCGCGTGGGTCGATCCTATGCGATTACCTATTTGAAAGAGGGAGAGCGAAAGCAGATCGCAAATGGGGGAATCGTTCGGACCGGGACCGACAAGTTCGGGTATCCGATGTAGGTCAAAACCGAATCATTTTCATGGCCGAGGACGCTATGGAACAAGCGATCTCATAATGCGAGCGTGTACGGCTCCACCTTGCTGCGCTCCATTATCCCCGGACGCAAATTTCCTTTCCCAAAGTCCCTCTATGCAGTCGAGGATACACTTCGATTCTTCATATCAAACAAGGCCAACGCAATCGTACTCGATTTTTTCTCCGGCTCTGGCACTACCGCCCACGCAGTAATGCGGCTCAACAGACAGGACGGCGGTCAACGCCAGTGCATCAGCGTGACCAACAACGAAGTTAGCGCGGGCGAACAGAATGCACTGCGCCAAAAAGGTCTGCGCCCCGGTGATGCCGTCTGGGAAAAACTCGGTATCTGCGATTACATCACCAAGCCACGCGTTCAGGCCGCGATCATTGGCAGGACGCCAGACGGTGATCCGATCAAGGGCGACTACAAGTTTACCGACGAATTCCCGATGGCGGACGGCCTTGAGGAGAATGCCGAGTTCTTCACCCTGAGCTACGAAACTCCGCTCTCGGTTAACCACAACCTTGCGTTTGCCCGTATTGCACCACTGTTATGGCTGCGTGCAGGGAGCGGTGGCAAACGGATCGATAAGTTACCAGCCAACGGTTGGGCCGTCGTGGACTCGTACGGATTGTTAGTGGACATAGATAGTGCAACACCATTCATCAAGGCCGTGAGCAAGGTACAGGGATTACGAATCGCATTCATAGTGACTGACGACGACCGCCGATTCCAGTCAATCGCAAGGCGATTGCCGGACGGTGTCGAACCAGTTCGCCTGTACGAGTCCTATCTGACCAACTTCAGCTTTGCTAATGGGGAATAACCGATGAAGTTCACCCTGAAGGACTATCAGACTGATGCTGTGCGCGATGTGCTGTCCAACTTAAAGAAAGCACGGAAGTATTGGCACAACGAAGCAGACAGGAGTTCCTTCTCATTAACGGCTGTTACTGGCGCAGGTAAGACGGTCATGGCCGCCGCTGTGTTTGAAGCCCTGTTCCACGGCAACGACGATTTTGAATTCGATGCTGATCCGGGCGCAGTAGTGATTTGGTTCAGTGATGATCCATCTCTGAACGAACAGACCCGCTTTAGGTTGATGGAAGCAAGTGATCGCCTCGCGCATACCGCCCTCATGGTGTGGAGAACACCTTTAATCAGCCCAAGTTCAACGCAAAGAAGGTTTACTTCCTTAATACGCAAAAGCTGGGAAAGAAGAGCTTGCTCGTGCGCGGCTTCGATCAAGAGGAGGTGGAAACGAAAGCTGGTACTCGGCTCCTGGATATGCGACCTGACCTGCACTCGTTCACAATTTGGGACACAATCCAGAACACTATTGAAGACCCTGATTTGACTCTCTACCTGGTGCTGGACGAGGCGCATCGCGGTATGGGTGCTCCTGCGAATGCTGAGAAGGGCACCATCGTTCAGCGTCTCATCAATGGCAACAATGGTGTACCGGGTATTCCGGTAGTGTGGGGTATTTCCGCAACAGTGAAACGCTTCAACGATGCGATGGAACTCGCGGAGAAGCGAATCTCTCTGTCCAATGTGGTGGTTGATTCGACGAAGGTTCAGGAATCCGGTCTCATAAAGGACACGATCCTTCTCGATATTCCTGACGAGGTTGGCGCCTTCGATACAGTGCTTGTTCGTCGCGCAACGGACAAACTGAAAACGTCTACGGAGGGATGGGCAGACTACGCGAAGGATCAGGGCGATGCGATCACGGTTGTTCCTCTCATGGTTTTGCAGGTGCCCAACACGCCCAATCCTGATGATATCGGTCGTGCGCTCGACACCATTTACCAAGAGTGGCCGGAATTACCGAACGGCAGCGTGGCGCATGTCTTTGGGGATCACACAACCCAGCAGTTTGGATCTCGAAATGTCCCTTACATTTCCCCCGAACGCGTACAAGACTCAACTTGGGTTCGGGTGCTCATCGCCAAAGACGCCATCAGCACGGGTTGGGACTGTCCAAGAGCGGAGGTAATGGTGTCGTTCCGCGCTGCCGTAGACCGTACACACATCACGCAGTTACTTGGTCGTATGGTTCGATCTCCCTTGGCCCGACGTATTCCAGGCAACGAACGGCTGAACTCCGTGGATTGTCTGCTGCCGAAATTCAGCAAGAAGACAGTCGAGGATGTGGTGAAGGTTCTTATGACCGGGGATGACACGCTACCCCCTTCGGGACGTGTCCTCGTCAACCCGATCGAGATGAAACCCAATCCAGCGGTATCGGCAGCTGTATGGGAGTTATTTGAGGCACTGCCCTGTCAGACCCGTCCGCAGAAGGGCGCAAAGCCCGCGAAGCGTCTCACCGCCCTGGCTCACGAATTGGCATCTGATGGCATTCTTGAGAATGCCGGAAAGCTGGCTCACGCTGAGATGCACAAGGCACTCGACACCTTCCAAGAAACTGAGAAGACGAAGATCGAAGCTAAGCGGAAGGCAGTTTTGACAGTCGATGGAAAAACCGTAATCGCCGATCTAATAACTAAGAAAAAGAGTTTGGACGATTTTTGGGAAGACGCAGACATGGCTGTCATCAACGATGCCTACAGACGTGCCTCACGCATATTCACCCCAGATATCTCTCGAACCTACACCGACTATCTTGCACTCAAAGTTACTACCCCCGATCAGGCTGAAGAGTTTGAGGAGGCACTTGTCGAAGCTAGGGTCGTCATCGCCGCTCTTGGACTTATGACTGAAGTGCAGGCGTATTTCGATGGGGAAGCAAACAAGTTAGCGAAGGCTTGGCTCGATAAGTACAAGAAACAGATCAAGAGTCTCCCCGATGACCGGAGAGAAGCGTATCGGCAGATCATCGAGATGAGCGCGGAGCCACAGGACGTTGAACTGGTTAGACCGAACACAAGGTTCGAACCGACCAGGGTTCGGGAAAAGGATGGGAACGAAACAGACATTCCGACCTACAAGAACCACGTGCTTTGCGATGAGAATGGAAAGTATCCATCCACCTTGAATGATTGGGAGATTGCCGTCGTACATTCCGAATCAAAGCGAAGGGGGTTCAGTTTCTGGTACCGTAACCCGCAATACCCTGGGCAATCTTCGCTTGGCATTGCGTACTTGCATAGTGAGCAATACAAGATCGTCAGACCCGATTTCATTTTCTTCTCCACTGCTGAGGGCGGGAAAGTGGTCGCCGATATTGTCGATCCTCATGGACTTCATCTGTCTGATGCACTGGCGAAACTACACGGGTTAGCGCAATACGCAGCAAGGCATGTTGCGGTCTATCGTCGCATCGAATCGGTGGCTGCAATTAAAGGTACTCTGCGCGTCTTGGACTTGACTCGGGCGAACGTGCGTAGTGCCATTGCAGAGGCGGAAGATTCGGAGGGTTTGTTCGCTGGATCCCTCGCGAGTGATTACGAATAGGAACCTCGAGGAGGATCTGTAGTCGAAGCAAAAGGGCAAAGGGTAAAACTTAAGTCCTCGCCCCTGTCACGCCGGTTTCTTAATCCTCACAGTAGATTGACCATGAGAAAACAGCCGGTCACACGTAGACAGTTTTTGGGAAGCGGGATTGCCGCGGTGGGAGCGATATCGATTGGCGGTGCGTTACCCGCAAACGCACGAGAGTGGGAAGAGTATTCCGCTCGCTTTGATCGATCGGTCAGCGATGCGTTGCCGGAGGGTCCACTGCGACCGGACGACGAGACTGCGTGGAAGGCGGTCGCGAAAATTTATACGGTCACAAACAAAATAACCAATCTTGAAAACGGCTACTGGGGAATCATGGCGAATCCGGTGCTCGCTGAATACCAGCGGCTCACGGAGTTCATCAATAAGGAGAATACGACTTTCGCACGACTCCGGTGGTCCGAAACGTATCGCGGTGTGAGAGACACGGTGGCGGGCTTTCTGAATGTTAGCCCGAACGAAATTGCTTTAACCCGCGGTGCAACCGAGGCGCTGCAGGCACTGATTGGCGGGTATAACAAACTGAAGCCGGGCGACACTGTTCTTTACGCGGACCTGGATTACTCGGAGATGAAGAACGCGATGCGTTGGCTCGAAGTTCGCCGAGGCGTTAAGGCTGTGAAGCTGACATTTCCTGAGCCTACGATTGATCGGCCGCTTCAGGAAGCAGACATCCTTGGTTTTTACGAAAAAGCTCTGTCAGCAAATCCGGGAACAAAGCTTCTGCTGTTGACGCACCTCAACAACTGGACTGGATTGATCATTCCGGTTGCCAGGATCGCGAAGATGGCAAGAGATCGCGGCGTGGATGTGATACTCGACGCGGCTCACTCGGTCGGCCAGGTAGAACTCAACCTAAAGGGACTTGGCTGCGATTTCATCGGCGTCAATCTGCACAAATGGGTGGGCGCACCAATCGGTTGCGGCGTCATCTATATCAAAAAGGATCGGATCGATGCGATCGATCCATACATGGGAAAGCCGAGCGATACTGCGGACATTGACGGACGCATCGATACTGGAACACTAAATTTTGCCGCGCACATGACCATCCCGGCCGCGATCGCGTTTCACAACAAAATCGGAACCGCAGCCAAAGAGGCGCGGCTTCGATATCTCAGAAATCTTTGGGTCGCACCCGCTCGGAAAATGAAAGGGCTCATCGTTCTCACGCCGGATGACCCGAGGATGGTCGCCGCGCTGACGTCATTCCGTCTTGATGGCGTTACTTCAACCAGTGCGAACGAAGCTGTCGTCAGACAGCTGGCCGAAAAATTTGGCGTGCTCACGGTGCGGCGAACGGGGCCAGCTGCCGGCGATTGCATTCGCGTGACCCCGTCTGTGTATACCCCGGCGGACGACGTCATGAAGCTTGTACACGCACTGCAGTCGATCACGGCTTCGCCAGAATCGATCGGAGACTATTGATCGCTGAGGAGGGATTGGGCTCGGATTATTCCACCGATTACGCAGATTCCGCAGCGCAGCGGAGCCACAACCAAACTTGGAAACAGTCAGTACCGTAACGCGGTAGCGTCGGGTCCGTTGTCACTTCTGACGTTGTGGGTGGGTTTGGACCCGACGCTACCGCGTTACGGTACTGACTGTTTCCAAGCACGTACTCCGAAGTCAACGACATGTCGAAAAATCTGCTCAAAAAACAAGTTAAGAACTTGCTACACAGATTTGAAAAAGCAGAAGCATCGGGCACACCGCAACAAGCCATAAGCCAGGATTTAGATCAAAATCTGGTTCACTTTTTATTTTGTATCTGCATAATCTGTGTAATCTGCGGTTTGATCGGAAGGGCTGTTTACCGCGGCACCTGGTAGGATCGAAAACCTGACTCCTTTATCATTCGGAAGCATGTTCGTCCAGTCTCAAACTACAACACCATGCAACCCCGAAATATGAAGTTCCTACTTTCGTTCGCGCTGCTCCTCGCGTGTTCACTGATCCTCTTGGGTCAAGGGCGCACGCGACGTCCGACTCCGTTTCACGTTGAAGAAAAAACCATTGCGCAAATTCATGCCGCGCTGCGCTCTCGACAGGTCACGTGCCGGGGATTGGTGGAAGCATATTTGGCGCGCATCAACGCCTATGATCAGAAAGGCCCGTCGCTCAATGCGGTGGTGCTGCTGAACACGTCCGCCCTCCAGACCGCGGATGAATTGGATGCCCGTCTGAAGTCGGACATCTCTGCCAGGGCCATGCGCCCGTTGGAATGCATTCCCGTCGTCGTCAAGGACAACTACGAAACAAAGGCTCTGCGAACGACGGCCGGTTCTCAGTCGCTTGCCAAGTTCATTCCCAATCGCGACGCTTTCGTGGTACGTAAGATCAGGGAGGCCGGCGCGATCGTTCTGTTCAAATCAAACATGGCCGAGTTTGCGTTCACGCCACTCGAAACCGTGAGCTCGATTCTGCCTGGATACACGTTCAATCCCTATGCGCTCAATCACACTACCGCTGGCTCGAGCGGAGGCACAGCGGCGGCCGTCGCGGCGAACTTTGGCGCCGTCGGGTTGGGCACCGACACCGGGAACTCGATCCGTGGTCCATCTTCGCACCAGAGCCTCGTCGGCATTCGCTCAACAATGGGTTTAGTCAGCCGCACGGGCGTGGTGCCGCTCAATTCTCTGGCAGACATCGCTGGGCCAATGACGCGCACGGTCGAAGACGCCGCAGTCGTGCTCAAAGTGATTGCCGGCCCCGACGCCGCTGATCCGATCACGCTCACAAGCGAAGGACACATTCCTTCGAGCTACCTTCCGTTTCTGAAAAAGGATGCGCTGAAAGGCGTGCGCCTTGGTGTGTTGCATGCTGCCTACGATCGGCCCACTGCGGACTCTGAAGTGATGGCAGTCTTCA
>DASYRR010000004.1:0-48073 GCA_036004125.1 Pyrinomonadaceae bacterium | reverse complement strand
GGACCCTGGCTTGATGTAGGCAAGATGTGAAGCCCCACCGGCTTCCGGCCCCAATCCCAAAAAAAACAAATCTATTCCGCCGAGTGATTCCAAGCGCCCTATGTACTTCGAGAGCTCAGCTTCTAGATCATCCGCATCAGTCTGAATCGAATTAAAGCTCTGCACCTTCCGAAAAAAATCTTCGCCGAGAAGTCGTTCGAAGTCGCGAACAAAACTCAGGCCGTTGTCCATTCTCAGCGGCGCAAGCGCATCCTGAGTGAAAACATGCAAACGCTCCAGCAACCAATCCTTCTCGCCAGTCTTTGCAAGAGTTCCCAGCAGCCGGTGTAAGGCCTGCGCCCCGCGGCCACCCAGAATGATGATGACCAATGAACCTGTCTTGGAGCGAGCCGCAGATTCAATCTCGTCCAACATCGCCCGGCCGATTGCTGGTTCCGAAGGCAGCACTTCGTACGTGAGCTTTCGGGGCTCGAGTTGACTAAGGAAATCTTCTCCAGACCCAGCCGTGTGCGCCAGCCACACATTATCGCCGACAACTCGTTTGATGGTTTTTTGCTGACGTATCGCCGACACCCTGGGTTTGTCCCCTCGAGAACCAAACCGACTCAAAACAACCCACTTATTCGAAAGCAGTGTGGGTATGTCAAACGCTCGGAATGGTTTGACCAATCCAAATAATGGAGCATGACTGTACCATGCGTGGCTAAACAACACAAGCGACAAGTTTGTCGATTCTTGCTGAATGAAATCTTACTAATCCCTAGGCCTATCGCTAGTTTTAGGGCTTGACGCAAGTCTGCGACCGATGTTACACAGTAATCGCCTAATTCAGAAGTGGTCTAACCTTTAACCGACAAACTCTCCTATTGACGATGTGACTTAGGACTGCAAAAAGCCTAAAGCCATAGGACTGAACTCGGTTACAATTGACGCTCAAAAAACGTCTGTGATTTATCAAAAGTTACAGGTCAAAGACTATTCTTATGAGCTACTCTCGTCTTGAACTTAACGGGAAAGTTGCCGTCGTAATTGGCGGCACCTCCGGAATTGGACTCGCAATCGCAAAAGGCATGGCGGAAGCGGGCGCAGATGTCGTACCAACATCCCGCCGAGCTGAACAAGTCGATGCCGCCGCGCAGGAAATCGAGGCGCGCGGAAGGCGATCCCTTCGCATCAATTCAGACGTTTCAGATCGTGCTTCCCTACAGAACCTCCTGGATGAATCCATTAAGGCCCTAGGCAAAGTCGACATTCTGGTTAACTCGGCCGGTCGCACGAAGCGCGCGCCCACACTGGATTTTTCCGAAGAAGACTGGAATAGCATCATTGATACCAACCTAACCGGTACACTCAGAGCAGCACAGGTCTTCGGCGGCCATATGCTGAAACGCGAGTATGGCAGCATCATTAACATCGCTTCACTCTCGACCTTTGTGGCACTTTACGAAGTAGCTGCCTACTCTGCGAGCAAGGCGGCTGTTGCTTCGTTAACGAAGTCGCTGGCAATCGAGTGGTCGCAGCGGGGAGTACGAGTTAATGCAATCGCGCCTGGAGTCTTCCGTACACCCCTGAACGAGAAATTACTTGATGAGACTGAACGCGGACGTGAGTTTCTGCTTCGCACTCCGATGAGACGTTTTGGCAACGTCGATGAATTGGCTGGAGCCGCGATTTTTCTCGCTTCAGACGCTGCGAGCTTTGTGAATGGGGAAGTGCTCGTAGTCGATGGCGGTTTTCTTGCGAGCGGAGTAAATCAGTAAACTACTGAAGAGGTTACAACATGAACGAGGCCGAGATCGTACCAACTCTTCCTAAGACTCCTTCTGAAGTTTCCGAGACATCTCCGACGAACACAACCAGCGCAATTGCGAAACACATCGGCCGGTATCGATGGGTAATCTGCGGGCTGCTCTTTTTTGCAACCACCGTAAACTACGTCGACCGCCAGGTGCTTGGGATTCTCTCTAAGGATTTGAAACAATCAATCGGCTGGAGCGAGGTCGACTACGGAAATATTGTCGCCTCCTTTAATACCGCGTACGCGTTTGGTCTCCTGATCGCAGGGCGGCTCATGGACCGGGTTGGGACGAAGCTCGGGTACTCTCTGGCAATAATTTGGTGGAGCCTGGCGGCGATGGCGCATGCACTGGCACGTACACCCATTGGGTTCGGCATTGCTAGAGCATCGCTGGGTATAGGTGAGGCTGGCAACTTCCCGGCGGCCATCAAAACCGTGGCGGAGTGGTTTCCTAAGAAAGAACGAGCGTTCGCAACCGGCATATTTAATGCAGGCTCAAATGTGGGGGCCGTTGTGGCGCCGCTCACAGTACCTTGGATAGCAATTAATTGGGGTTGGCAATGGGCCTTTATTTTCACCGGCGCCATTGGTCTGGTATGGCTGGCCTTCTGGATCCCGCTATACGCAAAGCCGGAGCAACATCCAAGAGTTTCGCGCGCAGAACTTGCGCACATTCAAAGCGACCCACCAGACCCTCCGGCAGCCAAGGTTCCTTGGGTAAAACTGATTCCCCGACAACAAACATCCGCCTTCGCCATCGGAAAGTATTTAACCGATCCTATCTGGTGGTTTTATCTTTACTGGATACCGCCTTTCTTACGCGATAAACATGGTCTCGATCTTACGACAATTGGACCACCACTAATTGCCATCTACCTAATTGCCGACGTTGGCAGTGTTGGCGGCGGGTGGCTTTCATCCGCTTTCATAAAGCGCGGATGGACAATTAACCGCGCACGGAAGATCGCGATGTTGATCTGTGCGCTATGCGTAACTCCAATCGCTTTCGTGCCACATGTGCGAAACCTATGGGGTGTTGTGGCACTGATCGGGTTAGCAGCCGCGGCGCACCAGGGTTGGTCGTGTAATCTCTTTACGACGACGTCCGACATGTTTCCGCGTCGAGCTGTTGGATCGGTCGTTGGCATAGGCGGCATGGCCGGAGCGCTAGGCGGTGCAACAATCGCGGTGGCAATTGGCTACATCCTGCAAACGACCGGTCAGAACTACACTTTAGTGTTCTCTTTTGCGGCCTCGATTTATCTTGTAGCGCTGCTTGTAATCCACCTACTGGCACCGAGACTGGAACAGGTTGAAGATATTGAAGCCATGCCATCAAAACCTTTATCCGTGGGCACCTTTGTGGGTTTCGGTTTCATCGGACTGATCTTTGGCTCGTTTGTTGGCTGGTGTTTGGGTCTTATTTCGAGAGTCGGCGGGCAATCACTTCTCGAGTACATGGTACTAGCTGGACTGGTTGGTGCCCTGGTTGGAGTGATAGTTGGTTTCCTGACGGTAACTGCGGGTCATCGATCGCAGGCCGCGTAAGAGTTTTACGGGATCGGTCATGACGGAGTTAAAGCTAAGGTCTGGATCTGAATGCCGCTGGGATATAGTTTCACTCGGCGAGGTAATGTTGAGGCTCGATCCAGGTGAGGGACGTGTTCACACTACGCGGACTTTTCAAGTGGGCGAAGGCGGTGGCGAATACAACGTCGCTCGCGGTTTGAAGCGTTGCTTCGGGCTCGAAGCCACAGTAGTAACGGCGCTTGCCGACAATGCAGTCGGTCGACTAGTGCAAGACTTAATCTACCAGGGCGGTGTCGATCAATCGCATTTGAAATGGGTAAAGTATGACGGTGTCGGCCGTACTGTTCGTAACGGCTTGAATTTCACTGAACGTGGATTTGGAGTTCGTGCTGCTGCCGGATGTTCGGATCGTGGGCACACAGCCGTGTCGCAACTGCAACCGGGCGACATCGATTGGGAGCAGATATTCGGTTCTGAAGGCGCTCGATGGTTTCACACTGGTGGGATTTTCTGCGCTTTATCCGAAACTACTCCAGACGTAGCCCGTGAAGCAATGCTAGCGGCAAAGAAGCACGGAACCATCATCTCGTATGATCTGAACTACCGCGACTCACTTTGGAAAGCGATTGGTGGTCAGCAGAAAGCTGTGGCTGTTAATCGCGAGCTGGCGCCGCTAGTTGATGTAATGATTGGCAACGAAGAAGACTTTACCGCAGCTCTGGGTTTTGAAGTCGAAGGTATGGACGAACACCATTCGAAACTTGATGTGCAAAACTTTCGCCGCATGATCGAGCGAGCGACTGCGGAGTTTCCCAACTTCCGAGTGGTGGCCACGACACTGAGGAACGCCAGAACCGCGACGATCAACGACTGGGGCGCCGTCTGTTTTGCAGCAGGCAAACTCTTCGAAGCTCAAGTAAGAGAGAATTTGGAGATTTTCGACCGCGTTGGTGGTGGTGATTCATTCGCCTCAGGCTTGATTTATGGGTTCCTTGCCGGACGTGGACCACAATGGGCGGTTGAATGTGGTGCGGCACACGGCGCACTCGCAATGACCACCCCCGGCGACACAACAATGGCGACGCTGGCGGAAGTTGAACGAGTTATGAAAGGTGGCACTGCGCGAGTTGCTAGATAACATGATCAAAACCGACGTCATCCAAGAGATTCGAGATATTGGCCTGATACCAGTGGTTCGTGCGACCTCGGCGGACGAAGCGATGCGCGCGATTGATGCCATTCGCGAGGGCGGTGTTTCGGTACTCGAGATTACCATGACGGTGCCGGGCGCAATTGGAGTGATTGAGCAAGTTTCCCGAGCCTATGGCAAGGATGCGGTGGTCGGCGCCGGCACTGTGCTGGACGCTGAAACTGCACGAGCATGCATCCTAAGTGGTGCGCAGTTTATCGTCAGCCCGGCGTTGAATCTCGATACTATCGAAACTTGCCGGCGTTACGGTGTTGCCGTAATGCCCGGCGCATTGACACCCACGGAAGTTGTGCAGGCATGGACAGCAGGAGCCGATTTCGTCAAGGTGTTTCCGGCGGGGGCTTTAGGCGGCGCTAGTTATTTGAAAGCTTTGAAAGCACCACTTCCTCAAATCGAGTTGGTTCCTACCGGCGGCGTTTCACTAAAGACTGCCGCCGATTTCATCAAAGCAGGTGCCAGCGCTCTCGGCGTCGGCGCAGATCTTGTCGACATAAAAGCCATTCGCGACGGCCAGCCAAATGTGATCACCGAACGCGCGAAACAGTTTGTGGAAATCGTTCGCGAAGCACGCGCTTCCCTTTAGTAGCTCCTTCCAAGTAAAGACGAACGCAAATGCTGGGACCGCAGGCGTCCTCGCCTGCCTGGTTCCCTCCACGTACCTGGGGTGGTCAAATAGCAGGCGGGGACGCCTGCGGTCCCAGTATGAAAGGCGCCCTATATTTCCAGGTAGCTACTAAAGGGTTTCTCTGACGCTAGCGATAAGCATCAAACCGAACCCAATCGAAGTCGGCAAAGCCTTGACGTTGAGCCTGGGTGAGGCTTACCGCAAATAGTCCAACCTTCGCACCGATCCATCGTCCTTCGCGAGCTTTGAACGGTGCTCCGATTTCTGTGAAGCGAGCGCCATCTTTACTGTAGCTGAAACGACAGAGCGCATCCGGACCAACTGCGATGCGCAAGTAGAGTGAACCGTCGGTCAGATCAACGCCAGCCTCTTCAGTCTCTTCCGTTTCTTTTGGCGCGTCTTCACAAATGGTGCGCTCCAATCGAAATCCTTGATCAGTTCTAACAACGGCGAGGTAGGAATAGTTCATTCCCATCATCACAAGTCCAGCCTCTTCGTTTGGCAAGAGACCATTGACATCGATTTTTGTGGTTGAGATGAATGTCGGTGCGGGCAGTTTTTGCAAAAGAAGGTTTGGCACCAACCAAAGGTTCACAGCTTCGAACGGGAGGGGAATCGAATTAAGGCGTATCCAGCCGGGCCTGGCGACTAACGACGACCACGTCTTCTCGGAGTTTGCGTGCCACTGCCATTGTAAACCGAGTGCAAGTGAAGCAAACTCGTCAGTAGTTTGAGGAACAGCAATTGGGTACTGCGCCCCAACCTTAGGTTTCTTGTAAACAGCGACTGGCTCGCCCTTCCCGTCCCGATCTTTGTCCTCGCCGATCACCGGCCAGTCGTTCAACCACTGCATTGGTTGTAGATGCACGATGCGACCATACGATCCTCGATCCTGAAAATGAATGAACCATGATTCGCCTGATCTCAATTCGACCCAGGCTCCCTGATGGGGACCATTTATCTGCGTCTGCCCCTGATCCATAACAATCTTGTCTTCGTATGGTCCGTAGATGTTTTTCGAACGCAGTACAGTTTGCCAACCGGTCGGCACGCCGCCGGCCGGGGCGAAGATGTAGTAGTAGCCGTTCCGTTTATAGAGCTTTGGCCCTTCAATTGTTGGGTGATGCTCGTGACCGTCAAATACCATCTTTCCTTCGTCGAGAATCTTCGTTCCATCCGCGCTCATTTTATTGATGTGAAGAACACTCTTGATGCCAGCGCGGCTGTTAGCCCAGGCATGAACGAGGTAAGCGTTGCCGTCGTCGTCCCAAAACGGACAGGGATCGATCCATCCCTTCGCACTCTTAATTAGCAGCGGCGCGCTCCATGGTCCGGCAGGATTACGCGCTTTCAGCATGTAGATGCCATAGTCGGGATCCGGATAGAAGATATAGAAATAGTTGTTGTGATATCTGATCGCCGGAGCCCAAGCGCCGTTACCATGTTGCGGTTTAGCGAAGACATTCAACGGTGTCTGATACTGGAGGGCGTGACCGATGATGCGCCAGTTGACGAGATCTTTTGAGTGCAGAATTGGCAGACCCGGCGACGAATTGAAGCTCGACGCGGTCAAATAAAACTCGCTGCCAACGCGAATCACGTCTGGATCCGAGTAGTCGGCGTAGATGATTGGATTTTTATAGGTTCCGTTGCCGTTGTCGGGTTGCCAGATCGATTGGGAAAAGAGTGACTGAGAAATTAGGAAGATCAAACCGATTGCCGATTGCCATGTCCGATATGCTTCAGCTTGTCGATGCGTTAACGAAAAAGAGCCACGAATAAACGCGGATGACACGGATAAAACCTTGCTCATGAGTTGGATGTCTTCATCAGGCTGTCTGGGCGGTGAGCTTTATCCGTGTCATCCGTGTTCATCTGTGGCTACCTGAAATCGGAGCGCTCGACAAGCTAAAGCATATCGGACCCTAGAACTGCTCTTCCTCTTCCTGAGCTTTTTGCGCCAGGACTAAGTGGTCGCGCATGGCATCGCGCGCGGCGTCAGCATTTCGATCTCGAATTGCGCGATAAATGCTTCGATGCATTTCAGCAGATTCTTTCAGATCCCGGGCCCGCCTGACAGTCTTGCTGCGTACTTCAAACAGAATAGTCGCAACCATGTTCATCAACGCAGTTAGAATTCTGTTTCCTGACGCAGCCGCAACTGTTTGATGGAATCTCATGTCGTGAACCAGAAATTGTTCCGGCTCATCCAACGAGGCAAACATCCCCGTCACTTCTTCAGACATTGACGCCATCTGGTCGCCCGTAGCGCGCTCGGCGGCGAGTCCGGCAATAGCCATCTCCAGTGAACGTCTCGCCTCAAACATCTCTGCCGGAGTGAACCGTTGCAGCGAGGCCATTAAACGAAGCGGACTACTGTCGAGTGCCGGTGAACCTTCAGCTTCAACGACAAACGTTCCAGCTCCACGACGTGGTTGCAAAACACCAACTGCCGCTAGCGAGCTAATTCCTGCACGCAGCGTTGGACGACTGACACCGAGTAACTTCGCCAAATCTCTTTCAGGTGGCAGGCGATCGCCTGGCCTGAGCTCACCTTTATGAATCATTTCGCGAAGCTGCGAGACAACTTCTTCAGACGTGGTTCCACGTCGCTCGGTATCAATCGTCTTAAACATAGCAGCCTTTGAATCGCTCATTATGTCTCGGGTGTCTAGCCTAATTCTTTCGCGTCTGTTGAATCAACCACTGCGCGAGATCGGTTGCAGCTTTGAAGTTGTCATACTCCGGCGGCAGCTTTCGTCCATCCGTGTACTCGTTGTAAAGCCACGGATCACCAACGGCGAACACCGTGCCCTTACCAAATTTCGCGACTGCCATAATCGTGTCGCCGCCGTCAACGAAAACAGCACGAGCCGGCGCTTTGATTTGTAGCGTTGAGAGCTCCTTCAAATACAGATTTCTCGCCGTCTTGAAAATTGGATGCGCAGGGCTCACGGTAAGCCGACCCATTGTATAGTCGTTGCCTGGGACTTTGTTTCGACTGTCTTTCTTGAACTCGACACCAAACGCCTGGGCCAGCTGGTTGAAGTGATCAAATTCGGCATTGCCCACGTCGTTGCCCATCAGCACCAGGACACCACCCGCCTTGACCCAGTTAGTAATTACCTGAACATCTTTACTCTCGACATAATTTGGGTGTTCAGTTTCAGTCGGCGTGTCGGGGTCGACGATGATGTAGATATCCGCATCGCGCAAGTTGCCGGGCGAAGGGGCGGCTCTCAGAGTCTCAGTTTGGACGCCATGGCTGCGAAAGACATTCCCCCAGAGTGAAAATCCGCTGTTCGGGAGTTCATCCCACTTGTAGTGCCAGGAAACGACTTGCCCGCTGGAATCCTTCTTCGTTTCGTTGTTGAAGTAGGAATCGAGCATCACAGTCTTGCCTTTACCGACAGACTGTTTCGTGTCAATTTCCATTTCGTTACTGGCCATCAAGAACGCACCAACACCTTTCGGATCGTTAGTGACGACCTTCTCACTCAAGTAGTATTGATAGCTGCCATCCCGATAGGGATTGCCACCGAGTCCAGCCACGCTCACCGTGCCCTCGAAATTGGTTTGCCCCTGCGCATCGACACGGACGAACCGATCGAGCAAACCCTTATATCCTCGTCTAGCAACAGACAGATAAGTAGCCGGCAGATAACCATTGCGCACACCCTTTGCGAGGGCATACACCAACATGCTCGAACCCGAAGCTTCCAGATAGTTTCCTTGCTCGGTGCCTTTATCCATTACCTGATACCAAAGGCCCGTCTTCGCATCCTGATATTTGGTGACTGCTTTTGCGAGCCGATTTAGGATCGCGATCAGTCGGGCACGTTTTGCATGCTGTCGAGGAAAGTAATCGAGAGTATCCACTAGCGCCATCGCATACCAACCCATTGCTCTATCCCAGAAGTTCGGCGACCGGCCTGTAACACGATCCGACCAGCGCTGCTGTTTCGATTCATCCCAACCGTGATAGAGCAGACCTGTTTTCGCATCACGTGAATGAAGTTCCATCAAGACAAACTGCTTGGCGATATCGTCGAAGTCAGTATCCTCGTGAAACGTGATCGCGTATTCAGCGTAGAAGGGTTCCGCCATGTATAGACCGTCAAGCCACATCTGAGACGGATAGATCTTCTTGTGCCAGAAACCCCCGTCCGAGGTCCGCGGATGAGTCTTCAACTGCTCGCGCAGAACGGCTGCTGCTTTTCTGTATTTGTCCTGGCCAGTGACTTTATAGAGAAGCAACAGGCTTCGACCGGAATTAATATTGTCGAGATTGTAGTCAGCAACGTTGTAAGTCCTGATCGTTCCGTCTGCGTTGACGAAGTTGTCCATCCCTTTTTGGATAAAAGTGAAGTAACGGCTATCACCGGTGCTCAGCCAAACGCCCTCTAGACCCTTGAGCACAACACCGTATTCGTAGGTCCATCGTGCCGGCGCACCCGACTCGTTTCTTGCGGGGTCACGCCACAGTGCGGTCATAGCAGTGGTCGCCACTCGCTCGGCAACAGCTTTTTCCTGCGCGGCTGCCAGGCGAGCAAAGGTGCATATCAATAGGAGAGATAAAACAAACTTGGTATGTGTCATGGGTCTGGGTAAACAGTTGAAATCCCACCAACGGCAGTTGGTGGATGGTTTAGGTCCTTTCTACTTAACCCGACGGTTTAACCAATCAATCCCACCCAGGCAGTTGGTGGTTGGTTCAAGTCCTTTCTACTTAAGTCGTCGATCAAGATTCCCCAATCCCACCAACAGCAGTTTGTGGTTCGTTCAAGTCCAAACTATTCATTGCACTTCAAAGTCACTTGTTGTTCTCTCCCCCAAAGCTTGCTCTTCTCCTGGTACAACATAAATAGTGCGGACTTGAACAATCCACCAACTGCCGTTGGTGGGATTTCTGAGTCTCATGTGTTATTGCGTTCCGTAGAAAGGATCTGAACTATCCACCAACTGCCGTTGGTGGGATTTGGACTCTTTCGAGTCATGTGCCGCACGCTCACCTTGGGTCGGTGAATTCCTTTCCATTTACCTTTACATTCTTCAGATGCAGCCCGATGACTTGCTTGACAATGCTGGGTTCCGCGACGTTATCGAACGTGCAATCGGTCAACACAAGATCATAGATTGGCCCGCCAATCAATCCCTGTACATCCATAGCGTATTTGCTTTTTTTGCTCACTAACCGATCGACTGTGAAGATACTAACCTCCGGTGTGAACGCACCCTTCGCGCCCTCTTCATAATTGAAATCGATTGTGATCACGGCGTGTGCAACTTGTCCGACCTGAATGTTTCGAAAGTGGAGATGCTCAAGCTTTCCACCCCGCATCTTGTTGTTCTTCACACGCAATGCATGATCTAGATTCGGACTGTCGAGGTGGCAATTCTCCGCAAATAGATTTCGCACTCCTCCACTTATTTCACTGCCAACGGTGATACCGCCATGGCCATCTTTCATTCGACACCCGCGAATGATGATGTTTTCTGTCGGCGCTTTCAAACGACGGCCGTCAGCATTACGTCCGGATTTGATCGCAATGCAGTCATCGCCGGTATCGAACTCGCAATTCTCGATTAGCACATCGGTGCACGATTCCGGATCACACCCATCATTATTTGGTCCATGACTGCTTATCTTCACGCCGCGAATTGTAGTATTTGTGCAAAGCACGGGATGAACTTCCCACATTGGCGAGTTGACAATCTTCACACCTTCAATCAAAACGTTTTTGCAGCGATAGGGCTGAATGAATTGCGGTCTGAGGTAATGGCCGGCGCCGAAGATCCTTTCCTTAACCGCAACACCTTTCTCGGACATTTCCTGCAACGCAGCTCTATCAGGACGTTGATTTGGTGTTCCCTCTTTCCATCCATAATTCGGGCGGCCGTTCCACGGCCACCAGGAATCCGTTCCACTCTGTCCGTCCAAGGTACCTTCACCAGTGATCGCAATATTAGTTTGTTCAAACGCGTAGATGAACGGCGAGTAGTTCATCAACTCAGTTCCTTCCCAACGAGTGAATACCACCGGCAGGTAGTCGTTCGGATTCTTACTGAATTTGATTGTCGCTCCTTCCGAGACGACCAGGTTGACATTACTCTTTAGATGAATCGCGCCCGTCAGAAATGTGCCCGCGGGAACGACGACCCTTCCACCCCCAGACTTATTACATTCGGTGATTGCTTTTTGAAACGCTGAGGTTGAGTCGGTCAGGCCATCAGACGTTGCGCCAAACTTGGTGATGATGAAATCGCGCTTCGGAAACTCAGGCGGTTTGATGCGCTTGAGGATTCGCGGCATCTCCTGTTGCCAAAATGTCTCAGACTGAGCTGCCAGAGAGGGCGACCTAAGCAAGCGTGTCCCAACCGCAACACCCACTCCGCCAACCAAAATGTTTTTAATAAAGTCGCGCCGTGTTGTCATGGATGTTCCTTCAACCACTTCGGATACTCCTTACTCAACAGTTCTGCAGCGCCGTCTACATACCATGCGTAACCGTTCCTCCGCTCATCTTCAATCTCAGCAACATCGTACTTCACAATGCTGTCGCGTCCGACAAAGATTGGCCGGTTTGTTTTTACGTCGTAGAACCGTGCCCACAATGATCCTGCTGAAGGATCCTTCACCACCACACGGTCAAAGCCATGCATCTTGGAAGCATCCGGTTTTGCTATCCACTTGATGCCGGTCAGTTTCGACTTTTCAAACCAGGCGATGGCCGCCTTAATTGCCGCAACTACTTCGGGACCCGGTTTGTCGATCGACATTAAGAACCGAACGATGCCCACACTCTCGCCGCCACTCAGCGAAACTGGTTCAAACTTTCTCGCCGCCGCGGGCGCAAGTGTAACTTCGTCGTGCTGAGCACACCACACGGTTAGTTTTCCATCAACGATAACCTGCGTCCTCAAAATGCATCCGATGCCTTTTTGAACCGCACGTTCCGACTTAGTGCGCCGCTCATCATCGATGAATGCATAGTCAGGTTTCTTCCTGGCAACGTCGCGTAATAACTTCATCACTCCAATCATTGCATCATCATTGTAGGTAATGTGTTTGTAGTAGCCGGAAAGGTCTGGATAAAACTGGGGCCACCCGCCATTCTCGTATTGAGCCTTCAATAAATAGTCGAGTCCCTTAAAGAAAGCGTCACGATAAGACTCGGCTGGCTTAACCGTGACGACGCGCGCGAGAAAAATCAACTGCGAATAGGTTGAGTTGTTATCGATCGTCGAATCGATCTCCTTCTTCTCCGCACTGAGCCTGGTTTTCTCAACCTCACTTAGTGACGCCGCCATATCGATGTTCTTGGGCCAACCTCCGCTGTCGCGTTGATAGAGAAGGAGATTGTCGGCGATCCGACTAGCTTCAGCAGACGAATACCAATCCGTCTTTTGTTTGAGTGCGTCTTTCCAGGCAACGGTCGGATCCTTTTGAGAGAATACCGGCACCCCCATAGATGCAACTACGGTAATGAGGAACCCACAAATCTTTAGACTTAACTGTGACCGAGCCAATGCGGAGTTTCCTTAAACATCGAGGTGTGGCCCTGGAAAGGCCGCCCTATAAACTAGAAAAACCCCTGATCAAGAATCTTCCCGGCTTTGAAAAGCCGGGCTAAATTCAGGCGACGCTACGCGTCGAAGACACCTGAGCGACTAGAATGTGAACTTGATAGCCAACTGCACATCGCGCGGCAGATTGCGCTGTGTAGTGTAACGAGCGAAGCCTGCGTTGTTCGGATCCGCACTGAGATCGATGAAGTACGGATGGTTGAAGGCATTGAGTGCCTCGCCACGGATTTGAATGCGTCGTCCCTCACCAAGATTGAAGTTCTTTGAGAGCGAGATATTCACGCTCTGGAAAGGCTGGTGCCGCAAATTGTCGAGTGTGCTCGGAACGTTGCGCAAACTAGAGGAGTTCAATCGAAGCAGACCCGACGTATCAAAGGCCGGGCGATCGATTCCGTATTTTCCACCCTGGCCATCATTCTCGCCGGCATGACTTTCGAGTTTGGTTACATCGCCCAGGTAAAATAGTGGCGTCGTCAGCGCTATTGGTTGACCCTGTTGCCATTCATAGGTGCCATTAATTTGCCAGCCGCCCACAATCGCATCCATAAAACGATTCATCTCTCGTCCGAATTTTTTGTCCCGGCCGATCGGAAGTCGATACACCGTCGCCAGCGTAAACCGGTTTGGCCGGTCATCGAGCGACACACGATCTTCCAATTCAGGGTCCGAAGGATTCAGATAGCTGATTCGCTCACGCAACTTCGAATAGGTATACGTGATGTTCAAAGTCAACTCAGTTGAGAACCGCTTACTACCCTGAAGCTGAAGCGCGTTGTACCGATTTGTGCCGTTGAATTCCTGGACCCAAGCATTCTGGAATTGCGGAAAGCGAAGCAACGATTGCGCTCTCGAGATGGTGGTAGCAGTGTTGAAGCCGCTTGTCGCATTCGGCGTGTTGTTCAACAGATTTCTAAACGGATTCGCGATCGTCCCTGAGAGAAATGTACTTGCTGCGGCATCCAGTGTCGACGCTTGAGCATTGCTCTGCGCACCACTCAAATCTGCTAGGTACTGACGCGGAACAAAATTTAGATTCCGGTTAACTGCCAAATCCCGACCCCACGATGAGACGTAGTTAGCTTCAACAACAAACTGCCCTGGAAGTTCGCGCTGTATTCCAAATACCAATCTTGAGAACTTTGCGTTCTTGCGATCGATCGGAATTAAGCCGGTGTCGGATGCCCCGAGCGTTCCTCCAAAACTGGTCTGAATGCCAAGATTCGATCCAAACGCTGGGGTGAATCCACCTGGAAACGGATTGTTGACCGTTGCTACAAACGTCAGGCCCTGATCGTTCGATGGAATTAATGCCGTCGAAGCAGAGAATCCCACTTGCTTAACGTCATCCTGGATAACTCGGAACGGAGCCATAAAGATCCCGAAGCCAGCCCGCAGTACGGTCTTTTGATTAATTTGGTACGCCGCACCAAAACGAGGTTGCCAGTTACTCTGATCGGTACTCCAAAGATGCGGATTCGTCTCGCTGGCATAAGTTGCACCACCGACAACGCGGAACTTGTCGGGTGTTAGAGGAAAGTTTGTTGCTCGATTGGAGTCCGCAGTCCAGGCCGCAAGATATGCGGCCTGAGCAGCGGCTTCGATCGGACTGGGCGTTGTCAGATCAAACCCTCGCATTAAGCGGTTATAGCGTTCCGTCAGGCCTAATTCGAGCTCATAGCGCAGGCCAAGATTGAGAGTAAGTTTGGACGTCACTCGAAAGTCATCCTGGACAAAGAAACCATGGTAGACGGATTGAACCGAATAGTTGGTAGAGCTTGTATCAATCAGACTCTGTGACGTGGAGGCAGTGGGAATTCCACAGCGCAGAAGATCGGTGTTAGCTCCCAAGCAGAACAGAAACGCAGCAACGTCGCGACCATACAGACTTCTGTTCTGATCCGGCACATTTGCTTGGTTTGTTCTATTTATTGTTGTGTAGGTCCCGTCGAAGAAAAACCGACCGCCCTGGAACCCACTGGTGGTTAAATTCTCCCTTAGAACCCGCGCATCGTATCCATATTTCAGAGTGTGATTGCCAATCGTTTGAGTCATTGAAGGCTGCAAACTCGCAACGTATATCGGGCGCTTGAGTCCAGCATTGTAATCAGAACGATTTGAGCCAAGGATGGAGCGGACGGGTCTGCCCGCATCGTAGGTTCTGATATCGAAACGCGGCAGATATTGATAGTTGTTCATTGCCACCAGGGCCACGGAACTGAATCCCAGTGTAGCCGGATCAAACGGCGCGATTGGCTGGCGTTGCTGAACAAACCGGCTAAGGCTAGCTCGAATATCGAAGATGGTCGTGTTCGAAAAGGTCCGTGTGTAATCAACGCTGGCACCGTCGTTCGTGCGTCCTTCAGTTCCTTCGGTAAGTGGTGTTCCTGTCCAGTTGTAACGATTCTCTGGATTGAAACTGTGGTAGTACTTTCCGGAGATAGTGTTGTTTTGATTTATCTGGTGATCGATTCGCGTTATCCACGACCGGTAGTTCGAACTACGAGTCATGTTTGAGAAATAGTTCAACGTCCCATCAAGATTGCCAGCCGTGTTCGGTAAGGGATAAAGCTTCAGATAGTTCACGGCCACCGGGTTAAGGCGATTCAACGGGATGATGTTCAGGCCCTGCGGATTGCTGACCGTAGCTCTCGACGGATCCTTGATTTGGACACGCGTCACGTTCGTACCCTGTCCTGTTGCGGGGTCAAAAATCCTGACAGGCTGCGCGAGGTTCAATAATGCAGAAAAATCGCCTTGACGCATTGCCGCAGTCGGAACCGTAAACACTTGAGGTTCTGGATCACTGTTCTTTAATCGCTCGTACGCAAACAGAAAAAATGTTCTATCGCGACCGTCGTAAATTTTAGGAATGTAGACCGGTCCATTCAGCGAACCACCGGTGCGATGATAGGTGCGTTCGGGGCGCGCCTGACCACTTCGGTTCGAGAAGAAGTTGTTTGCGGTGCGATTCCTTGCTCGGTTGAAATAGTAAAGCGATCCGTGTGGATCGTTTGTCCCACTCTTTACGGCGACATTGACTGTCGCGCTTCCCGTATAACCTTGCGTAGCATCAAAGGCATTCGTTTGCACTTTGAATTCCTGCACGGCATCGGATGGAGGAGTAAAACCAACACCACCGTCAAGCGCAAAATTCGGTGAGCCGTCAAGGGTGATTTGATTAGGACCCGTGCCGCCATTCGCCCTAAACGCAGCTAGGTTTCCATTTGAGGTTGGACTGGTAAACGCTGGATTGCCTGTATACACAACACCGGGTGCGAGCGTGGCTAACTGATAAGCTGCGCCGTCGATCAATGGAAGTTCACTTATTTGACGACTCGAGATTACCGATCCGGTGTTAACGGAACCCGTCTCCAGGGCCAACCCTGAAGTGATCGTCACCATCTCGCCCACACTCGCAACCTGCATCTGCAGATCCAGCGTCAGCTTATCGGCTACTCGAACTTCAATTCCTTCGCGAGTTTGGTTGTTGAAGCCTTGAGCGGCAACCTTGATGGTGTAGTTTCCCGGTTGCACAAGCGGAAAGCTGTAGTTGCCATCGGCGTTGGTGACCGAACTGCTTTCCTGGTTGGTGGCGATGTTCTTGAGAGTGACGGTCGCTCCCGGTACAACCGCGTCGTGGGGATCAGTAACTTTGCCGGTTATTGACCCTCTCGAATCCTGTGCGACAACGACTGTGCAAAGAGAAATTATCAGCACGAAGACGGCGACGACTGATCGGTGGGAATTCATAGGTCACTCTCACTTTCAAACTTTTAGGACAACAACAAACATTAATTCCGCTTAAGCACAAATCTCTTCTCAATACCATTTGGTCATACCAAGCTAAAATCAAGGGTTCCGACGTACGACGCACTGGTGCAGAGTCGTTCGTGGCTATGCAACCGAACCCGAAAGGAAGCTGAGAGCCTGGCTTCTAACCGACAGTTGTGCTTTTTTTGAACCAATCTGAAAATCGACTGGCTTGCGAAACATCCCTCGCGGGTGGCGAGATTCTGCCGCAGCACAGTTTCGCTGTCAAGACCAACGCTTGACCAATTGATGTGAAACTATGTTTCAGGTAAGACCAAAAGGTTTGGCGGGTTCCCTTTAACGAGTGGTGTGAGAACTCAGATACCACCGGCTTTAGAGACTGTGTCAGAAATGGAAAGTCGGGAGGAGCACAACAGAACCAGGAGCGGAGCGACTGCACGCAAGAGAGCGAACCCTTGGATTATTGTTAGAAACGACGTATCGCTCTCTTGCGTGCAGTCGCTCCGCTCCTGGTTCTGTTCTCTCGCGGGTCGCATTCATTAGTTTTGACATAGTCTCGCAGTTGGTGGTATCTGCGTTGTCTTGGATTGTTAACAGTCTTGTTTGTCAGGAATGAAGGAGTCGATTGCGGCTATCTTCCCATCCAACCACCATCAACTATCAGCACGTGTCCATTGACATAATCACTCGCTGGTGACGCCAGAAAGACCGCTGCACCGGCGACGTCGTTCGCGTCGCCCCATCGTCCGGCAGGAATGCGTTCGAGGATTTGACGATTGCGAGTTTCGTCGGCTTGTAATGCGGCGGTGTTGGTGGTTTTCATGTAACCCGGCGCGATTGCGTTAACATTGATCCGATATTTGGCCCACTCGTTGGCCAGCGCCTTGGTCAACTGCGCGACTCCTCCTTTCGAAGCCGCATAAGCGGGAACGGTAATTCCGCCCTGGAACGAAAGCAACGACGCTATGTTGACGATCTTCCCACCACGCTCACTATCAATCATGTGCTTGCCCGCAAGTTGTGACAGACGAAACACGCTCGATAAATTCACTTCTAAAACAGTAGTCCAGTCCTCTTCTGAATAGTCAACTGCGGGCGAGCGACGGATCGTGCCGGCGTTATTGACCAGAATATCCAGGCGGCCGAATCGATTGAGGGTTTCCTCGATCAGATGTTTTGGTGTTTGCCGATGTGAGAGATCGCCGGTTACAGGATGAGCAACACCGCCCGAGGCTTGGATTCTTTTGCAAGTCTCTTCTGGTGATCGCGTGTTGCCGTGACACGCGACCTGTGCACCAGCTTCGGCTAGTGCGACTGCGATCTCTGCGCCAAGGCCCGTTGCGGCACCCGTTACTAGAGCTATTCGATCGGTCAGTTTAAAATTTTCTAAGATCAAGTTCGACCGTCCATTAGAACAATCAGTAGAGCATTATTAGCCAGCATTGCCGTTTAGAAAATCCTCCCGCAGCGGCGAAAATATATCTATCAGTACAACTTCTTCATCCATCATCGTGGCGCCGTGCCAGCAGTTTGATGGGAAGTGAAGCACATCTCCGGCCGACGCGATTTGTTCCTGACCCTCGATAAAGAAACGAACTCGTCCTCGCTCGACTATGGTCATCTGCTCGTGAGGATGATCGTGTTCCGGCGTGACTAGAAATGGCCGAAAGCGAAAACGACAGATCATCATTCGATTACCAATGAACATCTGTCGTTCTATTCCATCAGCGACCTGCTCAACCGGAATCGTCGACCAGTTCAGATGCTGCGGCAGACCATTGTGGTAACCGTTTCCGTTCGCTTCTTCGCCCGGGGATGTTGTCGACATTCTCTGTTTCCTCTACTTTTTGTCGCTGACGGCTTCCAGACCTGAACCACCCGCAGCGTATTCCGGCTGGACATTGACGACCCCATAGAGACGATCTTCGCCTTCCTTAATTGCCGCCATCATCCAAAGGAAATTGATTTGACCTCCCGGAGCGGCGACGTTTGGATGATAGCCCTGTGGCATCAACACACAATCGCCTTCCCGTACTACTTGCACCAACTCAGGTCGCTCCGGATTGGTGTAAACAAACTGCACACCAAATGAAGGCGCCGGCATATCGATAAAGAGATAAGCCTCCTCGAGCAGTTTGGAGTGTTCATGTGGCGGCCACGAAGTCCAATTTCCAGGCGTGGAAAAAGTAACGCCTGCCATTATTCTTCCGGCTTCCACATTCGCTCCGATGAGTACGTTGAGATCACGCTCTGCTGGCGGCTTGCCGGCGATCAGGTGTAGCTTTGGGTTTTGGCGCACGTCTTTGTAAGAGACGAACTTCACTGGATACTGCCTGGCCACTGGTGCTGAAACTTCAGCAAGGTCACAACCCGTCGAACCAGGCTTGACCTCGATGTCTGAATCGCGCGGCACATAGACCGCATCGTAAAGATCGAGTTGAAATGATTCGCCGCCAGTCGTAACTGTCGCTACCCCCTGCAAACAAATGAGGCCAATCTCATGGTCATTGCTACTGAAGCGCTCAACAGGATCGTCTGCCGCCAATGTGATTCTTCCGTAGTGTAAGTAGCGGGCAGCGGTAGCCCCTGGCGCAACAGCCGTGCGTCTACCTTTTCCCATGTGGGTTTGCGGAACAAAACAGGTTTCTGGTGTTATTGGGTTTTGCTCTATTTCCTGACTCATTAGATCTCCCTCAAAATTTAAACTTCCAGATTGCTTGAAAACGTTTTCTCATCTCTGTCAATAGCCTCGCGTCGCATTAACTTGTCCGCCTGTTCCAGCGGCAGTTGTAGTTACCGTCAACGTCAGCCGATACTTGAGCGGTTTTCCATTCTGCACAGTTAGATTCTGCGCTTCAAACATCAGATGCAAAGGTATCGCTCCATGGACACCGCGACCAAGGGCGCTGTTACCTGACGCGACAATCGTAGCCGTAATCGGAAACGTCGCCTCCGACAGCTGCGCCGCCAGTGAGCCATTGGTTGAGCTAAAGCGATCCACTCGCGTTCCATTGTGCACTTCAGTTTCAACCCGATCGTAGGTGCTCGGCACCGCCAACCGCCACCGCCGGATGGTAACAGGCTGTTTTGAACTCAATGTTTCTTCTCGTGTGATCGTTGTGTTACCAATGCGCCACACGACCTCGCTAGTTAACCCAACCTCAGTCCACTCACCAGATTTTGCACCTACCACTGCCCATCGAGTCCAGCGCGCCTGCAACGTCTTTCCGGCTGCAGATGGTTCGATTGAATCAGCACCATCAGTGGCCACAACTACGCGTCCGTCTGCCAGCTCAACATACGGCACCAGCGCCGGATAACTCTGCTCAACCGGGACGGCGAAACCAGCTAGACCATGCGGAGCTGCCAAATAATCAGACAATCCGGGCCTTGGTCCAGTTGTAATTGGAAGTGCAAATCGCATCGCGCCTTGTCGCACTAACCATACTCCAGCTTCGCGATCGGGCGATTTACGAAAGAATTCAAATCGATTGACTGATGCAAGAGTTGGAACTGCCGGAAAGCTGGAAACCCCCTCTTTGTTCAAAGCCTCGATTACCTTCGCATGTGAATTAGCCAACTTACCAAAGAACCCAGTTGTTTGTTGCCATTCGCGTTCGCGAGTTATGTAGGAGTAATTGCCTCGTCCAAAAGCAAAGATCGAAAGCAGATGTGCATCAACCCGGTAGTCATTGCGCAGATAGTTCCAGGCTTGATAGTACAACGCAGCTATTTCCTTTAGGGCCGCCGGTCGAAACTCGAGGTGCTCCGCAAGGAAACCCGCGATCTCAGGCGTGTCAAGATAACTGACTACTCCCTGGCTGCGTCCCCAGTTGTATCCATACCCGTCTTCTGAAACCAGGTCCCACCAAAGTCGCATTTGAGCGCTCAGAGAAGGACGTACCTTGTCGAGAATGTCTCTGCGCCCCGCCATTTCGGCCGCTTCCCAAATGTAACGAGCGTACTCATTCGAGTATCGATCATAGCGACCTGTCGGTGGTGAATCGTCTGCGTAAATATGGCCCGTCGTAAACTGAATAGCAGCGCGATCTAGTAGCCTGTCGAGAAAAGCGCGGTCGGTTGAGATGCCGAGGTCATAGCTAACACTGGCGATGCGCGCTGCAACCCCAAGATAGTTGTCCGGAAGATCGATAACGCGGTTTGTTTTCGCATCGTAGAAGCGTCCAGGGTTAAGCAGTGACCGCCACGCTTTCTGTTCATCGCTAGAAAGATTCAGCCACAGCGGATTCGTCTTCAGGTCTCGACCGAAGTGACGCAATGCAAGCGCGGCGTACAGTTGGGAGAAAGCCTTACTACCTGCATGCGCTTCGATGAGACCGATTTGCCCTACCCACTTTGACAGATCGCGTCCACCAAGTTCTCGTTTGCCGCTTATATCAGAATAAGCGGCAAGGGAACGCATAAAGGTGCCCCAGGAAAATTCACCGGTGGTGGGCACACCCAGTACTCGATCGGGAGGCGGGTTGACAGAAACAATCGCTGCAAGATGCGCGGCAAGTTCCCGATCCAAAAAGTTCTGCACATCTTCGCGAAAGACCGCGGTCTTAACTTCCTCCGTTGCGGCCACGAAAGCATTCTGCGGACGGAAGACGTTGATTGAAAGCAGCCCCCCGCAGAGAAAGAGCACCCTAATGGTTCGACTTAGCATCAACGTCAAGTTCTCAAAACCTTTGAATCGATAATCCTAACCACAGTTTTCAGAAATACTAACCCTCAGTCGTCGCGCTCGTATGTGCGTTGCGACGATTTACGCCGTTGTCTGGACGGACGACTGCGCTGGCGGTTAGAAGTTCAACTTTAGTCCGAATTGGATATTACGTGCTGGTCCAGTTGTACCAATGGTGCCGAAGCCCCCAGTAGTACTAACCAGACTCGGCGCTCTAAAGTTGGCTCGGTTGAAGGCGTTGAACATGTCTGCTTGAAAGCGAACATTGAACCTCTCCGAGATCGTGAACTGTTTCCGCAAAGAGAAGTCCCAAGTTTGCAGATTGGGCCCGGTAACAATACCTACACTGCTGTTACCCCTCCGAGTTGGGGGAGCGGGGCCAAATGCGGCCGGGTTGATCCACCCATTAGGACCGGGATCTGACAGCAGTACTGGGCCACCCAGGTAGTCGGCACGTCGAGTTCCAATCGCTGTGTTGGCAGTGATCGTGAAAGGAGCGCCAGCCTGATAGCGCGTAATTCCACTTACCTCCCAGCCAGCTAGTATCGCCCCTCCGATGCCATCCAACTTGCTAAAGAATGGCAGACGGTAATCGTAAGTAGTTACAAAGATGTGACGCCGGTCAAAGGTCGCCAGGCCATGGTTTGAACGACGGTTGAAAGGATCTTCGCCTGTATCAACAGTGTCACCATTGCCGCTTGTATCAGTCAGTGCCTTGGACCAGGTGTAGCTGGCAGTGAGTTCGAGGTTGCCTTTGCGTTTGGCCGCATAGAGCTGCAGTCCGTTGTAGTTTGAGTTGGCGTCAGAAAGTCTATACAGGATCCGGTTATATCCCTTGTATGGACGAAGAGCGTTGATGTTGGCGTTTGGGCCTCCGTTCGCTGTTAGGTTGGCAGTTAGTGCCGCGAAAGAGGGTGCATTAATGTCTGGCTGGCGTATAAGGCGGCGACCGAGGTTACCAACATACGTAGCCTCCACAAAGAAGCCGCGCGGCAACTCACGTTGTAAACCCAAGCTGAAATTCATTGAATAGGCAATATCCAGATCGGGATCAATCGAATTGATGTCAGCCAGCAAGGCAGCATTGGAAGGAGTACCACCTGAGGGATTCGAAAGATTACCGTTATCGAAATTCGGGGTACTTACGAACGGTGGAAGATTAACCTGCGAAAAGATCAGATTTCCTTCAACTTTGTCATAGAACATTCCAAACCCGCCACGAATCGAAGTCTTGTCGTCATTAAACGGTGCATATGAAAATCCGAATCGCGGGGCGATCTTATTCTTAGCCTGATAGAAACCACGTGTCGCACCCGTCGGAACGGCCGCGAGAACGGCATCGCTGACACTGACGCGGCCTCGTTCATCTACAGGAATACCCGAACCCGCGCGCACCAGTCCGTTGAAACGGTTTCCCCCCTTGGTTGTATCGATGTTTCCGTTGTTAAGGACCGTGACTGCCTTGGTTGGGTCGTAGAATCTTGGGTCGAAGCTCGCGACGTTATTTGCCTGGGTGAACGTTGGAGTGAAGTGATAAAAACGAGCTCCGAATTCAAGACTCAGATTGCGCGCCACCTTCCAACTGTCCGTAACGAAGGCTTCGACCTGGTTGAACCTGAAGAATCCAATCGGATCGTCATTAGCTTCACTATACGAGCGGAAATTTCCCAGCAGTGCATCTGCGAACGAGTTCCCGGTGGACCTCGTCGCGTTCGTGTTGAAAGCTAGTGTACCAGTGTATCCCGAGCGGCCATTCTGATCTTTGCGATTGCGAATAACAAGAAATCCGGTCTTCACTGAGTGCTTGCCGCGGATGATCGTGACGTTGTCGCTAATCGCAATATCCGTAGTTGGTGACAGTAACGAACCAGATGGTCCCTGAAAATTCGATGGCGAGCCATTGCCGGCAAAAGTAGTTATGGGAATGCCATCATCAAAGCGGCCGCCCGAGAAAAGTTGTTGGTAAGTGAAGCCAAACGTCGATCGCTTCCAGAATTCGCCGACTGGTGGAATGCGCTGTCCGTTCCAGGAGGCATTCGCCTTCGCTTCATTGATCAATGTTGGGCTGATCAACCATGTGTACGAGAGTTGGTAACTCGTTCCAGGACGAAGTCTATTAGTTGGCACAGTTGGTAGTTGCGAATTGATGAATGTGCCAAAAGGATCGATCAGGTCGTACTTATCCTTGAGATAGCGGCCATAGATACTGTGGGTGGAGTTGATTCGGTAGTCGATGCGGATGTTGTCTTCACGATGATCGAAGGGGTTTGGTTGTTGAAAAGTTGCGTTGTTCGCCGTAGGAGTGTCGGAATAAGCGACGGCAAGCTTTTCCATCGCACTCATCACTGCCGCAATCGCTTTCCCATCAGTAGTAAGCAAACCAGTGGGAATAAGATTGCCGGCGAAGCAGCCTGTGCGGTTCGCGGGAGTCGTCACAACCCCACTTGAGCTCACCACCGGAGCGACGCAGGTGTTGGCTGCTTTCGTTGGATCGCGGAGGACGCCGTCATCCGCGGTGCCAATGATCCCGTCGAATCCCGCCAGACGCCGCGAGAAATCGCCGAGACGTTCCGCTCGTGTCGGCAGAATTCGTCGAACCGGTGCAGCGTCCTGGCGAATGTACTTATATTCCTGGCCCACGAAAAAGAAGAGTTTATCTTTAACGATTTTTCCGTTGAAATTCCAACCGAAATTATTGAATCGCAACTTCCCTCTCACTGGTGAGAAGAAACTGCGCGCATCAAGTTTGTCGTTGCGGATGAATTCGTAAGCACTCCCGTGATAATCATTTCCACCACTGCGTGTGACCACATTGACGGAAGCACCTGCATTACGACCGTACTCAGCAGAGAAGTTTGAGGTCTGAATCTTTACTTCCTGAATGAAGTCGATGCCGACATTGTTGATCTGACTATTGTTACTGCCCGAATCCATGTTGAAGCCACCATCGACAGATAGGCTGTTATAGTTCGGACGATTTCCATTGATAGCTGCCTGGCTGATACTCAAACTAGTAGTGAGAGCCAATTGGTCTTCATCCAGAATTGCGGCGCCCGGAATCAGCGTAACCAGTTGCATATAGTTGCGCCCGTTCAGCGCGAGGTTCTGCACCTGACGCTTATCGACCACGCGCGCCACTTCACCTGAAGTTGTATTGACGGTCTCGCCAGCTGCAGTTGAAACCTCAACTGTTTCGGAGACGCTGCCTGCCTCGAGCGTGATATTGACTGTAAGCCGCTGGTCAGCGGTTAACGGGTTGTCAGTCTGATTCGCCTTCTTGAAACCCTGACGCTCGACTGAAACGGTGTAGGTTCCGACCGGAAGATTCGTCACCGTGTAAAAGCCGCCGTCATCAGTAACAGCTGAGCGCGCCGCA
The DNA here is from genome assembly GCA_036004125.1 of Pyrinomonadaceae bacterium. Lineage (GTDB taxonomy): Bacteria > Acidobacteriota > Blastocatellia > Pyrinomonadales > Pyrinomonadaceae > PSRF01. Next base: position 23,489 of record DASYRR010000004.1, on the reverse strand, counting down.
TTGGTAGCGGTATTAATCACAGTGACGGCTGCATTTGGAACGACGGCGCCGGAGGAGTCCACGACGGTGCCGGAGATCCGGCCGAAGTTCGTTTGCCCACTTACACTGATGCAAACGAATATTGCTACTAGCAGCACACCACAAATCTGCAGTAGTGACGAAAAGAAAGGTCGGAGAGTTCTTAGTTCTCGCATCGACGTAACACCTCCAAAATTTTGAGAATGTGGTTTGGGTCTTTGGTCTTTGGTCTTTGGCGTTGGGTATTTGGTTTAAGCCTAAAGACCCAAAACCAAAGGCCAATTCTTTACGCAACCATTGGCGCTGCGAAAGCCGGCGCAGCAACAAGAGCAACTGCACCACGCAGTCGTGGATGTTCTTCTGCGGGCACCACTTGTATTTCAGTGACGCCGCCAAAATCTGTAAGAGTTCTTTCGCGCAAGGCGCTGCGCACGATTGGTTCTATCAAACTCCATGCCGTGGTGATTTCGCCGCCTATGTAGATACGGGCCGGGTCAATTGCGTTTATGATTGAAGCAAGGCCCAACCCGAGATAACGGGCGGTGGAATTAATTGCTGCCAGAGCTTTCGCATCACCCGCCCGTGCGCGGGCGATCAAATCTTCGACCGTAAATGTCGAACTCTCGATATCGCGTGGACCTGGCTCCGACAAATCGCGTCCGAAGTAACGTGAGAGCGTGGCAAGGTTGGAAACGTACGCCTCCCAGCAACCAGTGGCGCCGCAAGAACAACGGGGACCATCTATACTCAAAGGTACGTGTCCAAATTCGCCGGCCGTGTTATGTCGGCCACGCAGGAGTTCACCATTCATAACAATGCCAGTGCCGACACCGTCCGAGACGCTTACAAAAACTGAATTCCCCGCTGTGAGGCCATCACTTCTTGTGGCCCAAAGCTGAGCCAGCGCACAAGCTTTGCCCGAGTTCTCAATGTGCACTGGAATTCCTACGGCTGCGGCCAGTGGTTCGCGAAGATTTACGTCGCGCCAGGAAAGCGTCGGCGCGTGAAGCACGCGCCCTGCAGCCAAATCAACCATTCCAGGAACCACAACGCCAACGCCTTCACAAGCGCCAACCTCTTTGTAATCTCCCAGCACCTGCTTGATGCGACGCGTTAGGTCCTGAATCAAGGTTTCGACGTCCTTGTTTGTTTGGAAGCTGCTTACCACGCCGAGCTGATGCCCCATCAAATCGGTGATCATGATGTAGGTTCGGGATGCTCGGATATCCACACCAACAACGCATCGTTGACGCGAGTCGATGTAAAGAAACGTGGGTCTTCTACCACGCCCAACAGCTTCCCCAACCGCTCCTTCGAAGATCAATCCTTCGTCGAGGAGTTCACTAACCAGCAGGCTGGCCACTCCACGTCTAACGTTCATTAGTCGAGCGAGATCAGCTCGGGAGACGGGCTGATGTGCGCGGATCAGGTTCAGGGCAATCTGGCGGTTGATTTCCCGGCTCGTCCCTCGTCGAGCTACCTTGAAATCATGTGGGTTGATCTTTCGCATGATATTGTTCTTTGTTGGGACTTATTGGTTTCTTACTTTTGACTGACCTGCTAGCGAAAGTCTCTTTGCCGGATTGGAATAAAGCGAGTGCCGTTTAAGAACGAGACAGCAGATGCCACTTGGTTGAGATTTATTAACGCTTATGCTTGAAATCAACCAATTTGCTAGCCGAACCCTAGGAAACCAAGTTCACTTGGACCGACGTCTAGGAAGAAATGAATTTGTCTAAACGCCGAACATATACTCTTGTCGCCGTCTGAGGTCAAGCACTTTTTCCAACGACCTGATAAATGTTTCAGGCGCGACTGAAATCCTGCGCAGAAAGGGGCAAAACGAGCAAAGGCGGATTATATGTCGACAGTCTTTGCACAAAACTCAGGCAGGCTCACCATACGACAGGGTTGTCAAAGTCTTCTTCGGGTCGCCGAGTGTTCCTGAATTCTGGTCGCGCCTAGCTCCAAAGGAGGAGCGAAAGTGTTTAGGCATTAATGTGTTCTGAACGACGAGCACCGCAGGATTCACGAATCACAAGTTCCGGCTTCACCACCACTCTCCGGTTCTTCACATTGTTCTTTCCATCAATCGATTCAAGCAGGAGCTTCGCCGCAGCCTGACCCATCTCAATAGTTGACCAGCCTACCGTAGTCAGCGGCACGCGCAACATGTCGCCGTAATGAATGCTGCCGGCCCCAACGATGGCAACGTCGTCTGGAACTCTGATGCCAGAGTCGTAAAGCGCCGACATCGCACCTATTGCCGCTGGATCGTTGGCAGCAAAAACTGCCGGCGGAATGTTGCCCTCTTGAATCCATAACTTCATCGCCGAATAACCATCACTTTCAGTAAAGCCGCAGTCTCGCACAATGCTCGCCGGTGAGCGTAGTCCAGCATCGGCGATTGCTTGTTGGTAACCTTGGAAGCGTCTCAATGAAGTTGAAGCATTCGTGCCACGAAGGTGACCAATCTTTTGATGTCCAAGTTTGATCAAATGTTTGGTGGCTAACACTCCCACTTGCACATCGTCAGTAATGACTGCTGAACACTTCAATCCTTCCAACAAGCGATCAATCAAGACAATTCTGGCGCCGTCTCTCAATAGCTGACGATAAAACTTGATCTCCTTTTCAGAGAGTGCCGACGCCACAATCAAGCCATCAGTACGCGAGAGAAGTGCTTCAATCTCAGCCATCTCTTTCCGTGGTTCCTCATCGGTGCTACAGATGAGGTTCTGGTAGCCAGCGGATCTCGCGTGCGACTCCACACCGCGACAGATCTCTGAAAAATACGAGTGCATCAGGTCGGGAACGACGATGCCGACGAGGAAAGAACGATTGGTGGTGAGCGCCCGAGCAAACTGATTCGGCCGGTAGTTCATCTTCTGGGCAACGGCGAGGATGCGAGCACGTGTGTCACGACTAATCTCCGGATGATTGTTAATCGCTCGCGACACAGTCATCTTCGAGACATTAAGTGCTCTCGCGATGTCTTCCAAAGTTGTAGGCATTGAAAAGGTTTACTTTCCGTGTTTCAGACTGGCTTGAATAGCAGCTTCCGCCAGAGGATTCATGACCTTATAGCCTTCTGTGTTTGGATGTAAACCATCGTTACTCAGTTCGTCTTTCAAGAAGCCCTTTGCATCCACCATAGCAGCGAAATAATCGAGATAGATGAGATGACTCTTCGCCGCGTATTCTTTCATCCAGCTGTTTAGCATCAGGATCTTCTCCGGTGGCCGTCGAGCTGTTTGAATAATGGGCTTGCCATCCCGAAGTTCGTAGTCGCTAACTGGCAACAACGATGCAAAGACGACTCGAATGCCGTTTGCTCGAGCGAGTTCGGCCATGGAAATCAGATTTGCCTCAATCGCTTCCAGCGTGGCTGGACCAGTGTTTCCGGCAAGATCGTTTGTGCCGGCCAGTATCACAACAACTTTTGGTTTCAGGTCAATGACATCAGGGCGAAAGCGAATGAGCATTTGAGGAGTTGTTTGACCGCTAATTCCGCGATTAACGTAAGGCTTGCCGGGAAAGAAACCTCCCATGTTTGGAGAGTCCCAGGAATCGGTAATCGAATCGCCCAAGAATACAACCCGTCGATCATCCTTCGCTGGCATTCCCACCTTGGTGTTTTCGTCGTGATAGCGCGCTAGTTGAGGCCAATCCTTCAACCTTGTCTCCGCACGTTCGGCACGAGTTTTTAGATCAGCGCAAGGGTCAGAAATTGGAGCGGGGGTTTGAGCGCTGACAGCATAGGCACCAAATAACAGAATTGCGGCACACGATACTGAACGAAACATTAGTGTTCTCCTCGCGATCACGAAAGATATAAAAAAGCTGCTTTATCATTTGCGCCCTACTTGGAGCATTAACCATGAAGGCTCAAAGGCACGAAAATTGATTCAGAAGAAGATCTCTGCTTCGCTTTCTTTTCTTTTTAGTGCCTTTGTGCCTTGGTGGTTAAGACTCCCCACTACGGCGTCGGCTTCGCAGGCGGCGTCGCGGTCGGTGCTGGTCGTGGATCTTCCCACACCTTAATCAGAAGCATTGTAAAGTCTTGATTAATCGTGCTTCGGTGGTGAGGTGTGCCGCGCGGCACTACCACGAGATCACCCTTCGCAATTTCAACCTTTTGCCCGCCAGTAATCCGTGGTCCCCGCCACTCACCTGGCTCAACTTCTTTCGGGTTTTCCAGAGTGCCTCCCAGTGTCAAAGTCGCCGTTCCTGCTAAAACGTAATAGACATCGTCCGACGCGTCATGGATCTCGGCACTCGCAGCCGTCATGTTCTTCTCATGCTGGACAGCGACGCGCAATTCCATACCAGCACCACCAATCAAGTCTTCGGCCTTATTTGCTGACTGAAGATTCTTTTGGATATCCGACAACGACTGTGCCGGCGTCACCACGAATGGCCGTATTGGTTTGACAGGCTGCTTTTGCACGGTTTGCGCTACTATGCCTATCGAGAACAAAACCATTGCTACAAATGCTGTCATGAATCCCTTTAGCAACATCTCTTTCAACTCCTCACATTTTTCCGTTTGTCTTCCACACTTCCCCATCTGGATACTGATAACGAAAGAGCGAATCCGCTTTCATCTCGATGCTGTAACCCGGTGCTGTTGGCGGAAGGTAACGATCACCTCTCATCACCACTGGAGTAACGAAGTGTTCGTGCAAATGATCCACGTATTCAGCGATACGATTTTCCAAACATGCGCTGACTGCTATGTAATCGAATATTGATAAGTGCTGAACGTACTCACACAACCCAACTCCGCCCGCGTGGGGACAAACAGGTACGCCAAACTTTGCCGCCATTAACAACACCGCTAAGACCTCGTTCACGCCGCCAAGACGACAGCTATCTATCTGGCAGAAACTAATCGCTCCTGCTTGCAACAGTTGTTTGAACATCACGCGGTTCTGACAATGTTCACCAGTGGCGACACCTATCGGATCAATAGCACGAGCAATTCGAGAGTGACCAAGTACATCATCTGGAGAGGTGGGTTCTTCAATCCAATGCGGACGGAATTGTGCGAGCTCCTTCATCCAACGAATCGCTTCATCAACCTCCCACATTTGGTTAGCATCCATCATCAGCTTGGATTCCCACCCGATCTCTTCACGAATGAGTTTTGCCCGACGAAGATCTTCGTGGAGATTTCGCCCAACCTTCATTTTGAAGTGGGTCCAGCCTTGTTCAACTCCAGCGCGAGCCAGCGAACGAACTTTCTCGTCAGAATATCCAAGCCACCCTGCGGATGTGGTGTAGGCCGGAAAACCGCATTCGAGCATCTTACGAGTTCGTTGTGGTTTGGTTGACTCGTGTCGTTTGAGAATCGCCAATGCTTCATCCGGTGTGAGTGCGTCCGTGATGTAGTTGAAGGGTATGCAGGAGACAATCTGCTCCGGGGTCATATCTGTTAACAGTTGCCACAGCGGCTTACCTTCAACTCTGGCATACAAGTCCCAAAGCGCGTTAACCACTGCCGCGGTGGCTAAATGAATCACACCTTTTTCAGGTCCAACCCACCGAAGATGACTGTCTGAAGTGAGGCGTTTCCAGACGCCACCCATGTCGACTCCAGATTCAATCGTTAAGCCAACAACCAGGGGCTTCAGCGCATCGATCGCGGCCACACAGAGTTCGTTTCCTCTGCCGATCGTAAACGTCAAGCCATGTCCTTCAAGCTCACTGTCCGTTCGCAGCACGACATAGGCAGCCGAATAATTAGGGTGCGTGTTCATCGCGTCCGAGCCGTCGAGGGAATTCGACGTCGGAAAGCGGATATCGCGAACGATGATGTCCCTGATTCTTGAAGCCATGATCACGATACCGCACGACTCGTGCGCCAGCGATCGAGAGCAACTGCGACAACGATGATCGCGCCGATGATGATCTCCTGGATGTAATTGGGCCAGCCCACCTGCTGACAGCCATTACGCAGAAAGGCCATGATTAGTGCCCCAATCATCGAGCCGAGAATGCTACCCTCACCGCCGCTGAGGCTGCCTCCGCCAATCACCACTGCCGCGATAATGTCCAATTCCGAACCAGCTGCCACCGTTGGATCCCCCTGGCGAAGTCGCGACATCTGCATAACGCCGGCCAATCCAAAGAGCAAACCAGCTAAACCGTAAATCCAGATCTTCAAACGATCTGTTGCGATGCCGCACGCGCGAGCCGCTGCTTCATTAGATCCCAACGCAAACACGCGGCGACCAAACACAGTGTTGCGCAACGCGATTGCCGCACAGATCGCCAGTACAATGGCTATCCAAACTCCAGGCGCGACCATAAGCCAGGGCGGATTTGGAAACATGACGAGCAATTCGTTGAGCCAGGTGTCGGGCATGTTTACAGTTTGCTCGCCGGCCACCCACTTCGCGGTTCCGCGCCCGACACCGAGCATTCCGAGCGTAGCAATGAAGGGGACTACTTTTAGTCGCGTGATAACAAGGCCATTAACCGTGCCAACCATTCCGCCGACAAGTATTCCACTCGCTAATGCCAACGAAGGCGACCAACCAGCGTGGATCGCCAGTGCGGTGATTACACCTGTCAGTGCGATCGTTGAGCCAACTGCGAGATCGATGCCACCACTTATGATGATCATCGTCATGCCTATCGCACCGATTGCCACTATCACGGTTTGCGACAAGACGATTCGCAGATTATTGGGGGAGAGAAACCGCTCGGGCGTCTTCATCAAAATCGAAAAGATGATAATGACGAGCACGAGCCCGAGCAGTGGACCCAAACGGTTGAGCCAGTTGTGGAGCACCGCTGAAGTTACAAGTGTTCTGGATTGTTTTACTTCAGCGATCATGAGACCCCTACTTCAAATACTGATCGAGCGGTGGATGTAGCGCAGTTTGAACCTCGGGTGATTCCAGATTGTCTTTGGTCACCAACATCACGCCGGTATCAATCTTCTTTTCGACCGCTTTGCCCAATAGGTGATCCACCATTGTGCGCACACCGAGATAACCCATGTTGAAAGGATTCTGCACGACGATCCCATGGAGTTGACCGGCGCGCATCGCGTCGATGAACGCCTGGCTCGCGTCGAATCCTACGAACGAGATCTTTCCCGCCTTGTTTATGTCTTGCAGCGCCAGCAGCATACCCGCAGTGGAAGATTCATTCGGAGTAAAGATGCCTTGCACATCGTCACCGAAACGGTTGAGAAGATTCTCGGAAGCGCGTTTGGCCGTGTCGCGTGTGGCGCCGGCATATTGATCGGTTGAAACCAGTTCTATTTCGGGAAACTTTGCTTTCATTTCCGACAAGAAACCTTCTTCGCGCTCGGTTGTACTTGCCGAGCCTTCGGCGTAACGCAAAAGAAGAACTTTGCCTTTGCCGTCGAGGAGCTGTCCGAGTCGATCTGCAGCCAGCACACCACCTTTGCGATTATCCGTTGCGACAAAGCTAACGATCGCGTCGGTTTGTAAACCGGAGTCGATTATTACGGTTGGCACAGTTGCTCGCTTTGCTTCTTCAACGGGTCGGACCAGCGCTCGATCGTCGAGCGGCGCGAGCACGATTCCACTGATACCCTGTGTGGTGAATCCCTCAACAACCTGGATTTGCTGCTCGCGATCGTCTTCACGGAGTGGTCCCTTCCAAATAACTTCGACTTCAGTTCCTTGCGCGGTCAATTCACTTGCAGCTTTGTTGCTACCCGCGTGAATGCTTTTCCAAAATTCGTGAGTGGTTCCTTTTGGGATAACGGCGATAGTGAGCTTCTTGGCGCCGGACCCGTTTGGCTTGGTGCAGCCGGAAATGTTGAGCACGATTAGTGCAGCAACCAACAAGACGATTCTTCGCATATTTTTTCCTACTCGATTGTCTAATTTGCTTTCTCTGCACAACTCTTTTGGATAAGGTCAGTACCGTCACGCGGTAGCGTCGGGTTCGTAACCATCTAAGTCGTCACAGTTGATCGAACCCGACGCTACCGCGTGACGGTACTGACCTTATCCAAGAGAGTTGTGCAAAGAAGAAACACACAAACATCTATCATGAAACGTCATCAGTGGCCCCGACCACTGGATTACCCAATCCACCGATGCCTTCGATAAGCACTTCCATGTCATCACCGGGTTTCAAGAACACAGGAGGCTTACGTGCAAACCCAACACCCGGTGGCGTCCCTGTTGCAATCACATCACCAGGCTCGAGGGTAATACTCTCAGTCAAAAACTCGATCAGCTCGGGAACTCCGAAGATCAATTGATCGGTATTTGAATCCTGCATTGTCTGGCCATTGAGAACCAACTTGATCGAAAGTTTGTGCGGGTCGGTGATAGTGTCAGTGGTGACAATCGTCTGTCCCATGGGTGCGAAAGTGTCACACGATTTTCCACGCTGCCATTGCCCATCGGCAAACTGGAAATCGCGAGCACTGACATCGTTGAAAGCCGTGTAGCCGAGAACATAATCGATTGCTCGTGTGGCTTTGACGTTTTTTGCGCGTCTGCCAATGACTACCGCGAGCTCTGCTTCGTAGTCAACCTGATGACTCGTCGAAGGAATTACTACAGGTTCGCCGGGCGCAATCACACAGGTAGAAAACTTGGAGAAGATCACGGGCCGTTCCGGAATAGGCATGTTGCTTTCGGCAGCGTGATCGCGATAGTTGAGTCCGATGCAAATCAGTTTTCCCGGGCGAGGCACCGGAGCAAACCAGTAAGCATCGCGGCGGTCGACAAGCAAACCGTGGTCTTTTGCGTGAGCGAGCGCATTAGGATCACTGATCAACTCCTTACATGTCTGCTTCGCCTTTTGAAACCACTCGCCATCCATGTCGAACCACGCAAGTGGATTCGTAGGTCGATCGGCTGGAGCAAAGAGTCGCTCACAATCCAGTCGGTATCCAAGGTCACGCGTGCCATCGTTGAGGATGATGCCTAAACGCGGTTTTTGCCAATCGGATTCTTCTGTAGCGAACGAAATTATGTCCATGATTAGTTAGTGGTCAATTGCCTCTTTGGAGTGCGGTAACCTGTTACCGCTTTGGGATAGCGACTCTTACAACAACGCGACCTATTCTTTAACGTATCGATGACGAGGATCGCATTACCAAAGCGGTAACCTGTTACCGCACTCCAAGGAGGCGTTCGTATTTACCGATTCCTCACAATCACATAAAGTTCCTGCGGCCCATGCACGCCGATCGCTAGCGTCAACTCAATGTCTGCAGTTCGGGACGGCCCAGTCACCAGGGTAACTATTGGGCTCAGTTGCTCCTCCTCGCGCAGCCTCGCTAACGCCTCACCGAGCGTCGCAACAATTTCGGATGCGTCGATAATGGCAATGTGAACCGGCGGCACCAGCGACACCAGTCGATGGCGTTCTCGTGAAGAATCCAAAAGCAGGGTTCCAGTTTCTGCGATTGCCGCCTGTGCTCGACTTATGCCTACATCGTACCCGAATACGTCGGTCGCTGAGGGCGCGACGGCAATTTCATCAACGTCGATTCCGATCTTTTTCACCAGACGCTCAACCTCTGGAGAATCCGAAATCGCGATCTTTCTCGCTCGCAGGTTTGTCCTCTGGAGCTGCGAGATGATATCGGTGAGCACTCGAACTAATTCCAGCTCGCTCTCAACAACTACACAGTGTCCGTCGACAGATTCGAGTTGCTCTTTGAATAACTCCACCAGCGATGCTGAATCCTGCTCGATTGCTACCGCTCGCAACGGAGTGAGCGGAGCGTCAGGGGCGCGCGTAATCTGATTCTCACGCACATCCAGGTCAACGCTCGCCGCCAAATGAGAACGAATCGACTGAAAGATCGATTCCCGTGCGGCGTTACTGTTTGATCCACTCTCCATTCAGTTTTTCTTTTGAGCTAATTCTTTACGCCAGCGCTCACGAAAGCTTTGCTGTTCAATTGGCCGTAGGTCGCGGCCGCTAGTCCAGGCAATCAAGGGCGGGGCGAGTTTTGCAAATCCGCCAAGCCTTCGCACGTTGCCGTCTTTCAGGAATAATCCCTGAGTCATTCGTCCCAGCTTCGCGCTCAATTCATACAACCATCGTCTGGTCATCGTGCTTCGCCATACTTTGAATGCGAGTCGTTCACCATTGCGACTCTTGACTTGTGTAACTTCGGGCGATGCTTTTTCAGTAATCTCGCTTCGTAAATGTAACAACAGTCGAGGAATGTCGATCTTTACCGGACAGACTTCGCGACAAGCCCCGCACAAACTTGACGCGTAAGGCAGTTGTTGCGTTTTTTCAAGACCCATTAACTGTGGAGTGATCACGGCACCAATTGGGCCAGGATAAACCGATCCATAAGCATGACCTCCGATTTGTTGATAGACAGGACAAGCATTCAAACATGCTCCACACCGGATGCAGGCCAGCGACTGACGAGTAACCGGATGTGCAAGCATTCGCGAACGGCCATTGTCCAACATGACAACGTGAAGTTCCTCAGGACCCTCAGCATTCGGGTCCGTCTTTGTACCCGTTATGAAGGATTGATAGGTCGTAAGTCTTTGACCAGTACCTGAGCGCGGCAACAACTTCAAAAAGATATCGAGGTCCGCAAATTTAGGGAGCAGCTTTTCAATGCCCATCACGGCGATGTGCACGCGTGGCAAACTGGTAGTCAAACGTATATTGCCTTCGTTCTCAAGGATGAGAATCGTACCAGTCTCCGCAATGCCAAAGTTGACTCCACTAATCCCAATGTCGGCGGCCGCAAAACGATCGCGCAGAGTTGCCCGAGCAGTACTCGTCAACTTGGCGACATCATCGGTGGGTGGAATTCCAAGCTCCTGAGTGAACAACTCAGCAATCTGTCGTTTGGTTTTATGAATAGCGGGAACGATGATGTGCGACGGCGTCTCTTCTGCTAATTGAATAATGTACTCGCCGAGGTCTGTCTCGACCACTTGAATGCCGGCGCCTTCAAGAGCAACGTTGAGGTGAGTTTCTTCCGTCGTCATGCTCTTGCTTTTGACAATGGTGCGCGCCCCGCGCTTCTTGGCGAGATCGCAAATGATTGCATTTGCTTCGGCAGCGTCTCGCGCCCAGTGAAATTGAGCACCACGACTCTCGGCGTTCGTGACAAACTGCTCGAGATAGTTATCGAGATGCAGCAGGACGTCGTCTTTGATTGCGCGGGCTTGATTCCTTAAGTCTTCCCAGTTTGTCAACCCTTTCGCCGCCGCCAAGCGCCTTTGTCCGAAGAGAGAAGTAGCATTGCGTAGAGCTCCGCGTAGCTGCGAGTCAGCGAGCGCTGCTTTCGCGTTCTCATCAAACGTTTCGCTCGTTACGTGGTTCATCTTTTAATGTCCGATAACTTTTAGAAAGCTCTGATTAAGTACCTTTCAGCTTCGGCGCCTCCTTGGAGTGCGGGGACTTGTCACCGCTTTGGTACAGCGAATCTCAGAATCTACAACGCCCTGTACCAAAGCGGTGACAGGTCGCCGCACTCCAAGGAGACGCCCGAAGGATAACGTACCCAGTGACACTTATCAGACCTTCCTTTAGTTTGTCGATCGTGGCAAATGGGCTTTTACGATTCCACTCGAGACGCCCTGGATAAGATCTCGACAAGCTGAAGCATATCGGACATTCAAGCCTGCGACGCCAACAATTCTGCGAGGTGCATCACGCGCACCTTCGATCCAATGCGGGATAAGCGTCCACCAATTTGCATCAAACAGCTGGCATCGCCTGCGACAACCGCGTTCACCTGGGCGCGTTCAATTGCTTCAATTTTTTGATCAAGTATCGCGAGCGATATCTCTGGATACTTAACGGAAAATGTACCGCCAAAACCGCAACATGAATCCGCGTTGTCGAGTTCGACGAACTCAGCGCCTCGCACGTTTCGAATCAACGAGCGCGGTTCGGTCTTGAGATTCAGATCGCGCAAACCGTGACACGCGTCATGCCAGGTAACTCGCCCGTTCCAACTGGCACCGACATCCTCGATCTTCAATACGCGAATCAAGAATGCGCTCAATTCATGAGTGCGCGCGGCAACGGCCTGCGCGCGTTTAAGCCAAGCGGAATCATCGGCAAGGAGCTCAGGATAGTGGTGCACCATCGCAGTGCATGATCCTGACGGACTCACAATCGCGTCAGCACTACTCTCCTCAAAGATTTGAATAAACCGTTTCGCGACGTCGCGCGCTTCGTCGCGATAGCCTGTATTAAAGGCCGGCTGGGCACAACAGGTTTGCCGGTCATCGAACTCAACTTCGCACCCCACTCGTCGCAGCACTTCGACGCTACTGGTCCCAACACTGCTCCAGAGTTGGTCGACGAGACAGGTTACGAAGAGGGAAACGCGCATGAAGGTTCAGAATTGCCGATTGCCGATCTGATGTCCGATATGCTTTAGCTGTCGTTGCGTGGCATTAGGAGTGGCCGGTTTTCTATCAATAATGAGCACATCGCAGCCCCGACAAGCTAAAAAAGCTATCGGACATCAATCTGCAATCTTCAATCAAAGAACCACCACTCCCTTCACATAGTCGCCCGCTTGCATGTCTATCGCAAGCGCTGTCTCGACCTGATCGAACGACTTGTATTCGTGCGTGATGAGACTGCCGACATCGATCTGCTCGTTCTCGATAAGATCCAGAGCCCGCTTGTAAACTGACGGGCGTCCATCTGCTTCGAAACCACCCGAGGCGCCAACCGAGGTAATTATGAATGGCTCCTTGAATAGTACGTTGTTGATTACGCTCAGGTCTGTTCCAGCGTGCCCGTGACCGTACAGCAAGACACCAGCTTGTTTACAAATCAATCCCGGAATTTGTAAGAAGACGTCGCCCGCTCCCGACGCCTCGATCAAATACTCAACTCCTTTCCCAGAGCTATGCTCGCGAACAACGTCGACCACGTCGCAGGTTGAAGGATCGATTGTTTGATCCGCACCCAGCATCTCCGCCAGTTCTCGCTTGCGCTCATTTGGATCGCTTACAAACACGGATCCGGCATAACCGATCACGTTGCGCAGGTATTGAGTGAACAAGAGCCCAGCGGGACCGGCGCCGCATATTAACACGCTCCGTATTCGTTGATCGGGCCTGTCGGCGTTAAAGGAGTAGCGCGCCTTCGCTTTTGCACCAGTATCCGACGAATGGATTATGCAACCTAGTGGCTCAACCAAGGCCGCCAATGCAAAAGAAAGTGATGTTGAAATCTTAAGCGCGTTCACGGCTGGGACCGCAATAAACTCCGCCAAACCTCCGGGTAATCCGGTGATGCCATGCTCTCGATAGAATTCACACTGATGCGAATCTCCAGTGCGGCAATAGTCACACAGAACGTCCCGACGCCGGCTCTTGCAGTTTAATCCCTGATCGAGCACGACTCGGTCGCCAGCCCTTAGATCGTCAACCGAACTACCAACTTCTTCAACGGTTCCGCTAATCTCATGACCCAGAATCTGAGGCTGCAATGCGAGTGGGATCGGCAGGCCACGATCGTTGGTATTGTAGTTTGCATGACCAGCGAAGATGTGTGCGTCCGTCCCACAAATACCAACCGCACCCACACGCACCAGAACTTCGTGAGCGGAGATTACGGGACGCGGAACATCACGCACCTCCAATCGACCAACATCACAGAGCACACTGGCCCTCATCAACGGCCCTGAAGCTGAAGGATGATGCGGGCGGGTTGTCAATGTGGAAAGACTCACTATTGTCCTTTGAGCTTCGAACTTTTAAATGTCCGATATGCTTTAGCTTGTCGTGATTATCTTTAGGCGTCTCTGTTGAATCACAAACGACAAGCTAAAGCATATCGGACATTCACACATCCAAATCGCTCGTATCCAGCCGCCCTTCATCGCGTAGCAAAGCAAATCTCTTCATCGTTTCTTCAATTCCGTCTGCTAGTGGCGTCGCTCGTAGTCCACCTATCACACTTCGGATCGCTGCGTCGTTCATCGTTGGCGCAATTGGAATTTCCGGGCCGCTAAACGTCACCAAGTCGCCATTAGCCTTCTGGTTAATGATGTTTGCGACTTGCGAAACTGCAACGGTGTCTCCGTGCAGATTGAAAACAAACGCTCCCAGCGGTAATTGATCGACGCAAGCAACAAAAGCAGCGGCAGTGTCAGCCACATATTGAAAATCAGTTGAGCCACTAAACCGAATATGGAAAGGGCGCCCAAGCACAGCTGCTTTCATCGCCTTGGTTGGATCGCTCGTGAGCCCGGTGTCGCGATTCACGCCGTATACGGTCAGCGGTCGAAGGCCGATGCTGGAGATACCATGATCGAGAAAATAGATTCGTGCGTTCCCCTCGTTCGTGCGTTTGAAAACCCCGTAATGAGTCGACGGCTCACATTCCACGGTTTCATCAATTGCCGTGTTGTCGTCATTCATCCCATAGACAGCCGCTGAACTTGCATAGATCACGCCTTGAGTGCCCGTCTCTTTCGCCGCCTCAAATAGATTCAGCGTGCCAACAACGTTCACCATCGCCCCGGAAACCGGATCCGCTTTGCAGGTGGGCACCTGTAATCCCGCGAGGTGAATGACGCGTTGGGCACCAGAGGATTCCAATGCCGAGCGGACCGCTGTCTTGTCAGTTATGTCGCCAGCTATAAAACGAACACGCTCCAGATCGTCGTCGTCCATAATCGCCCGCAGACGTTTTGAGTCAGAACTTCGATCGAATACGACAGGCGTGTCGCCGCGCTCAGCTAATGACTTAACGATCCATGAGCCAATGCAGCCTTGTGCTCCAGTGATGAAATAAGTCTGAGCCATCTGGTTTTAGTCGGATCTTCTCGCGACCTGTGCTTGGATAAGGTCAGTACCGAAACGCGGTAGCGTCGGGTCCGTAACCAAACAAACCGTAAGAGCCAACGCGCACCCGACGCTACCGCGTTCCGGTACTGACCTTATCCAGGTAGAGGTCGCATAGGATGTCATTGCACCACAGAAGAACACAGAGGCTGCACAGAGAAAACCCTTATTTAGTTCAATCGATAGAAGTTGATCGCATTCGTTGCAAAAATTCGCTCGCGATCTTCTTCTGACTCATCTGCCAGCAACTCCTGGAACGATTCGAGGACTCGCCGGTACGACGCTGCCAGTAAACAAACCGGATGATCACTTCCAAACATCAAACGTTTCGGGCCAAACAATTCCAGGGCGCATTCAACAAACGGACGAAGATCTCTTACTTGCCAGGAAGTCCAATTCGCTTCTGTCACCAGACCCGAAAGTTTGCAGTGAATGTTCCTGTAGGCCGCAACCGGCTTCAACTCCCTTAGCCAAGTTTTGATCTCGCCTGTCGCAATTGGCGGCTTTGCCATGTGATCGATTACCAGGGAAATATCAGGACAAGTATCAGCGACTTTCGGTACGTATTGGAGATGATGTGTATGCACAAGTAAATCATATGAGAGACCGTAGGCCGCGAGTCGTTGCAAGCTGCGCAGAACCTGGGGTTGAACTATCCAATCGTTCTCAGGTTCGCTCTCAACAAGGTGACGAACGCCCTTGAATTTCTGATGTGCACTCAATTCAGCCAGCTGACGATCGACATCCGGGTCTTTCAAATCAACCCAACCAACTACGCCCGCAATAAATGGATTCTCATCGGCCAAACTCAACAACCAGCGCGATTCCTCTAGGCTGTTACTCGCTTGAACCAGAACGGTTTGACTAACTCCATTCTCCTCGAGAATCGGTTTGAGCTGAGCGGGCAGATAATCTCGATAAAGCACTTCAACTGAACTACTCATCCACGGGTAATCGAAACGTCCGACCTGCCAGAAGTGTTGGTGAGCGTCTATGATCATTAGATTGTGCTTTGTACTTTGAATGTCCGATATGCGTCTGTCTTGTCGTTGTGATTAACAAGGGCGTCTTGCGGTGCTCACGACCAAGACAGACGCATATCGGACATCTCAAAGCTCAGTACTTCGTTTCCCTCGGCTTCTCCGCTCGCTTTCCTTCGTGGCTCTGACGCGGTTCGCCATCGCATTCGAGCTCGAACGTCGTCACCAACTCCGGCGCTTTTTTGGGTAAACCAATCAAACGTATCCGATAGTCGTCCTGCTCAAACTTAACCGGCGTGTTGCTACCATGCATCTTCGCGGACGAAACCTTGTTCAGAAAATTCGCCAGTACGACAGTCTCACCTGGCCAGTAGTGCACGTGCGCATACAGGGTGTTACCTTTGCGAGTGTAGCTGACGTAGTTGCCTCGACGCGGTTGACAATTGTTGGATTGACGAATCGTCTCACCATGTTTGCTCATCCAGTCGCCAACAGTCGAAAGAATCTGAACAGACTCGAGGGGAATTGAACCGTCTTCAGTTGGACCAATATTCAGGAGGTAGTTTCCCCCATCGCGCGCACAGGTAATGAGATTTCGGATGACTGTCGTGGGACTCTTCCAGTTGCGGTCGGAGATGTGATAACCCCAACTGTCATTAAGTGTCATGCAAGATTCCCACGGACGATTTGCCGATGCCTCGATACGCTGCTCCGGAGTATCAAAGTCTTCAGGAATCTTGGATCGATTGTTGATGATGATATCTGGTTGCAGCTTTCTCACCATCGTATTCATCTGAACCGATTCCCAACCCTTCGCATCAAGCGGCCAGGCTACGTCGTACCAAAGAACGTCGACCTTGCCGTAGTTGGTCATTAGCTCTTGCACCTGACCGTGAATGTAGTCGACAAAACGACGTCGCGCGGATTCGTCTTTCAAACAACGTGCGCCATCCGGGTGGTGCCAATCCATCAACGAATAGTAGAAACCAAACCGTAAACCTTCGGCCCGTGCCGCCTCCACATATTCCTTAACGAGATCACGCCCGGGTCCCCGTTTTGTTGCGCAGTAATCTGTTAACTTCGAATTGAAATTACAAAAGCCTTCATGATGCTTGGTGGTCATCACCATGTACTCCATTCCTGCACGGCGGGCGAGCTGGGCCCAATCTCTGGCCGCGTTTGGTTTGGGTTTAAACTTGTCGGCATAGGGTTCATATTCCTTCGCCGGGATTCCCTCGTTCTCCATTACCCACTCATGCCGTCCCAGAGTGCTGTAGAGACCCCAATGAATAAACATTCCAAACTTCGCTTCATGCCACCACTTCATACGGCGCGCGCGATCTTCAACTGTTGATGTTGTCGGCGCTCCCGGATCGGCTGGTCTCTGTTCCTGGCCCGAGACCAGATCGATTGACGTAGCAGTTGCGACACCTCCGGCAGCTGCGCCCATGAGAGCAAGGTAATCTCGTCGATTCATCTCAGCTATCTCCTCATAGTAGATTTGGTTCTCGAAGCGACCAGGCACACGTCGAGGTTCTCACGAAGAAGGTGTTGCGATTGTCATTTGGAATAAGACGCGCAACGGGTGAGGCTGAAGCGAGTTCCCCAACTTCAACTCCAGCCTCCTTCGCGGCTCCGTTTGGCCGAAAACTGCAAAGGTCGGACTGACGAACCCTGACCTGCTAATATCTTCGTTAACGGTAACGAATCCTAAACTGAAGTGGGGATTGTGTCAAGATTTTCGAGCGACAAAGACGAGTCTTACGATCTCAAACTCGCCCTTCAGCCGAATATCCTCCGACGAGGCCCCAACCATCACCTGAAACATCCCCGGCTCGACGACGAACTTCATTTCTTTATTCCACAAACTCAGGTCTGGTGGCGCCAGTGTGAATGCCACAGGCTTGGATTCTCCTGGCTTCAAACTGACTCGCACGAAACCGCGCAGATTCTTTTCGTATGTCGTCACACTACTCACGAGATCATGAGTGTAGAGTTGAACTATTTCCACACCTTCACGTGTACCGGTATTTTTCACATCGAGCGTCACGTTTACCGAGCCACTCACCGTTTGCCGTGTTGGACTGATCTTCAGGTTGCTATAGGTGAAGGTCGTATAACTAAGTCCATGGCCAAAGTAATAAAGCGCGCCATTCACTCGCGACCGCTCCCCTTCCCATTGTGCGTTTGGCTTTGTGGGAAAGTTAAAGGGAATCTGACCCGCAGTCTTTGGGAACGTCATTGTCAGTTTGCCACCTGGGTCATAGTCGCCAAATAAGACTTCGGCGATGGCCGTGCCTCCCTGTGCTCCCGGAAACCAGCCTTCAATAATTCCCGGAACATATTTGTTAACCCAGTTGATGCTGAGCGGTCGCCCATTTAGTAACACCACAACTACCGGGTTTCCGACCGCATAAACAGCTTGCACCAAGTCCAATTGCCTGCCCGGAAGATCCAAACTCGTTCGGCTCGCACTCTCACCAACCGTTCTTCCTGAGTCGCCCAAAACAACGACGGCGACCTCGGAATTCTTCACCGCCTCCACCGCTTGGTCTATCTGGTGCTTCTCTACATCAGTCAGCGGTTCAGGCAGTACCTCAGTCTCGGGCCAATGCTCATTGACTACTTCACAGCCTTTCGCATAGTTGACCTTCACCGAACTGCCGAGCAGATTTTGAATACCCTGCCGCACTGTAACGCTTGAAACGGCCGAAGGCCCGTAGCGATAGTGACTCAACGTCTGATCGTCGGCATTCGGACCTATAACAGCAATCGACTTCACCTGCTTGCTAAGCGGTAGTACATTCTTATCGTTTTTCAAGAGCACAATACTTTCGCGAGCCGCACGCAGAGCAACTGCCTGATGTGCAGCCGAGTTAACAATAGCTTTCGCTTTATTTGCGTCTTCGATGTATGGATGATCAAACAATCCGACCAGGAACTTTACCCGCAAGACATCCCGCACACGATCATCCAAAGTCTTGATCGGCACCTTGCCCTCCTTGACCAACTCGCGCAAAGGCAAAATGAAATCTTCCGGCCTGGTGAAGTTCGTCTTTACGTTTAAGCCCGCGAGGATTGATTGTCTGACGGCATCCTTCATGTCGGCTGCCACCGCATGCTTGTTGTAAAGATACTCAACAGCAGCGCTATCCGAAACGACATACCCCTTAAAGCCGAAATCCTTTCTGAGACGTTGGGTCAACCAATAATCACTACCGGTAACCGGAATGCTGTCGTAGTCGTTATACGAACTCATCACGCCCAGCACGCCTCCCTCTTTAATCGCGGCAATGAACGGCGGCAGCAAGATGCTCTCAACTTCACGAGGCGAGACTTGTGGATCGGTCCGCGCCTGTCCTTCACGAGCACCTTTGCCGACACTGTAAACCGCGAAATGTTTGGCGGTGGCCGCGACGGTGTAATTCTCCTGCAGCCCTTTAACCATTTCCACACCGAGCTTTGACGCGAGATATGGATCTTCGCCATAAGTGTCTTCGACTCTTCCCCATCGCTGATCGCGTGTCAGGTCCAAAGTTGGCGCATAGATGTTTGTGTAGCCCATCGACCGTGCTTCACGAGCTGTGATGCGTCCTACTTCACGCACGAGTTCGGTGTCCCAGGTGTGACCAAGCCCCGACTCAGAAGGAAAGCTTGTTGCCACTGGCGCAGCAACGCCACGAAGTCCTTCGTTGGTGAAGTCAACGGGAATTCCCAGCCGAGTGTCTTCAATGAAAAAACGTTGTACTTCGTTCATTGCCCAAACGTGCTTCTCAAGATCTGTGGCGTAAATGCTTTTGGAGCCGGCACCCCAACCGTTCAGGTGTTCGTCGATGTTGGCAATTCCATCTTTCCACACTTGGTTCTTCCAATCGGCAGTGGGAAGTTCGTCTTTCAGCACGCGGTTGTAGCCGTACAGGGTAGCGGTCTGGCAGGTCTTCTCTTCCAGCGTCATCTGCGACAGAAGATCGGTGATGCGTTTCTCAATGTCTACTTTCGGATTTTCATAAAGATCCATGCGGCCGTTCTTGTTCAAATCGATCCAGCCTGAGTGGTAGATGTCTTTTTTGGTTGAAGGAGTTTCGGAAAAGCTATTTACGAAAAGGACCAGCAGGAGCATGAGTTTAATGGTTTTCATTGCCTTTATATTTCTCTGCGCGTCCTCTGCGTTCTCTGCGTCTCTGCGGTTAGTAAGGTGTGAAGTAAGTCTTACCGCAGAGACGCAGAGAACGCAGAGAACGCGCAGAGAAAACCTTCTATCTCACGCGGTAGTTGACCGCACTCTTCTTACTCGGAATCTCAACTCGATACGAACGACCGTTAGCATTGACTGATACCTTGACCTGCTTCTCTGCACCTCTGCGGTGCGTGACCCCTCTCAATGATTACCGCAGAGGAGCACAGAACGCAGAGGTTGCGCAGAGAAAATCGGTCTAATGAATTTCCGGCTCCGGCGTTTCGGGGCCTGCTTGCAATAGATCAAAATCGCATCCTTTATCAGCCTGCGTCACGTGCGCGGCATACAAAGCGCCGAAACCACGTTCATAGTGAGGTGGTGCGGGTTTCCAGTTTGCGTGGCGTTGCTGTAATTCGTCCTCATTAACCAACAAGTCTAATTTGCGAGCAGCGACGTCCATCTCAATCAAATCACCATCACGAACTAGAGCTAGTGGGCCACCAATGAATGATTCCGGCGACACATGCAACACACAAGCGCCGTACGCCGTCCCACTCATTCGAGCGTCTGAAATGCGCACCATGTCTCGAACGCCTTTCTGCAAAAGCTTCCGCGGAATCGGCAACATGCCCCATTCAGGCATTCCAGGACCACCAAGCGGTCCCGCATTTTGCAAAACCAGAACCGAGTTTTCGTCCACATCAAGGGTTTCGTCATCTATTCGCGCCGCCAGATCGTTGTAGTTCTCGAATACAACGGCCGAGCCTTTGTGGCTGAGCAAGCGTGACTCGGCGGCGGTTGGCTTAATGACTGCGCCGTTGGGCGCGAGATTGCCGTAAAGAACTGCCGTCCCGCCTGATGCTGACACAGGATCGTCGAGTGAACGAATTACTTGATCGTTTGTGACGTGGGCGTTCTCAATACTGCGACCAAGAGTGACACCTGATACTGTCTGACAATCGAGATTCAATAGTTCACCAAGCTGCTTGAGCAAAGCACGCAAGCCACCAGCGTAGTAAAAATCCTCCATCAGGTACTCACCGGAGGGACGAAGATTCGCAATCATGGGTGTGCGCTGCGAGATATCATCAAACTTCTTCAGGTCGAGCTGAATACCTGCACGGCCGGCAAGCGCAACCAGATGAATGATGGCGTTGGTAGAACCGCCGATCGCCATGTCGGCTGTAATAGCGTTTTCAAACGAAGCATCAGTGAGAATGTCACGAGGTTTGACATCGGCCCATACCATTTCGACAATTCGCCGGCCGCATTGAGTCGCCATTCGCGAGTGATTAGCATCGACAGCAGGAATCGAAGAGGCGCCGGATAGCGTCAAGCCAAGTGTTTCTGCAATCGCAGTCATAGTTGATGCGGTACCCATTGTCATGCAGTGCCCTGGACTCCGCGCGATACCGTCTTCCATTTCGGACCATTCGCAGTCACTAATGTTGCCGGCTTTTTTCTCAGCCCAGTATTTCCAAACGTCGCTGCCGCTTCCCAGTACCTTGCCATTCCAGTTTCCACGGAGCATCGGACCCGCGGGCAAATAGATCGACGGCAAGTTCATACTAATTGCGCCCATCAATAACCCGGGCGTAGTTTTGTCGCAACCACCCATCAGCACAACTCCATCGATGGGCTGACTACGAAGCAATTCCTCGGTCTCCATCGCCAGGAAGTTGCGATACATCATGGGACTCGGCTTCATGTAAGTTTCGCTGACAGACATTGCCGGAAGTTCAACTGGGAAACCACCTGCTTGCCAAACGCCGCGCTTCACTTCATCTGCGCGCGTTCGGAAATGACTGTGACAAGTAGCGAGATCGCTCCAAGTATTGATGATGGCGATAACTGGCTTTCCATGAAAGTCAGACAGTGCATATCCCATCTGCTTCGTGCGCGAGCGATGTCCGAAGGAGCGCAGGTCGTTTGCGCCAAACCAGCGATGACTGCGAAGTTGTTCAGGAGTTTTTTTCATTTAGAAACTTACCCTTTAGTGACGCGCATTGGGTAAACGGGCGCCCTGGAGCTGGGATTGCAGGCGTCCTTGCCTGCCACGTAATCATTTGGCCCCACTGAATTCTTTTGCTCTCTTCCTTCAACACCAGCGGGCGAGGACGCCTGCGGTCCCAGCACAACCGTTCGTGTTAATTGCAAATAGCTACTAAAGGGTAGCGAAGTTGTTGATCTACAACCGATAAGGCCGAACCGAACTACGCTCATTGAAAAGGGCGGCTCCTTGGGGTGCGGCGACCCGTCACCGCTTTGGTACAGCGATTCTCGGCATCGCAAACCGACTTAAGGTGAAGTAATAACCCCTTGGTTGAATTAATCTTTAGTCTCGCTGTACCAAAGCGATAACAGGTTACCGCACTGCCAAGGAGACGCACTTCTCACAGAAACTTCTCCCACCCGGCTAGTATCACTCGCAACTCGTCTTCTTCCTCGGGTGTAACGTTCACCAAGGGTGGCCGCACTGGTCCACCACTCAAGCCAACCATATCCATCAGCGTCTTCATCGTGGAGACTTCGTACCCTTTGCGTCGCGAACGCATCGCATAAAGCGGTATGACACAACGAGCCAAAAGTTCAGCCAGCGTTTCGCCGTCGCCACTCACGCCTAACTCGTGAAGTCTTAAAGACAATCGTGGTGCAACTGTGGCAATACTCGAGGTGAATGTGCGGATGCCCGTGCTGTAGTAAGCGGCAACCATGTCGTCGCCGGCTCCACCAATCCAATGCAAACGGTCCCCGACGCGATTCATTATTGCCTGCAAACGTCGAATGTCTCCTTGACCGTCTTTCCATGCAATCAAGCTTGGGATCGCATTCGCCAGTCGCTCGACCATCGCCGGAGAAAATGTGGCCCAATCACGACTATAAATGAGCATGCCCAGTTTTGTTGCAGCAGCGATGCTTTGGTAATACTCAAACAACCCGTCTTCGTCCGCTTGAGGATAATAGGGAGGAAAAGCAAGCGCGCCATCGGCACCAGCTTTTTCGGCAGCCTGGGCCATTTCAATGCCGAGTCGTTGGCCGAATCCGACACCGGCAATCACCGGAACACGTCCTTCAATCGCATGTACAGTTAGTTCGATCACGCGCGCATACTCTGCGGGCGTAAGCGAATACATTTCACCAGTGCCCCCGGCGGCGACGATGGCTGCGATCGGATGCTCAATGAGTTTTGTCAGATTCTCATGAAGACCCGGCAGATCGAGGGACAGATCATCTTTGAATGGAGTAATTGGAAAGGCGATAACGCCCGAGAGACGACTTCTTAGTTCTGATGGGTGCATGTTCTTCATGTCCGATAAACTTTAGTTTGTCGTTGTTGCACCTACAGTAACGTTGAATTCCAATGAGGCTTTCGATGCCGAACTATCGACAAACCAAAGGAAGCTCTGATTAAGTACCTGTCAGCTTCGGGCGCCTCCTTGGAGTGCGGGGACTTGTCACCGCTTTGGTACAGGGCGTTGTAGATTCTGAGATTTCGCTGTACCAAAG
>DASYRR010000003.1:0-11847 GCA_036004125.1 Pyrinomonadaceae bacterium | reverse complement strand
GGCTCGCATTGACAAAGCGGTGACAAGTCCCCGCACTCCAAGGAAGGGCGTGTTGGTTGAGGCTCGCATTGACAAAGTCCAAATGAGCGCTTATTGGATCGATCAAAACTTTTTGTTTTGAACTCTAGTATTTTGTAGGCACTTATTGTATTCTTCGCGTCGGTTGGTACAACATATGGGTTTGAGACGTCCCTGAATCCACGACGAGCCCGACTCTCAGACATCTGCAAGTAACAAAACAGCACGCCTGCCCCCCAGGTTGCTGGACTTCGCCGTTTGGGTTTCCGGACGCTAGCGGAGTCCACGGTATTTGACTGGAGGGGCAAAATGTTCCGCAATTCCGCAATCGTTCACGCCAGCGTACTGCTCACCTTTGCTTTATCTTCTTCCGTCCACGCACAAGTTCAGAACAGTATTGCTCTCGCTCAACCGCGAAATTCAGTATCAGTACTCGACAGCACGAAAGAACAGGACGGACTAATTGGTTCGGTTCGTAAGGTTCGAACGGAATCAGCAAAAGTTGAAACCAAAGAGGGGCAATTGTCAGAAGGACCGCTCCAGCTCGTTGAGCTGACGACCTACGGGATCAAGGGAAACCGAATAGAGAACGTTTCATATCCTGGTGCCGACCCTCAAATTGGTAACCAGGAATATAAATACGACTCCCGAGGCAACATCACGGAAATGACGATGCGTGACGAGCGCGGCGCAGTTGTCAGTAGGGAATCGTACAGCTACGAATTTGATACGGTTGGCAATTGGATCAAGATGACCACGAGTCTGATCTTGTTTGAGAACGGTAAGGTGAAGCGAGAACCTGTAGAAACGACGTACCGCACCATTAGCTACTACTTCACCGATGACGTTGCCAAGATTTACGAATCGCCCGCGCCAAAGGTAGTCCCACTACCATTGCCTACAACGGAGCTACTCGCAAATTTAGACGGTCTCAAACCCGGCATGAGTCTCACCCCTCACGCCAATGTCGTGCTGGCGGCGGACAGTATTGGCGAACCACCTGCTCCGGAGGTTCGGCCTTCCGACCCTGTCAACCCTGACACAAATGTCGCAACGACTACATCCGTCGGCCCTGTTCCAAATACAAACCCCGTTTCGAATACAAAACGCCTTTCGGTTCAGAGCGACGAGGAAACTACCAAAACAGGTACTGGCAGCCGTCTACTGAACCTAAGGAAAGGTGCTGAGAGTGTAACGCCAGAGACATCGGCTAGACATTCACCTATTAGCAATACTCCGACTGGCAGAGAAGCTGCCGAGAGTGTCGCCGTCAAGACTTCACCTGCAGAGGATTCACCGCAAGGTATCGCCTTTAGCCTTTACGAAAAAGGTCTGACCTATTTTGAGAAAGGAGACTATCAAGGCGCGATCGGGGCGTTCCTTGTGTCGGTCAAGTTTGCGCCATCGGCCGAAGTGTATCTCAGCCTCGGTAATACCTATCTGAAGCAAGAGAAAAACAGCGATGCGGTAAAAGCCTTCAAGGAGTCGGTAAAGCTGAATTCGGACGCTGCCGAAGCCCAGTACGGTTTAGGGCTGGCTTCATTTCGGCTGAGGCGTTACATGGATGCAAAGGACGCCTTCAAGAAAGCGACAGCTCTGCAACCGGCCATGACCAAGGCCCATTACGGTCTTGGCCTCGCCTATCTGGAATTGGGGCAGGCCGACGCGGCGACGACTGAAGTCAGAGTCTTAGAGACTCTTGATAAGAATTTGGCCAGGCAGCTGGCGGCAGCATCTCCCTCGAGGAGTTATACGTGCCGCTTTAGTGTTTGCCAGTAATTGAGAAGTATGTCAGGTGATTATCCCTCTCTTCAGAGTAAGGAGTAGTAATGGAGAATAATCGATTTGTAGTTTTGACCGGACACCTCAGCAAACATCCCCTACCCGATCTTGTCGGCATTCTACGTCAACAGCGTAAAACGGGCAGGTTGCTGATTGAATACCCGAAAGGTCCCGCAACCTTGTTCTTTGAGAATGGCGATTTGATCGATGTTCGCTTAAACGAATTGAAGGGTTTGCAGGCTGTTTGTGTGCTCTTGGCACAACCAGAGGCCTCGTTTAACTTCAACCCATTGATCCGATCATCGGAACGATCTATAGAACCCGCTTTGGAACGAGTTGTTTCGGAACTATTTGGTCATTGGGAGGAGCCGGTTCAAATAGAAGGCTCCGCGTCGACACCCAGTCCAAAGTCTATTCGTGAAATTGACGCGCCACCCATTATTTCGATCGAAGGTCGACGAGCGGAACCACTGGCACTGCCACCTGCAAATATACGTCGGCTTCGACAAACATCACGTTTTGTAATTGCGGTTGCGGTTTTGATAATAATTGGGATTTCAACCGTGATTGCTTTAACGGGTTCGCTCAGCCGTGTCGAATCGCAATGGGCCGCGGCTGATCAACGAAACCAACTCAGCGCTCAACCTGACATTGTTACGGCAAATCCCACAAGGATCGCTGATGGCGCAAATGCAACGATGAGAAATCGGCGCATACCCTCGGCCGAGTCGCGACGTACTGCAAATAGACCCGCAGTCTCAGGTGAAACGGAAACCAGCGCGGCTGCCTCAGGTAGTACAAACACGAAGGAGGCGACAAAATTGGCCACCGCTGGGGATTCATCGTCTGAACCGATCAAAGTTGTAATGCAGATCGAGAACGGGCGAGTTCTCAAGGCCGCTATCGCTAATCATACGTCTGGCATGGACAGTTTCGAGGCGTTGGCGCTCAGGATTGCGAGGCAACGTCGTTATCCTACCGCCAAAACCGGACCCGAAACGGTCACCATTACAGTTAACAAACTTGAGAAGTAACCGGACATTGAGAGGTTCATATGTTATTTCTGGACAGCAAGGTTCTAAACCATCAAGTCGACGCGGACGGTCGAATCAGATTACTCCAGGAGTTGCAAGACCGAGATCTGCAGCCGTTGATTCGCTCATTTAGAACTCGTTGTTTCAGCGATCTCCTACTTGGATCAGAAAAAATCGGAGAGATGGAGGTCGCACTTGCATCCTGGACCGAATCAAATACGGACGAACCGTTCATCTCCGGCGACATCTTCCCCTTCCACGATTACCTGCTGTATTTGATCTTTGAGCGAGACGATTCCCCAAATGGTTTTGTGAATGGTGGCATTGTTTATCAAACCGAGACGCTAGAGCCATTCAGAAAACTTGATTCCTTCTGCCACGAAGTTCGCTCTCTTCTTATGTCCCAAGAAAAAGACATGAGTCGAGGAAATGTTAGCGAGTTTCCCAAGTGGGAAACTGGAAACAGAGCCATGCCACAAGGCTTTAGAACCTTTATTGAAAAGCAGGACGCAGATTCACTTTACACAAGCCTACGCAAAGAGACGATGAGCAAGCGAATTCTCGCAGCATCACGCCTGGAAGATAAAGGTGCGCGGCTTTTTTTGAGAACTGCCAGAAACGCTCATCAGGAAGGCTATGCTGTAAAACTACTTAGTGGTGAGTCACACCCCGGGACAGTCCCAATTGAGGGGCTCGAGGATGTCGGACTGGTTGAACGTGAGGTCCAAGTGAGTTGCCGAAAGACGGGTCATGCACTCTTTCGACTGCCTAACGCAGATGCACTCGCCGTTGTAACTGTCAGCGATGCAACCTGCAGCGAGTGTGGTTCACCCGTCGCGGATGAGAACGTTGAGGAAGTTATTGCTCCCACAGAACTGGCAACGTCGCTTTTGGAAGACGGGTCATGGCTAGTCAGCCGACTACATTTTCTGCTGCGGCATCTCGGAGTTCCTGAGCGGGAAATTGCAGTCGGTCCGTCAGAAGGCACCGGGTTTGGACAGATGATGGCGAACATCTGTGGCGAGTCGTTTCTGATAGCCACACGCGATGGAGATCTGACTCCGGCATTCGCACGCTGGGTTATCGATCTGGAAATTGATACTGAAGCTTCCCATTTAGTTCTTGTTGCCACAGGCCGGATACACCGAGAAGCTGGGATGCTTCTCAGGAATCATTCTCGCCGTCGTGTAAGTGGTGGTCAGGACTTCGAGATGATCATCGCAGACGACGTCACCACAGCAGGCCGTGAATTGGAGGGTGCTCTGGAAAGAGTTTCGCACCGTATCATAGCCGACCAGCTGTGCGTGCTGGACAGCAGCGTTGGCATGTCCGTAGGCAGATTAGTGCTAACAAAATTCCAGTTGTTGACGGCTGAGAAGAAGAATGAAAACGAAGCGGCTGTGGTTGAGCCGGCACCAGAATGGTCGAGCCCTGCGGCTCCTTTGACACTAACAGCAGCAGCGTCCAGCCAAGCTGCTCACGTCGTAGACGCGGGACCTGAGCCCGTAACCGTTGCGCCGGAGCAGACCAATAGGGAGCCTGATCAAAGTGAGGATAGTTTTTGAAGGCGTCGGATTGGTGGAAGGCCTTTGCACAAAGTCCAAATCCCACCAACGGCAGTTGGTGGATTGTTCAGATCCTTTCTACGAAGCACGTCTTCATTGCTACTCAGAAATCCCACCAACGGCAGTTGGTGGATGGTTCAAGTCCCCACTATTTATGTTGTACTGGGAGAAGACTCTTTGGGGGCGAGAACAATGAATAGTTTGGACTTGAACGAACCACCAACTACCGTTGGTGGGATTTGAAGCCCACCGCACAGGCACTTCTTATAGAAAGGATCTGAACAATCCACCAACTGCCGTTGGTGGGATTTGCCCATTGGAAGAGGTTTCATCCATTATGCGCCCGAGAACAGCGCTTGAGAAAAAAAGTCCGAAGAAACGAAGCAACCCATCCTCTCAGGAAGCAAAGACTTCACGCCCGCTGAAAAATCCCTCGCTACAAATTGACAATGTGACTCCCGAGACTGCTTTGCAAGATGCTAATTGGCTGCAAGACATAATCATTTTGCGAAAAGCTGCAGAGGAATTGGCAAGACGGCGCGGTCAACGCCCGCTCCCACGGACAGTTGACGACGGTTCCTTTCGCGAGATTGCCGAAATGCTGGATGACGAGTCTCCGGTAACTCGTCAATGGGCAGTTAGAAAACTCTATGAGCTTAACGGTGATTTGGCAGCAACACTTGTTAATGATGCACTCCGAGACGGATCACCGGAAAAGCGTCGAAACATTGGTAATGCGTTGGCTGAATCTGGTTTATTGTTTCAAGCCATCGACGATCTTATGGATGAGAATCACGAAAGGTGTTATGGAGCGTTTTCGCTATTGTTGCTCGTAGCTAAAGCGGGAGTTGTACAGCCACTCATCAGTGTAATTGAAAAGCACCCCAGTCTAGATCTTCGTCTTGCGGTGATCAGGCTGCTGGCCACAAGTAGGGAACTGCAGGTTGTCTCAGCTCTTGAAGGCCTCGCCAGTCGGGACTCACTCGCGCCTGAACTCCGCTCCGCAACTTCAAAAGCAATCAGTCAGATCACCAGCCACCACGACTAAATCATTGCCGATTCTGATGTCCGATATGCTTCAGCTTGTCGGTGTGTCCGATATGCTTTAGCTTGTTGGTGTATCCGATATCCATCGACAAGACAGACGCCTATCGGACAGACCGACAAGCTGAAGCATATCGGACAGACCGACAAGCTGAAGCATATCGGACACACCGACAAGCTGAAGCATATCGGACATTCAATCATGCAATTCAAACTACATTCCGAATATCACCCTAAAGGTGATCAACCCGCCGCGATCGATACGCTCGTAAGAGGGCTAAGCGACGGCGCCAAAGATCAGGTGTTGCTCGGAATCACCGGTAGCGGCAAAACCTTCTCAATTGCCAGTGTAATCCAACGTACACAGCGCTCGACGCTCGTGCTGGCTCACAACAAAACGTTGGCCGCCCAACTTTATCAGGAATTCCGTTCGCTATTTCCTGAGAACGCTGTGGAGTACTTCGTTTCTTATTACGACTACTACCAGCCAGAGGCTTACGTTCCTGCAGCGGACGTTTATATCGAAAAAGAAGCAATTGTTAACCAGGAGATCGACCGCCTGAGAATGTCCGCAACGCGTGCGCTGTTTGAACGACGTGATGTCATTGTGGTGGCAAGTGTGTCGTGTATCTACGGCCTCGGCGATCCTGATGCCTATTACGGCCTGTTGTTTTTTATAGAGCCAGGTGAACGAATGTCACGCGATGTCTTGCTGCAGCGTCTGGTTGAATTGCAGTACGAACGCTCGGACATCAACTTTCAGCGAGGAAGTTTTCGTGTTCGTGGCGATGTCGTAGAGATCTACCCAAGCTATCAGGATCAAGCGTACCGAATAGAGTTGTGGGGCGACGAGATCGATTCTATTTCGACGATTGATCCATTGCTCGGCGAAGTGATTGAGAAACACACATCTCGAGTTCCCATCTATCCGAAGACGCATTACGTAATGTCTCGCCCAACCATCAAACGGGCCATCAAAACGATTCGCGAGGAGCTGGAATGGTGGGAACCTAAGCTGATCAATGAAGGCAAGCTAGTTGAAGCTCAGCGACTGCATCAACGAACCATGTTTGATCTCGAGATGATCAAGGAGATGGGGTTTTGCCGGGGCATTGAGAATTACTCCAGACATCTCACCGGAAAGAAACCTGGCGAACCGCCACCGACGCTGCTCGATTATTTGCCGCGCGACACGTTGATGGTGATCGATGAGTCGCACCAGTCGATACCACAGGTTCGGGGAATGTTTGAAGGTGACCAGTCACGCAAGCGGACGCTCGTTGAATATGGTTTTCGTTTGCCGTCAGCACTGGATAATCGCCCGCTGAACTTTGCGGAGTTTGAGTCGCGAATTGGACAAACGATTTATGTTTCTGCCACGCCGGGCCCTTATGAACTCACGAAGTCGAGCGGCGAAGTTGTGGAGCAGATCATCAGGCCGACTGGGTTGATGGATCCGGAGGTTGAGGTGCAACCGGTTAAAGGTCAGATCGATCACCTGCTTGAAGAGTGTCGTCAACGAGCGGAAAAGCGCGAGCGGGTGTTGGTGACGACGTTAACGAAGCGCATGTCTGAGGATCTTACTGAGTACTTCAGTGAAGTAGGTGTTCGTGTTCGTTATCTGCACTCGGACATCGAGACACTCGAGCGCATTAAGATTCTGCGCGACTTGCGACGCGGTGAATTTGATGTGTTGGTTGGGATCAACCTGCTTCGCGAAGGACTAGACCTACCTGAAGTGTCGCTGGTGGCAATACTGGACGCCGACAAAGAGGGTTTCCTGCGTTCTGAGCAGTCACTAATTCAGACCATTGGACGCGCAGCACGAAACGCCAGGGGTAAGGCGATTCTATATGCCGATCGAGTTACTGAGTCGATGAAACGCGCGCTCGATGAAACAAATAGAAGGCGTAGCATCCAGGAAGTTTACAATCGCGAAAACGGCATCACACCGCAAACGATCGTGAAGCCAATCGAAGCGACGTTGATAACAGCGTCGGAGGCTGATTACTTCAAATTGCCAACGGACATCGACGAGATAGAAGACTACTCGCCTGCAAACATCGAAGCGACGATTGCCCGTTTGGAAGTTGAGATGCGGGGGGCGGCAAAGCGATTTGAGTTTGAAAAGGCGGCTGAACTCCGCGACCGAATCAAAGTGTTGCGAGAAAGAGAACTGCAGCTTGGTTAATGTCCGATATGCTTTAGCTTGTCGTGGTGGTGCGAAGGTTAAGCCGCAGATGGACGCAGAAAAACGCGGATCAAGTTCGAAAAGAGATTACATTTTATTGGTTTAATCTGATCTGTGTTTATCTGTATTCAGGTGCGGCTCAATTTCATCCGCGCTTTAGTCTTGCCAGGCACGACAAGCTAAAGCATATCGGACAATCACATTGTGCTAATCAAAACCAATCCAGACGAAACTCAATCGTACCTTAGCGACGCGAGTTACATGCGCGACGGCTATGCTGACTCCGTTGTCCTCCCGGAAACGGTTCAAGATGTTTCCGAGATTATGGCCTCTGCGAATCGTGCCGGAACTCCCGTAACTGTCTCGGGTGCGGGGACTGGCACTGTGGGTGGCCGAGTTGCCTTTGGTGGAATCGTTCTGACAACTGAAAAGCTGAATCGAATCAAGAGTGTTGCTCGTGATGGACATGCGATTGCAGAAGCGGGTGTTGTTTTGTCGGATTTTCAGCAGGCAGTTGAACGTGAGGGGTTACTGTATCCGCCTGATCCAACTGAACGAGGTTGTTTTCTTGGTGGCACGGTCGCGACTAACGCTTCCGGTGCGCGAACATTTAAGTACGGACCCACGAGAACCTACATAGAACGTTTGCGGATGGTCTTAGCTGACGGTGAAGTGTTCGAATTGCGACGGGGTGAATTGCGGGCGGAAGCGGAACGAATCCGCGTTCCATTGCGCTCGGGCCGAGTTATTGAAGCGCACTTACCGAGTTACCACATGCCGCAGACACGAAAGAACGCGACAGGATATTTTGTTGCGCCCGACATGGATGTCCTGGATCTTTTCATCGGCAGTGAAGGGACACTCGCGGTCGTGGTCGAGATCGAGACGAGATTGTTACCCAAGCCAGAAGGACTTTTGAGCGGACTCGTTTTCTTCGAAGGTGGGTCGAATGTTTTGTCGTTTGTTGCCGATGCTCGACGTCGATCACTCGAGAATCGGGCGGCAATGGATGATCGCCGACTGGATGCGCGTGCTCTTGAGTTCTTTGATGCTGAATCACTGAACTTCCTGCGGCAGAAGTATCCGAACGTGCCAGAGTCAGCTGTTGGTGCGATTTTCTTTGAACAGGAAACGTCGTCTGATTCGGAAGACTCGCTCATGAGTGAGTGGATGACGCTGCTCGAGAAGCATAACGCAATGTCTGATTCCTGGTTTGCGACAAATGAGCAGGACCAGGCAAAGCTGCGCGAGTTTCGTCATCAACTGCCGGTGTTGATGAATGAGTGGTTCGCGAGATATGGGCAAAGAAAAGTTTCAACGGACATGGCGGTTCCCGATGAAGCGTTCCCGGAGATGTTTCAGTTGTACGAGGACACTCTTCGGGCGAGTGGACTGCGATACACGATCTTTGGACACATCGGCGACAATCACGTTCACGTAAACATTCTGCCACGCGACGACGCGGAAGGCGCGCGAGCTTGTGAGTTGTACATAAAGTTTCTGAAGCATGCAGCGTCCGTTGGTGGGACGTTGTCGGCGGAGCACGGGGTGGGAAAATTGAAGAGGGACTATTTGAAGTTGTTCTACACGGATGATCAGCTGCGTGAGATGGCAGCGCTTAAGAAAGCATTCGACCCGCGCGGAATACTTGGACGCGGCAATATTTTCCACGAACACCTGATGTCGGGTTAATATACTCTTCTCTGCGCCTCCTCCGCGTTCTCTGCGTCTCTGCGGTTATGAGATCGCAACTCACCTCTTACCGCAGAGACGCAGAGAACGCAGAGGAGACGCAGAGAAAAACCTAATGAAGGGAAAAGTTCTAACATGCTCACCCATGTTAATGACCTCACAAGAGTGATTATTGGTGCGGCGATTGAAGTACATCGTACGCTTGGACCAGGCTTATTGGAATCGGCCTATCACCGATGTCTTGCCAGAGAATTGGAGATACTCAGGGTCCCATTCAAGTTCAAGTGGCCTTTGCCGCTAGAATACAAAGGCCTGCGGCTAGGAAAGGGATACGAAATGGATCTGCTGGTTGAAGACGTAGTAATCGTCGAAGTTAAATCTGTTGCCGCAATCGCACCCATTCATGAAGCGCAGCTGCTAACATACATGCGACTTGCACATGTGAAGGTTGGGTTGCTGATGAACTTCAATGAGATGGTTTTAAAGGATGGTATCCGTCGTCGAGTTTTAAACCTTGAAGAATGATTCTTCTCTGCGCCTCCTCTGCGTTCTCTGCGTCTCTGCGGTAAAGAGTGGTCGCGATCTAATAACCGCAGAGACGCAGAGAACGCAGAGGAGGCGCAGAGAAAACAAGAAGCTATGTTGAGATTCACCACCGCCGGAGAATCACATGGTCGCGCATTAGTCGCGATTGTTGAAGGTCTGCCTGCAGGTTTGCCCGTCGATCAAGAACTCATCGATAGGGAACTAAGACGACGTCAACTCGGTTATGGACGCGGTGGTCGGATGAAGATCGAGCAGGACCACGCCGAGATTCTTAACGGCCTCAGACACGGCTTGACTCTCGGTTCACCGATCACTCTCCTCATCGAAAACAAAGACTGGGCCAACTGGACGGACGTCATGGCCAGCGAGCCTCGCGACATCGCCCCCGAGAAGTCCCGTCGTCTAAAACGTCCACGACCCGGTCACGCCGATCTCGCTGGCGGTCTCAAGTATGACGTTCGCGATCTAAGAAACATTCTCGAACGAGCCTCCGCACGTGAAACAACCGCTCGGGTTGCGTGTGGGGCCCTCGCAAAACAACTCCTCTCTGCGTTTGGCGTCGAGATTCGCAGCCACGTCATCCAACTCGGCGGAATTCCTGACGAGCCACTTGAGCTGAGTTGGACGCAAATCGCCGCGATTCCAGACGATGGGCCATTGCACTGTGCTGACAACGAGGTCGAACAGAAGATGATTGCACTCATCGACGAAACGAAAACAAAGGGCGACACCCTGGGCGGTCTTTTTGAAGTCGTTGCTCGTGGTGTAATTCCAGGCCTTGGTTCGCACACTTCATGGGATCTAAAACTCGATGGCCGGCTCGCCCAGGCAGTGATGTCAATTCCCGCTGTCAAAGCGGTGGCAATCGGTGCTGGGGCTGAGATAAGCAGCCTGCCTGGTTCTGAAGTACACGACGAGATTGCCTATAACACGGAAACAAAGGAGTTCATTCGTGGGACAAACCGGGCAGGAGGACTCGAGGGTGGCATAACAAACGGCGAAGAGGTTCGCGTCCGCGGCCATCTGAAGCCCCTCTCGACCCTACGGCGAGCCTTGCGTTCAGTTGATATCGATACAAAACAACAAGAGTCTGCAGGTTTCGAACGGACCGATACGACCGCGGTTCCCGCAGCCGGCGTGATTGGTGAATCGATGGTGGCTCTGGTATTGGCCGGAGCTATGCGCGAGAAGTTTGGTGGAGACAGTTTGGGCGAAATGAAACGCAACTTTGAAGGGTATCGCGAGCAGTTAAGGGGCTATTAGGAATAGAGCATCATAAGTCGTAGAATCGACATCGAAGACTGCGATGTCCGATATGCTTCAGCTTGTCGAGTGTGTCCGATATGCTTTAGCTTGTCGTGATGTCCGAATTATTAGCTGCTCGTGGTTCCACTAAAGGGCCTTTCACAATCGTCACGACAAGCTAAAGCATATCGGACATTAGATCGGAAGTAAGCAATGGCGTTAATGGAAATCGTAAAGTGGCCGGCTCCCGTGCTCGACGCTCCCGCTGATCCGGTGACGGAGTTCGACGAAAAACTCGAGAAGCTAGTTAGCAACATGTTCGAAACGATGTACGCGGCCCCGGGGGTTGGTTTGGCGGCAGTCCAGGTTGGTGTGCCCAAACGATTGTTTGTGATGGATTGTTCGGGAGGTAAGGATCCTTCTCAAAGATTGATGCTGATTAATCCGGAAGTGCTCCGAGTCGAAGGCAATCAGAACGGCGAAGAGGGCTGTTTGTCATTTCCAGGAATTTTCACTCCAGTTGAGCGAAGTTTGCGAGCAATCGTGCGCGCGCAAGACGTAAAGGGAAACTGGTTCGAGCTCGATGGTATGGAACTAACCGCTCGCTGTATGTTGCACGAAACCGATCATTGCGACGGCATCGTGTTTCTCGACAAGATGAGTTCAATCAAAAGAGAAATTGTGAAACGAAAGATTCGAAAATTGCAGAAAGCTGGGAAGTGGGACTGAA
>DASYRR010000002.1:0-121101 GCA_036004125.1 Pyrinomonadaceae bacterium | reverse complement strand
GATGAACACAATTTGGCAAGACTTGCGATACGCCGCGCGCATGTTGCGAAATCGGCCAGGCTTCACGTTAGTGGCAGTTATCACTCTCAGTCTGGGCATTGGTGCCAACACGGCCATCTTTAGCGTAGTCAACGCTGTGCTCCTGCGGCCGTTGCCATTCAAAGATCCTGCACGTCTGGTGGACGTTTATGAACGTCGTGAAAACTCGGGCGCCGCAAATCTGCCGGTTTCAGGCCATGAGTTCGCGGCCTGGCAACAACGCACACATTCCTTCGAGGCGCTCACGCTCATACAGTCCGATGGTCTAACACTCACGGGCAAAGGTGATCCGGCAATTGTGAATGCTGCAAGAGTTTCGACGGACTTTTTTGCCGTGCTCGGAGTACCACCTTTAATCGGACGAGGTTTTGTTGCGGGTGAGGACCAGGGTGGCGGTTCAAAAGTTGTGGTACTGGACGAGAAACTCTGGAGACAACGCTTCGGTTCAGATCTGAATGTCCTCAATCAAAGCCTAAGCCTGAATGATGAGAGTTACACGGTGATCGGAGTGATGCCAGCGCTGGAACTGATGCCTGACGTCATCCTTCCAATCGATATGCGTGGAGAGGTACAGAAAGTCGGGAAGCATAGTCATTCAGTAATAGGACGCCTCAAACCCGGAACTACTCTTGATCAAGCACAAGCCGACCTGACCGTGGTGTCGAATCAGATCGAGCAGGAATTAGTTCAAGCTAACAAGGGCCATCTGGTTCATGCGTTAGCGATCCACGAAGATGTCACTGGAGATTCGAGTCTCGCGCTCTTAACTCTCTTTGGTGCGGTCGGCTTTGTCTTGCTCATCTCATGCGCAAATGTCGCCAACCTGCTGCTGAGTCGGGCAGCCATCCGGCAAAAGGAGATGGCAATTCGAACTGCACTAGGAGCGGGCCGTTGGCGATTGATTCGACAGACACTGACAGAAAGCTTGCTGCTTAGCCTGTTGGGCGGCGGTTTGGGGTTGTTGTCGGCATTCTGGATTGTGAGTCTGATTCGGAAAACGACCGTGATCAATTTGCCTCGCCTGGATCAGGTTGGTTTGGACAACAGAGTTTTGTTTGCAACCCTCGGGTTTTCGTTACTCACCGGTCTACTCACTGGAATCGCTCCGGCATGGCGCAACTCAGAGCCTCGTTTGTATCAAGGATTGATCGACGGTGCGAGAGGCTCGATAGGCTCGGCTCGCCGGCGCCTCGGTGGTGCGTTAGTAGTGCTTGAAGTTGCATTGGCAGTGATTCTGCTCGTGGGCGGCGGATTGATGCTGAAGAGTTTTGTTCAACTTGTCAGCGTCAATCCCGGGTTTGATCCGCACCAGGTTTTGCGACTCGATGTTGCTTTGCCTGGACCAAAGTACAAAGAACCGGTCAGACAGAGAGCTTTCTATGAAGAGTTGATTGGACGACTAAAAACTCTGCCGGGCGTCGAAGCTGTGGGTGCGACTACCCAGACACCGCTGGGTCCCGGTGACAACTGGTCAGGCTTTGCAATCGAAGGTCGTCCGGATCCGCCGGCGGGCGATCAGCAACAAGCGGCAACACGGGCAGTTAGCAATGACTACTTTCGCACGCTGCGGATTCCTCTGAGCAAGGGAAGATTCTTCAGCGATGCTGATGCTCGTGTTGCTCTGCCTGTGATGCGTTATTACGACCAACAACCTTATCCGGCACACTTCAATGATCCACAACCCGCACCCGCGGTACTTATCAACGAGACGATGGCCCGACAGTACTGGCCGAATGAAGATCCTCTCGGCAGACGTCTACGTATCATCGCCAGTCCTTGGCTGACGGTAGTCGGTGTTGTCGGGGACGTTCATCATAACGGATTGAATACGCCACCTAATCCGGAGATCTATTTGTCGGCCCTGCAAGAGCCGCAAGGTGCGCTGTCAGTGATGGTGCGTACGTCGGGAGATCCTCTCCAGCTGTCGGGCGTTGCCCGTCAGGAGGTCAATGCACTTGATAGGGATCTACCTGTAACACTCACGACGATGGATCAGATCTTTTCAAACTCGGTTGCAGGCCAACGCTTCAACGCTCTCCTGCTTGGAGTTTTTGCTTCGTTGGCGCTGGTTCTGGCGACAGTTGGTGTTTTTGGGGTCATTAACTACTCCGTTGCCCAACGCACTCAGGAAATTGGTATCCGTCTCGCATTGGGAGCACAGCGACGTGACGTATTCAAGTTGATTGTGGGCCAAGGCCTGGTGTTGACGTTGGTTGGTGTAGCGATTGGCTCACTCGGCGCGTTTGCCATAAC
This sequence comes from Pyrinomonadaceae bacterium, assembly GCA_036004125.1. Classification (GTDB taxonomy): domain Bacteria; phylum Acidobacteriota; class Blastocatellia; order Pyrinomonadales; family Pyrinomonadaceae; genus PSRF01. Next base: position 118,809 of record DASYRR010000002.1, on the reverse strand, counting down.
ACGCTTGATAACGGGCTTGCTGTTCGGCGTGAGCCCAACCGACAGCGCAACATTTGTGTTGGTGTCAATACTGGTCACAGTTGTCGCCACGCTGGCTTGTTACATCCCGGCACGACGAGCAACGAAAGTCGATCCATTGGTGGCGTTGAGATATGAATGAAATCATTTCCGATTTCCGATTTCCAATTGCCGATTGGTCTTGGTTATAACGGCCCCCTTGAACTCAGGCAAAATCGGAAATCGGCAATTGGAAATCGGAAATAGTAATTATGGACTCTCTATTCAAAGACATTCGCTTTGGTGTTCGCGGCTTGTTGAAGCATCCGTCTTTCACGGCTATCGCGGTGATCACGCTGGCACTGGGCATCGGAGCGAATACCGCGATCTTTAGCGTCCTTTATGCCGTGCTGCTTCGACCTTTGCCTTACCCCGACTCGGATCGCGTCGTGCGGATTGAAGAAACTGAAGGGCGAGGTGGCATGGGCGTTTCCCCGCCAAACTTCGTCGACTTCCAGCAACAGAATCAGACCTTCGAGAGTGTCGCCGCATATTCCTCGGGCACTTTCATTCTCACTGGTGGCAGTGAGCCGGTGCGCATTCAAAGCTCGACCGTCTCGCACAACCTCTTTTCGCTTCTGAAAGTTAATCCACTTATTGGCAGAACGTTCTCAGCCGCCGACGAGAGTGAAAATCAAACCGGTGTCGCCATTCTCTCCCATGGTTTGTGGCTGAGATGTTTCGGTGGCGATCCAGGATTGGTGGGAAAACAAATTACTCTCGATAGTAAAAGCTATTTGGTTATTGGCGTCATGCCGCCCGATTTTGAATTTCCGATTCAAAGCGACCGGGTCGACGTTTGGGTACCTTTGTCGTTACCCGCGGACATGAGTCAACTGCGAGGCGCTCATTATCTGGATGTCGTCGGGCGAATGAAACCAAACGTTTCGCTGGCTGCGGCGCACAAGGATCTTGAATCGATTGCCTCGGGCCTTGCCCGACAGTTTCCAGACCTTGTCCCAGGTAAAACAACGGTTGTGCCCTTAAAGAAAGATCTAGTGGGCGAGATACAGACTTATTTGTGGATGTTGGCGGTCGCAGTTGCGCTGGTGTTGCTAATTGCTACTGCAAATGTCGCCAGCTTGATGCTTGCCAGGGCCTCTGAACGTCGCAAGGAAATTGCTTTGCGATTGGCGCTTGGGGCAACAAGGTTTCGCATACTGCGACAACTGCTAACCGAGAGCCTCACGCTGTCGTTGCTGGGTGGACTGGGCGGGCTGCTGGTTCTGACCTGGGGCACCAACTTCCTTATTAGCCTTGGTCCCGCGGACGTACCTCGTCTGCAGAGCGCACACCTCAATGCACCGGTCTTTCTATTTGCACTATCTGTTTCACTAATCAGCGGAATACTGTTTGGACTCGCCCCGTGGCATTCAGCCACTCACGATCTGCAGTCAACGCTCAAAGAGGGTGCAATCAGAAGTGCGACTGCACCGCGCCAGGGCCTCCGAAAAATCCTGGTCGTAACGGAGGTAACTTTGGCGCTGCTTCTATTGTGTGGAGCTGGATTGTTAATAAGAACGCTCTGGAAACTTAACGCGGTTCGTCCTGGTTTTGATCCGGAACAGGTCCTAGTGGCCGAAGTCGTGCTCCCCAAAACCAAATACGCCAATGAAACGCGACAGGGAGCCTTCTTCCAACAACTGCTCGAACGAATTAAGACCGTACCCGATGTTGAATCAGCTGCGGGCACAACCAATCTACCGCTGAGTGGAACGAATATGGTTTTCATGGCCTCGGTTGATGGTTCGGATAGTAGGTTGCCCGCGAGCTTTCGCTCAATCAGTCCAGACTACTTCCAAGTGATGCGAGTGCCACTTCTTAGGGGGCGCTATTTCGACGACAGGGATACTGCTTCGAGTCCGGCAGTCGTTGTTATTAACGAGTCGATGGCGCGCCAGATTGCGCCGTCGGGCGAAGCCATTGGAAAGCGGATCAAACATGGGTTCAAGGCACGGATTGCCGAAGTTGTTGGCGTTGTCGGTGATGTGAAATACGCAGGGCTTGATAAAGAAACAAAGCCCGAGATGTATGCGCCCTTCGCGCAAGGTTCGTGGCCGTTTCTGCGTTTGGTGGTGCGATCGAAATCTGATCCTCTCAGTTTAGCCGCAGAGATCCGTGGTGAAGTTCAATCAATTGATAAAGACCAACCGGTCGACAAGATCACTACCATGCGTTCAGTGATGAATTCCTCAATTCGGCCAAGACGTTTTTACATGCAACTACTCGGCAGCTTCGCCGGAATGGCGTTCATTCTGGCTTCGATTGGTATTTACGGACTGGTGTCCTACTCAGTCGCGCAGCGAACGCGAGAGATTGGGATTCGCATGGCTCTCGGCGCAAGCCGAAGTCACGTGCTGAGATTGGTACTGACTGAAGGATTCGGCCTGACCGTTGTTGGCTTAGTGCTTGGATTGGCAGGGGCCTTTGCCAGCACACGGGTATTGCGAAACCTGCTGTTCGAAGTGGGACCTACAGATCCGTTCACATTTATTGCGGTCTCGCTGAGCTTGCTGGTGGTGGCGCTGTTGGCTTGTTACATCCCGGCGCGCCGCGCAACGAAGGTCGATCCGTTGGTGGCGTTGAGATACGAATGAAGAGCATTGCCGATTTCCAATTGCCAATTGCCGATTTAAATGTCCGATATGCTTCAGCTTGTCGGTAAGAGGCGAAATGGGTCGCACTTGGCAGGTCTTTAGATATTTTGCGGTTCCTGAGAGGAGATAACGACAAGCTAAAGCATATCGGACATCTAAATCGGCAATCGGCAATAGAGGTAACGACTATGGACACCCTACTCAAAGACCTTCGCTACGGGATAAGAGGTTTGCTAAAGCGGCCGGGATTCACCCTGGTGGCGCTGATAGCTCTGGCTCTGGGTATTGGTGCTAACACCGCGATCTTCAGTCTCGTCAATGCCGTCCTGGTTCAACCGCTGCCGTTTGGAGAACCGGATCGATTGGTGTGGATGTGGGGCAACATTCGTCAAGGGGGCAATCGCGCCAGCGTGTCACCTCTCGACTTTCTTGACTATCGACACCAGCAAACGACGTTCGAACATTTCGCAGCGTCGTTTACCCGTCCAGCCAAAGCGATCCTCACTGGTGCCGGCGAACCGGAACGGCTGTCAGCGGCCGGAGTCACTGGTAATTACTTTCAGGCTCTGGGAGTAAATCCCGCGCTCGGTCGCAGCTTTGTCCTGGAGAACGAAAAGCCTGGCACAGATCAAGTTACGATCTTGAGCTTTGGACTTTGGCAAAGAAGGTTCGGAGGCGATCCCGGCATTGTTGACAAGACCATCGTTCTCAATGGCGAAAGCTATGCAGTACTTGGCGTGATGCCAAAGGATTTTAACTTTCCAAAATCCGCTGAGTTGTGGATTCCCATGAGTTTCGACCGCTCTCCGGAAATGAAACAGCGCGCAGCTCATTTCCTTCGACCGATCGGTCGGCTAAAACCAGGCGTAACGATCGCCCAAGCACAAGCTGATACTGATGCGATTGCGCAACGACTCGAACAGGCCTATCCCGACACAAATACGGGTTGGAACTTACGACTCGTAAGTCTTCATGATCAACTCGTCGGCAATACCAAGCCAACGTTGTTCATTCTGCTTGGCGCCGTGGGATTCGTTTTGTTGATTGCCTGCGCCAACGTTGCAAACCTACTGCTGGTCCGCGCTGCCGCTCGGCACAAAGAGATCGCGCTTCGCACTGCCCTTGGGGCGAGTCGCGTTCGCATCATGCGCCAGATGATCACCGAAAGTGTGCTGCTCGCGTTATTGGGTGGAGTACTCGGCGCGGTTCTGGCCTCGTGGGGAATCGACCTTCTTGTTTTAGTTAGTGCCGACAATTTACCTCCGACTGCTCATGTCCGAATAGATGCGACGGTACTCGTCTTTACTCTGATTGTTTCGCTCGTAACAGGCGTGCTCTTTGGATTGGCGCCTGCACTCCGCACCATGAAGCTCAATCTATGCGACTCACTAAAGGAAGGGGGCCGCAGTGTTGGCGAGGGAGTGCAGCGTAACCTTACTAGAAGCATCCTCGTTGTGGTTGAGAGTGCAGTCGCTGTTGTTTTGTTGGTAGGTGCTGGTTTGTTGATTCGCAGTCTCGTGAGCTTGCAGAACGTCAATCCGGGTTTTGATTCCAATAACGTTCTCACGATGCGGATTGACGTGCCGGAAGAAAAATATACAACAGCCGACAAGCGGACAAACTTCTTTCAGCAGTTAGAGACGCGCGTTGGCGGTTTGGCTGGCGTGGAAGGTGTTGGAATGATTAGCGAGCTTCCGTTGACCGGACAGCTAAACGACATTCCGTACACGGTCGAAGGGAGACCGCCCACAGCACCAGGTCAAGAATTCGACGACGATTTCAGACGAGTCAATACTCAATACTTCAAAGCTCTACACATTCCATTGCTCCGGGGTCGCAATTTCACTGATCAGGAAGTCACCAAAGCAGCCAAGGTTGTGCTGATTAGTGACCTTTTGGCAAAGCGAGTCTTTCCCAATGAAGAGCCGATCGGACACCGATTGATTCTGGGTATTGGTGGCGAGGCGTTCGAGATCATCGGTGTGGTTGGAGACATTCGGCACCATGCCCTCGAGAATCAACCTTCACCCGCAATGTATTTGCCAACCGGCGCAGGACCGGGGATGAACCTGGTGATTCGCGCGCAAGGCGACCCGGCAAATCTCGCCGCAGCGGTAAGAAGGGAAGTCAAGGCAATCGATCCCGAGCAACCTGTGGCAGCAGTCAAGACCATGGATGAGTGGTTGACCACGGCTGTTTCCGGGCCTCGATACAGAACTTCACTGCTAGCGTTATTTGCTTTGGTGGCCCTCATTCTCGCCTCGACTGGAATCTATGGCGTGATGTCGTATTCCGTCACCCAGAGAACGCATGAAATTGGTGTGCGCATGGCTTTGGGTGCGCGACGGTTCGACGTTCTCAAACTCGTCGTGCGGCAGGGGATGAGTTTGGTTGTTATCGGAGTGGCGTTGGGGTTGATTGGCGCAACTGCTCTGACGCGGGTGATGTCGAGTTTGCTTTTTGAAGTTACGCCAAAGGATCCGCTGACGTTCACCGCGGTGGCGCTGTTTCTGGCGGTGGTGGCGCTGGTTGCTTGTTATATCCCGGCGCGACGAGCGACGAGAGTCGATCCGTTAGTTGCGTTGAGATATGAGTGAGGCGATTGCAGATTTCAGATTGCAGTTTTCAGATTGGCTACGATCGACGGTGCCTCCCAGCAATCTGCAGTCTGAAATCTGCAATTTGAAATGAGGTAGCTGATGAACACGATTTGGCAAGATCTTCGTTACGCGGCGCGGATGCTACGAAACCGTCCGGGCTTTACTCTGATTGCGGTTATCACACTTAGTCTCGGTATCGGCGCAAACACAGCAATCTTCAGCGTCGTTAATGCTGTGGTACTCAATCCACTACCGTTCCCTAATCCCGAACAAATCGTACTCGTGCGTGACGATCTTACTGACCGTCAACTTGAAGACATCGGGCTGTCTGTCGACGAGTTGAAAGACTTTCAAGAGCGTTCAGGCGTATTTGATCAAATCTCTGCTGTTTGGTCCGTTGACGCAAATCTCACCGGCTCGGATCGTCCCGAACGCGTCGAACTGCTCGCCGTTAGTCCCAACTACTTCTCACTACTGGGCGCGAATGCTCAACTCGGACGTGTCTTTGGTCCACAGGATCAGGCCCAGGGCTTCGCTGAAGGTGTAGTGATCAGCGACGGGCTCTGGCACCGCTTGTTTGGTGCCGATCCAAACGTGCTCGGCCGCAAAGTTTACGCCGATATAGATCTCTATACGGTGATTGGGGTGATGCCGAAAGGGTTTCGTCATCCGGGTAAGACATTGCGAAACGAAGTCGACATGTGGGGAACTGCGGGCTTTGCTGCCAATCCGTTTCCCAATCCACCAGTTCGTGCACAACGAATGTTGCCGGGCGCAATAGGCCGGCTTAAGTCAGGGCTTACAGTTCAACAAGCGCAGGCGAAGCTGGACGCTTTCACGGCCGAACTAAAAACGCAGTTTCCAAAAGACTACCCGACAGAACTTGGTTGGACAGTTCGGCTCCTGCCGGCTCGCGAGGCATTGGTTGGCAATGTGCAGAAGACACTCCTGGTCCTGCTCGGAGCAGTGGGTCTGGTCCTTCTTATTGGCTGTGTCAACATCGCGAACCTTTTATTGGCGCGCGCCTCGGGTCGAAGACGCGAAATGGCAATTCGCCTGGCGCTGGGTGCTGGTCGCAGACGTTTAGTTGCTCAATTGTTGACGGAAAGTCTGTTGCTGTCGTTCATCGGCGGGGTTGTTGCGTTCATCGTTGTCGCCTCGGTGATGAAAGTTCTGATAGGTCTGCTTCCTCCTGAAATTCCCAGGCTAAATGAGGTTGGTATCAATGCGACTGTTCTAGGGTTCGTCTTCTTGATCTCTGTGATAACGGGACTACTGTTCGGGCTCGTGCCTGCTCTGCAAACGTCGCGTCCCGAAATAGTTGGCAATCTAAAAGAAGGAACACTTGGCTCAGGCAGTGGAGGCGGTCACCAGCGTTTCCGAAGCGGGCTCATAGTTCTCGAGTTTGCTTTATCGCTTGTTTTGATGATTGCAGCAGGATTGTTGTTGCGATCGTTTGGTCGGTTGATGGAAGTGAATCCGGGGTTTGATTCGAAGAATGTGTTGCTGGCTCGGATCTGGTTGCCCGTACCAAACGATCCGGAAAAAGACCCCTATCGTGATCCAATAAAACGAGTAGGCTTTACAAAAGAAGTGCTTCAGCGACTAAGTGTTTTGCCAGGCGTCAAGCGCGCCGCAATTAGCGGTGGCAACGGTGTACCACTCCTGGGTCCACACAACACAAACAGTTTCACAATAGAGGATCAAGGGAGCGCTGACAGCACGATTCCAATGGCACAGGGAAATGCAGTTAGCCCTGAATTCTTTGATGCGCTCAGCATTCCCGTCGTCAAGGGTAGAGTGTTTACAAATAGCGACGAGCAGAACACGCCACTGGTTGTTGTGATTGATGAAGCGTTGGCAAAGCGCTACTTTGGAACTCAGGATCCCGTTGGTCATCGCATTAAGCCTGGAGGACGGGCGTCTAATGCGCCATGGGCCACCGTTGTTGGTGTCGTGGGAAACATCAAGTCAGACGGATTCGATCAACCTGACCAGCCTCATATCTATTTTCCAATATTACAAAGACCTGGATATGCGATGGCTGTCTATCTGCAGACTGGCCCAGATCCAATGACATTGGCTAAGTCGCTTCGTGATCAGGTGCAATCGGTCGATTCAAATCTGCCGGTGTTTGGTGAGCGAACAATGGAAACTGTCGTTGCAGATTCGTTAGGACAGCGACGCTTCGCGATGCAAGTGGTGGCTTTGTTTGGAGTACTTGCGTTGTTGTTGGCCAGCATCGGTATCTACGGTGTGATGGCTTATTCGGTTAATCAACGCACGCGTGAAATTGGAATTCGAATGGCGCTGGGCGCCTCTCGAACGACCATCCTGCACTGGGTCTTACGACAAGGTTTAGTGCTGATTGCGATTGGTGTTGCCAGCGGGTTGTTAGCTGCGTTCGCATTAATGAGGTTGTTGCGAAGTTTGTTGTTCGAGGTAGCGACTACTGATGTTGTTACCTACGCTGCCCTCGCAGCGGTATTGGCAGTCGTGGCTTTGGTGGCTTGTTACATACCCGCGCGTCGGGCGACGAAGATAGATCCGCTGGTGGCGTTGAGATACGAATGAAGACGGGAGTGATTTATGCAGACCCTTTGGCGCGACATCCGTTACGGGTTTCATATGCTGGTCAAAACGCCAGGCTTTACTATTGTTGCCGTTTTGACTCTGGCGCTTGGCGTCGGCGCTAACAGTGCCATCTTTAGCGTCGTCAATTCGTTGCTGTTGAATCCGTTGCCCTATCGTGATTCAGATCGGCTGGCGATCATTTGGACTCACTCACCAGGAGCAAATGTAGATAAGGATTGGCCCTCCCCCGGACAGTACGAAGCGGTAAAAGCAAATACCACAGTTTTTGAAGATGTCGCCATTGTTCATGGTCGGAGTCTTAACGTTGGCGGACTCAGCAATCCAACGCGTGCGGGCGCCGTAGCCGCATCGTCAAATCTTTTTCCAATGCTCGGCGTGAGACCTCTCCTCGGGCGACTGTTTGTCCAGGAAGAAGACACCCCCGAAAAACCCAACACCGTAATTCTGAGCAATGCATTTTGGCGTCGTGAGTTTGGAGCGAATCAGAATGTCCTACAGAACACGCTTCTTCTCAACGGTGAGAAATACCAAATCGTTGGCGTGATGCCGGCTGAATTCTCGCTGGGTTTTGAAGTGGTACCGACAGTCAGCTCAATACCTGAGCCGGACATATATTTACCGTTGCCAATGAGTGCTGAAGAAAGGCAGGAGCAGGGAGACGAGAATTACAACCTCCTCGCGCGACTGAAACCTGGCCTTTCGATTGCTCAGGCACAAAGTGAATTGGACATCGCCACGACCCGTTTGGCCTCGCAATTTCCCAACCGGTATCCGGCAAGTCGTCGCTTCAGTTTCAGTGTGAAGCCGCTATTGGACCAAGTAGTTGGTGACGTTCGCCGTCCACTCTTTGTGTTACTGGCGGCCGTCGGTTGTGTGTTGCTCATTGCTTGCGCAAACGTAGCCAATCTATTGCTCACGCGAGCCACTGCGCGAGAACGAGAGATGTCAATTCGCAGCGCGCTGGGTGCCGGCCGCGCTCGACTGGTCCGCCAACTTTTGACTGAGAGCGTAGTTCTCTCTGTTTTGGGCGGCGTGCTGGGATTGGTCCTCGCGTATTGGATATTGAGTACGTTGCGATGGCTTAGTCCCGGCAACATTCCTCGCCTTCCTGCAATTCGCATGGACGCCCGCGTTTTGGTTTTCACTTCTACTATCGCGGTGCTGACCGGAATTCTCTTCGGAATGGCTCCAGCGCTCCGAAACTCAAAGTTGAATTTGAGTGAAGCTCTGAAGGAAGGCGCTCGAAACGTTGCTGGTGGACGTCACGACAAATTGCGCAAACTGCTCGTCGTGTCGGAACTGGCGCTCTCATTGGTTTTGCTAATCAGCGCAGGTCTCCTGATTCGCAGCTTCATCAGTGTTGAGCGAGTGAATCCCGGATTCGATGCTCAGAACGTGCTGAGCATGCGAGTGTCCCTAGCTGGTACAAGTTACAAGGGAGATCGAACCGAAATCTTTTACCGTGAGTTGTTGGATCGCGTGCGTCGAATACCGGGCGTGAAGTCGGCTGCCGTTGCTGACAATCTGCCGCTGAGCGGAGGTATTGGGTGGGGCAGTATTTCTATTGAGGGTTATCAACCCTCCGAAGATCAGGAAATGATTCAGTCTGACGGACGTATAGCGGGCGTCGGTTATTTCGAGACGATGGCAGTTCCCCTCATCAAAGGTCGTCTCTTCGACGAGCACGATATCGAAGGCTCGCAACCGGTGATAGTCATTGACGAAAGAATGGCTCGCAACTACTGGCCCAACGCTAATCCCGTCGGAGGCCGTATAAAGTTTGGTCGATTGGAATCAAAGAACCCCTGGATGACGATCGTCGGTGTGGTTGGCAACGTGAAGCAATACGATCTCGAAAGTGAATCACGTGTAACGATGTATTTCCCCGCGGCACAGGCAGGAGCCGGCACCATGTATCTCGTTGCGCGTACTAGCGTCCCACCTCTGAGCCTGGCGGCAACCATCAGCTCGGAGGTCCGTTCCATGGATTCCAACATTCCCATCTTTGATATCAAAACTATGGACCAGCGTCTCTCCGAGTCGTTGGCTCGCCGGCGCTTTGCGATGTTGGCACTTGGCGTCTTTGCAGGCTTCGCGTTGTTGCTGGCGGTCATAGGTATTTACGGTGTGATCTCTTTTTCGGTCGCGCAGCGCACCAGTGAGCTGGGCATTCGGCTCGCGCTTGGGGCTCGGCAGATTGATGTGCTGCGTCTGGTTCTCTCAGATGGCTTTAGGTTGGTCCTAACGGGAATTGCGTGTGGAGTTGTTCTTTCTTTTGCCGTCACGCGATTTCTGTCGAGCTTACTGTTCGGGGTGCGCGCGACGGATCTCTTTACTTTCAGTGCGTTATCAGTATTGCTGGTCGTGGTGAGTTTGCTTGCCTGTTACCTGCCAGCGCGGCGCGCAACGAAGGTCGATCCGCTGACGGCGCTCAGGTACGAGTAGCAGATCTCAGATTTCAGATTTCAGATCTCAGATCAAAGCAAGGGGAGTAACTAATGCTTAACGATCTACGCTACGGCGTTCGAATGCTTCTCAAGAATCCTGCTTTCACAGCGGTGGCGGTGTTGTCACTCGCGCTCGGCATTGGAGCAAACACTGCGATCTTTCAATTGCTGAATGCTGTTCGGTTGAAGAACTTGCCGCTGCGAAATGCACAAGAGCTCGCCCAGGTCAGACTGCGAGCCAGCGATGTCGAACTCACCCGCGGTAACAAAGGACGAATGCGCTACGCCCCAGTTACCAACCCTCTCTGGGAACAGATTCGCGATCGACAGCAGGGATTCGCTGGCATCGCTGCCTGGGGGTTTGCCGGATTCAATCTTGCACAAGGCGGCGAGGTTAGGCCCGCGCGAGGTCTTTGGGTTAGCGGTAGTTTCTTTAACGTTCTCGGAATACAGCCAGAGCTTGGACGGGTCTTCAATGAGACGGATGATCAACGAGGATGCACGGCACCCGGCGTGGTCATTAGTCACGGCTTCTGGCAAAGCGAATTCGGCGGTGTGCCGGACGTAGTTGGTCGTAAAGTCACACTCTCGGATCGCCAGCTTCAAGTGATCGGCGTCACGCCACCGAGTTTCTTTGGGCTCGAAGTCGGTAAGTCATTTGATGTAGCGCTTCCGATCTGCGCTGATGCGATTTTCTCAGGAGCGAACCAGAGACTCGACTCCGGTACGAATTGGTGGTTGATGGTGACGGGTCGGCTAAAGCCCGGTTGGACAGCTGCACAAGCCAGCGCCGAATTCACTTCTATTTCGTCATCGCTCTTCCAACAAACGTTGCCCGCGAACTATCCAGCAGCGAGCGTCAACGATTATCTCAACTCAAAACTCGAGGTGGCTGATGGCTCGTCGGGTTATTCCACTCTTCGACAAAACTATGAACGTCCACTTTGGTTGTTGCTGGCCATCGCCGGGTTGGTGCTCTTAATTACCTGCGCCAACCTGGCGAATTTGTTGTTGGCGCGCGCCAGCACACGTGAGCGCGAGATCGCGGTCCGGCAAGCAGTGGGCGCCTCGCGTTTCCGAATCATTCGGCAGTTGCTGGTTGAGAGTTTCTTGCTCGTGATCATTGGAACCGCCCTCGGTGCGGTGTTGGCTCAAGCGCTGAGTCGTTTCCTGGTTGCTTCAATCGGAACCAACGTGTTTTTGGATCTTGCGCCAGACTTGCGAGTTTTGGGCTTCGCTGCGGCAGTCGCAGCTATCACCTGCATTTTCTTCGGACTGACTCCTGCACTCAAAGCCACTCGAATCAATCCTGGGGTTGCCATGAAAGCTGCCGGACGCGGGCTCACCGCTGGTCGTGAGCGCTTCAGTTTGCGGCGGACATTAGTTGTAGTTCAAGTTGCTCTCTCGCTTGTGCTCATCGCCAGCGCTCTGCTGTTTACTCGCAGCCTCAACAAGCTTCTGACACTCGACGCGGGCTTCAATCAGGAAAACCTCTTGGTAGCGCGTGTGGGATTCAATCGATTGAAAGTTGAGCCACCACGCCGAGTCTCGTTCAGAGGAGAATTGTTGGAAAGAATCAAAAATGTTCCTGGTGTCGAAGATGCGACTGAGATGGACTCACTGCCGCTAACCGGAGGAGGACGGAGCAATACCGTTTGGTTGGAAGGGGTAAAGGCCGAAGACAGAGTTAATGCTTCCTTTAACCGGGTCGGTCTCGATTACTTTAAGACCTTGCAGATTCCATTAGTAGGCGGACGAGCCTTTAGCAGCAGCGACGCGCTTAATGCGCCAAACGTCGCGATTATCAATCAGACCCTCGCGAGTATGTTGCATGAGGCGAAGCCAATTGGACGACGACTAGTTGTCGAAGCGACACCCAGCGAATCCGAGACGTTTTTCGACATTATCGGTGTGGCGCCCGATGCGAAGTTTGAAGATCTTCGCGAGCAGGCGCTTCCAGTTGTTTATCTGGCGAGTCCGCAAGATCCTTACCCTGCTTCCAATCGACAGTTTCTAATTCGCTCAAGTCTTCCGCCTGCTTCTATCACTGCATCGATCAATCGAAGTCTGATGGAAATGAATCCCGGACTCGACGTCAATTTCGAGGGATTCCGTCCCATGGTTGAGGAATCGCTTCTGCGTGAGCGACTGATGGCAAAACTCTCGGGCTTCTTCGGTGTGTTGGCGTTGGTATTAGCAAGCATCGGACTCTACGGACTCCTTTCTTACGGTGTTGCGAGTCGAATAAACGAAATCGGCATTCGCATGGCGTTGGGCGCCGCAACGAGCAACATTCTTTCACTGATTCTGCGAGAGGCGATCCTGCTTGTCTTGATCGGAGTAGGCGTTGGTGTGCCAATAGTGATGTACGTCTCCCGCTTCGCAAAGAGTTTGTTGTTTGATTTGTCGCCAACAGACCCGGTGTCGTTGAGTGTGGCGGGTGTGGTTTTGCTTTTTGTGTCGATGCTTGCGGCCTATTTACCTGCGCGACGAGCGACGAAAGTTGATCCTTTAGTGGCGCTTAGGGACGAATAGATCTCAGATCTCAGATTTCAGATAATTTCAGATCTCAGATCAAAACCAAAGACCAAAGACCAGTTCGGTTTTAGATCATGGAAACACTACTCAAAGATCTTCGCTACGGCTTTCGTGGACTGTTGAAGCGTCCGAGCTTCACCGCGATTGTGATTATCACACTAGCACTCGGTATCGGCGCTAGTACTGCCATCTTTAGTGTCGTGAACAGCGTCTTGCTTCGTCAGCTGCCTTATCAACAGTCTGATCGGATTGTGGCGATTCAGGAATTGAATCGCGAAGGTAAACGCGTACAAGTCACAGCCGCCAACTTTTATGATTGGCGTGCGCAAAACACGGTCTTCGAACATCTAGCTGCAATCAAGACGGTCACTGCGAATCTGGCGCTCTCCGATCAGGCAGAACGCATCGACGTGGCGCAAACTAACGCAAACTTCTTTTCAGTCTTCGGCATCGAGCCCGAATACGGCCGGCTATTCATTCCCGCTGACGAACAAGCTGGTCACGCACCCATAGCGCTTCTGAGTCATGTCTTGTGGCAGCGTCGCTTCGGTGGTGACAAAGAAGTCGTTGGCAAGTCGATCACGCTGGATGGCAAGAACTACACCGTTGTCGGAGTAGTGCCCCCAGGTTTCCAGTATCCGGACAAGACTGAACTGTGGTTACCACCGCTGCGATTGGTTCCTGAGTGGAACGAGCGGATGGATGTTACACAAGTTCGGGGCATGGGGTACCTCGCGGCGGTTGCATTATTGAAACCAGGAGTCTCACTTCCTCAAGCGGCGAGTGAAATGGAGACGATTACGTCTCGCCTGCGTCAGCAATACCCGGACACAAACAACAGACGCTTCAATCGAGTCGTCGGACTGCAGGAGCACCTTGTTGGGAATACTAACAAAATGTTGTGGCTACTGTTTGGCGCCGTGACGTTTGTTCTTTTGATTGCCTGCGCAAACGTCGCAAACCTCCTGCTGGCGAGTTCTGCAACACGCCACAAGGAAATGGCCATTCGTGCAGCGTTGGGCGCCTCGCGTTGGCGTGTCATGCGGCAGTTGTTCACCGAAAGCACCATGCTAGCTCTTGCCGGTGGCGCCTTTGGTTTTCTGCTGTCGTTCTGGCTCCTGTCCTTTATTAAGAAGCTACTGCCCGGAGACTTTCCACGTCTCCAGGAAATTCAAATGGACTGGCGCGTTTTGGGCTTCACCTTAATAGCGTCGGTTCTGACTGGAATTCTTTTTGGTTTTGCGCCTTCCCTCCAATTCTCTCGGGCGGATGTGCAGGAGTCTATCCGCGAAACAGGACGTGGCACGGTTGGAAGCATGCGGCGGAGTCGGTTTCGCCAGGCGCTTATTGTCACTGAAGTCGCCCTCTCTGTTGTCTTGCTCGCCGGCGCAGGTCTCCTCTTCCGCAGCTTTATGCGGTTGCAATCAGTCAATACTGGATTTGTTGCTCAGCAGGTCCTGACCGCACAGTTGTCTCCTTCTGGAACAAACTTCAAAAACGACGCTGACTACGTCGCTTTTTACCAGCGGGCGATGGAAAGAATTAGCGCGATCCCCGGCGTGCAAGACGTTGGTGCTATCAATACGTTGCCTCTTGGTAAAGGACCAACTACGGGATTCCAAGTTGAAGGGCGTCCGTTTACAACGCCTGACAAATGGCCGGGGGCGAACTATCGCAGCGTCACTCCTAACTACTTTCGCGCGATGAGTATCCCGCTGATGCAGGGTCGTGCGTTTACAGATCGCGACACCGCCGGCACTCCACTAGCAATGATTGTCAATCAGGCTTTGGCTGACCAGAACTTTCCTGGCGAAAGTGCAGTAGGTAAGCGAATCACTTTCGGAAACACTGACAGCAACAACCAACCTGTTTGGTTTGAGATTGTAGGTGTTACTGCAAACGTTCGCAGTCTTGAGCTGCGTGAAGAACCTGAGCCAGAACTCTACTTTGCGGCACTCCAGGATCCGTTTGCAAACATGTCGATTGTGGTCCGCTCGACTGTTGAGCCGGAGAGTATTGCGGGCGCCGTTCGCCAGGTAGTGACAGAAGTCGATCGAACGGTCCCGGTTTCAAAGATCGAAACGATGGAGCACATCGTTAGTTCGTCTGTGACTGAACCACGGTTCAACCTTTTCTTGCTGGCTTTTTTTGGCGTCATCGCCTTGTTGTTATCTGCGGCTGGAATCTACGGAGTGACATCGTACACGGTCACGCAGAGAACACATGAACTCGGCATTCGTATGGCGCTCGGGGCGCAAGTTGGTGACGTGCTGAGGATGATTTTGGGACAGGGAATGGCCGTGATCGGGGTTGGCGTCGTGCTTGGTTTAGGCGCGGCGTTTGGCCTGCTGCGATTAATGAAGAGTTTGTTGTTTGGCGTCAGCGAGACTGACCCGCTGACTTACGCTGGGATCACTTTGGTGTTGGTGGTGGTTGCGTTGGTTGCGTGTTACATCCCCGCACGACGAGCTACGAAAGTAGATCCGTTGGAAGCGTTGAGATACGAATGAAGAATGGTCTTTGGGCTTTGGCCTTGGGTCTTGGTGCCGACGATGTTGCTTCAAAGACCCAAGGCCAAAGACCAAGGTCAAAGGCCGGTTTTCTATGGACACACTACTCAAAGACATCCGTTACGCCCTACGCGGGTTTCTAAAACGCCCGGCTTTTGCGGCGATTGCCATTATCACTTTGGCGCTGGGGATTGGTGCGAACAGTGCCATCTTCAGTGTCGTCAACTCGATTGTGTTGCGACCGCTGCCTTACCAGGACTCTTCGCAACTCATGGTGCTGTGGGGAGATCTTCATAACAATCATCTCGACGAAGTTGAACTCTCAGCACCGGAACTCGTCGACGTGCAACAACAGTCTCAATCGTTTGCTGACGTCGCCGGATATACGACCCAGGGATTCAATCTTTCGGGTATTGATCAGCCAGAAAGATTGCGAGGTGCGGTCGTCTCGGCAAACCTATTTTCCACACTAAAGACGCCGGCGTCTCTGGGTCGAACCTTTCTAAAAGAAGAAGATCAATTCGAACATGACCGTGTTGTCGTTTTGAGCCATGCACTATGGCAACGGCGCTTCGGGGCGGATCCAACGATAGTAAATAAAACGATTACTCTCGATGGTCAGCCAATCACGATTGTCGGCGTTATGCCTGCGGGTTTTCGGTTTCCGGAGAAGGACACTGAGCTCTGGCGTCCACTCGCGTTCCAGCCAGATCTGCTTACTGAGAACAATCGTGGATCACATTTCCTGAATGTAGTTGCGCGCCTCCGGCAAAACACGACCGCAGCACAGGCGCAAGCAGAGCTCAATGCGATCACCGCGCGAATGTCGCAAGATCATAAGACGACGTACCCGAGTGGATTCAGCTTTACCCTTAAGTCGCTTCAGGAAGATCTGGTTGGTGCGAACCTGCGTAAAGCGTTGTTCCTTTTGCTTGCTGCAGTTGGCTTAGTTCTTGCCGTCTCGTGTGCCAACGTCGCTCATCTCTTACTGGCTAATGCTGCTGGCCGCAATCGTGAAATTGCCGTGCGGGCCGCACTCGGTGCGAGCCGTGGCAGAATGATTCGCCAGTTTCTCACTGAGAGTTTGTTGTTATCAGCAATCGGCGGGCTCGCAGGCCTGACGCTCGCGATCTGGGGAGTGCGGTTTCTCGTCTTGCTGATACCCAAAGACACTCCTCGAGTTGAGGAGATCGGACTCGACTATCGAGTCGTAATCTTCACACTCGGCATATCTGTGATCACGGGTGTGCTGTTCGGTTTATTTCCGGCGCTTCAAGCCTCAAAGACCGATCTGAACGCCACGCTGAAAGAAGCAGGTCGTGGTGGTGTTGAAGGACCAAAGCGTCTTCGCTTACGCAATGCACTGGTGATCTCGGAGTTTGCACTTGCACTCGTGCTGCTAATCGGTGCCGGCCTCTTACTGAAGAGTTTTCAGCGTCTTCAGGTTGTCAGTCCGGGTTTTGAACCAACAAAGCTGTTGACGCTGAGACTAGCGCTGCCTGATGGGAAGTACGACAGGCTGGAAAAAGGTCAAGCCTTCTTCGAGGACTTATTTACTCGGGTGGAATCACGTCCTGAGGTGAAGGCGGTTGGGGCGATCAACCTTCTGCCATTTGGTGGCGGAGGGGGTGATCGTAGTTTCACGATTGAAGGTCGACCTGTACCAGAAGGAAAACCACGACCCGATGAGCAAGTGCGATTCATCAGCGCGGGATATTTCAAGGCGATGGAAATCCCCCTGCAAAAGGGTCGAGACATAACGAAGCATGACGTCGCGACAGCCCCTCAAGTAATCGTTGTCAATCAGGCTATGGCCAAAAAGTTCTGGCCCAACGAAGAAGCGCTCGGTAAGCGAATCTTTTTCTCGCGAAACAATCCCAAGTTGTACGAGATCGTCGGGATCGTGGGAAACGTGAAACACCGAGGACTCGATCTCGAAGATAAACCTGAGATCTACATTCCTGTCCTCCAGCCTCTTTTTGCGGATGGAAACGTCCCGGCGATGTACGTCGTTGTACGCACGACTGGAGAGCCGCAATTGTTGACGGCGCTGCTCAGAAACGAGGTCGCAGCAATCGATCCTGATCAGCCTGTTGCGAATGTGCTGACTATGGAGGAGCGCATTGCTGATTCGGTGGCTCCGCGTCGCTTCAACATGTTTCTGTTGACGCTGTTCGCGGGTCTGGCAGTGCTGCTGGCGGCGGTGGGCATTTACGGAATCATGACTTTTTCGGTTGCCCAAAGAACGCACGAGATCGGCGTGCGCATGGCGCTCGGTGCGCGCAACTCAGACGTGTTTCGAATGGTCCTGCGCAATGGTTTCAGCTTGGCTTTAATCGGAGTCGTTGTTGGTCTTGCTATTTCTTTTGTTGCGACGCGGTTGCTGTCGAGTTTGTTATTCGAAGTAAGCACGACGGATCCAGTGATCTTCTTGTTTGATGCATTTGTTTTGGTGAGCGTCTCGCTGCTGGCTTGTTACATACCGGCGAGACGAGCGACGAGAGTCGATCCGTTGGAGGCGCTCAGATACGAATAGATCTCAGATCTCAGATCTCAGATCTCAGATCTCAGATCAAAGGCAAAAGCAAAAGCAAAAAGAAAGACAAAGGCAAAGCTCAAAGACCAAAGACCAAAAATCGAAGATCAAAACCGATACCACTATGATCCAAGACATTCGCTACGCCATTCGCATATTACTCAAGCACCGTGGCTTCACGAGCATTGTCGTCTTGACGCTCGCGCTTGGAATTGGTGCTAACGCGGCTTTGTTTTCGGTCGTAAATGGAGTCTTACTCAATCCGTTGCCTTTTCCGAAACCGGATCAACTCATCACCATTCATCAGAGCAAACCGAACTTCGAATTTGGCGCGATCCCGTATCCGAACTTTCTCGATCTGCAGAAACAGAATCAGTCATTCTCCTCAATAGCAATTTCGCGCGGGGCGATTTTCACATTGCTGGGTCCCGGCGAACCTGAGCGAGTGGGTGCGCGAATGATCTCCGGCGACTTCTTCAAAGTGTATGGGCTTCAGCCCAAATTGGGGCGAACCTTCAACCCCGAGGACGATCGACCGGGAGCCGAACTGGTAGCGTTGATTAGTGAACGTTTGTGGACGCGAAAGTTCAATTCAGCAAACGACGTACTCGAAAGAAACATTAACCTCGATGATAAAAGCTACAGAGTCGTTGGCGTCATACCTTCCACTTTTAGTCTTGCGCGTAACGCGGACGTTTATGTAGCGATCGGAGCCTGGGACGCGCCTCCTTTGCGTAATCGCGGCGCTGCAATGGGAATTCATGGTATTGGTCGTTTAAAGGACGGGGTGACGTTTGACCAGGCACACGCAGACCTCAACAGCGTGATGCAACGACTTGCTGAAGCTTTTCCCGCGACAAACAAAGGCAATGGAGCAAGCTTAATACCTCTTAGACAGGCGGTGGTTGGCGAGGTCCAGCCGGTTCTGCTACTGCTGCTTGGTGCCGTTGGATTTGTACTACTAATCGCCTGCGTGAATGTAAGTAATCTGCTGCTCGCGAGGTCGACCGGCAGAATTCGGGAGTACGCAATCCGGGCTGCGCTGGGAGCGAGTCGATTGCGTTTGCTTCGTCAATCGCTGTTTGAAAGCACACTTCTTTCCCTTTGTGGCGGAGCCGCCGGCTTGCTGCTGGCAGGCTGGGCCACACAGTTAGCGCTCAAAGCGCTACCGAGGGCACTACCGCGAGCTGAAGAGGTGTCCTTAGATCGGCGAGTCTTGCTTTTCACCCTGGCGCTTTCACTCCTAACCGGAATTATCTCGGGTCTGGTGCCGGCGCTGAAGACTTCTCATTTGAGTTTTAACGAAACGCTCAAGGAGGGTGGTCGCGGCGGCAGCTCAACTCGAGCCCGCGCGCAAGGCGTTCTTGTGGCAGCGCAGATGGCCATGGCCCTGATCCTTTTAGTAGGGGCGGGATTATTGATTCGTAGTCTAAATGCGTTATGGAAAGTCGATCCGGGTTTTCGCGCAGACAATGCCATGACGTTTGGCGTTACCTTCGCTCCTTCAATGCGTAATGCTACGGCGGGTGCGACGCGAGCGGCACTGCGCGATCTCAGTGACAAACTCAAGGCCACACCTGGTGTGGGCGCGGTCTCTTTAACCTACGGTGCGGCACCAATGGTGAACGAGGACGATAGATTCTTCTGGATTGATGGGCAGGCCAAACCAGAGAGCCATAACGATATGTACATGGCTCTGTTCTACGTCGTAGAGCCTGATTACTTTTCGGCCATGGGTATTCAATTGAAGAGAGGACGCTTCTTCACCAACCAGGACGATGAACACTCTCCCCGCGTCATCATCATTGACGAGATGTTGGCTCGAGAGCGATTCGGGAATGAAGATCCGCTCGGTAGACGAATCAATCTTGAAGACGACCAGGGTCCACACGAGATCATCGGCGTCGTTCGGCATGTCAAGCAATGGGGGCTCGATTCAGATCAAAAGTATCTGCAGGCCCAGATTTACCTTCCTTTTAGGGCAGCTCCCGACGCGGAGGTCGAAGGAACAACAGATGTTGGCGTCGTAGTGAGTTCAGACGGTAGCGGTGGCGACATCGGACCCGCATTCTTCACTTCGATCCGCAAAACAATTCAAAGCCATAACAATCAAAACGTTATTTCAAACACGCAAACGCTGGACGAAGTCATTGCCGACTCATTAGCGCAGCGCCGCTTCTCCATGATCCTGTTGGGATCGTTTGCTGCCGCCGCGCTGTTGTTGGCCAGTCTCGGAATTTACGGCGTTATTTCATATCTGGTTGGACAGCGAACTCATGAGCTTGGGATTCGTTTGGCGCTTGGTGCGAAACGAGTCGACATTCTGCGCCTGGTTCTGGAACACGGAATGAAAATGACACTTGCCGGCATCGCTATTGGAATACCCGTGGCTCTTGGTCTAACTCGCTCGATGAAGACGATGCTTTTCGGCATTGGAGCCACTGATCCGTTGACCTTTGTCGCAATTCCAGTGTTGCTGACATTTGTGGCATTGGTCGCGTGTTATCTGCCCGCGCGTCGAGCAACGAAAGTCGATCCATTGGTGGCGCTGAGGTACGAGTAGATCTCAGATTTCAGATCTCAGAGCAGGGACTAAACGCGAAAGAACGAAAGGTCAAGGACCAAAGGCGAAAGGCCAAAGACCAAAGAGGCCAACATGATCAAGCTACTCCACGATCTCCGTTACACAGCCCGCACATTGGTCAAGCGACCAGGTTTTGCGTTGGTTGCCGTGGTCACGCTAGCCCTCGGTATCGGGGGAAGCACGGCGATTTTCACTGTTGTGGATGCCGCGCTACTCCGAGGCCTACCGTATAAGGCGCCTGAGCGACTCTTTCATCTCTGGGAGCAGACGCCGCAGCAGGCATTTGGAAAGCGAGAGTTTTCGTATCCGGACTACCAGGACTATCAACACAACTCGTCGTTTGAAGGTATCGCCGCTTACACGGGAGGGGGCGCAATCCTGACAGACGGTGGCGAGCCCCAGAGTATCAATGCGCCCAGAGCAAGCGCTAATTTCTTTTCCGTACTGGGCGTTGAGCCCTTGATCGGTCGCACATTCCTACCAGATGAAGACAAACCAGATGGACCAAAAGTAACTGTCCTTACTTATGGATTCTGGCAAAAACGGTTTGGAGGTGATAGCGGAATAATCGGTCGAGCGCTGACGATTAATGGAGACAGCTATACCGTCATCGGAGTGTTGCCCTCCAGCTTTCAGTTTGCATTAAGAACGGGAGATCTGTGGTTACCTTATCAGCCTACTCCAAATCAACTGAGCCGCAGGTTCATGCACGGGAGCAATCTCATAGGGCGGCTCAAATCAGACGTAGGTGTTAGTCAAGCCCAATCCGAAATCAGTCTGATCGCGGGCCGCATCGAACAGCAACATAACCAGTCACATGCGGGAACGCGCGCCACGCTTGTCCCTTTGCAAGAAGAAGTCGTGGGAACCGTGAGACCGATACTGCTGGTTTTGCTGGCTGCGGTTGGCTTTGTGCTGTTGATTGCGTGTGCCAACGTTGCCAGTCTTCTCCTCACTCGCTCGCTTTCACGACAGAAAGAAGTGGCTATTCGATCCGCACTTGGTGCGAGTCGTTGGCGGGTTATTCGACAACTCCTCACAGAGTCGCTAGTGCTTTCGATCGTGGGTGGCGCCGCCGGGCTGTTGATTGCTTACTGGGGTACGCCCGCTCTTGTGGCAGCGCTGCCGCAGAGACAGCTGAATGCAATGCCTTTTTTGAAATCGTTACGCATCGACACAAACATTCTCGGATTCTCCTTCCTCCTCTCGTTGCTAACCGGACTGTTATTTGGATTGGCGCCAGCCTTTCACTCTACGCGTTTAGATCTCAATGAAGTACTCAAAGAAGGGGGAAGAAACTTTTCTGCGGGCACTGGACAGCGCTTGCGCAGTGCGTTGGTGGTCACTGAGATTGCGCTGGCGGTGGTGCTGCTGATTGGCGCCGGCTTGATGATGAAGAGCGTACTTCGTTTGTTACAGACGAACGTCGGTTTTAAGACTCAGAATCTATTGACGATGACTGTAGTTCTGCCCGCGACTAAGTATACGGCAGCCAATCCACTCATTAATTTTGATGATCAATTGAGACAGCGAATCCAGTCGCTACCAGGGGTTGTCGGGGCGGGTACGGTAAACATTCTGCCGCTTAATGGCGGAAACACGACTCGCTTCAACGTCGAGGGCGATCCAATTCCTCCGCTCGGGCAGGAAACGGAAGCCAACATCCGCTTTGTTAACGACGGCTACTTTCAAACTCTTGGTATCCCACTGATTGCCGGGCGCCTATTTGACGAGCGCGACAAGCCGGATGTCCCACGAGTAATCATTATCGGCAAGACCGTTGCGGATCGACTTTTTGCTGGTCGCGATCCCATCGGCAGGCGACTTAAGTACGCGAGTGTTGATGCACCGGCCCCTCAGATCGTCGGTGTAGTAGGAGACGTCAAAATCACCGGACTCGACGAAGCCGTTAAACCGGTTCTCTACTATCCGTTCCGTCAAAATGCAGCGCCATTTTCCAATCTTGTAGTGCGCACCACGGGCGAACCCAACGCGCTCACGAACGCTGTGCGCAGCGAGATTCGCAACCTGGAGCCTGAGGCCGCAATCCTTAACGTCAACTCAATGGAAGAGATGATTTCGCAAACGCCTGCGTCATTCATGCGGCGTTTTCCAGCGCTGCTAATCGGTATCTTTGCGGGAGTGGCCCTGTTGCTTGCATCGATAGGCATCTACGGAGTGGTTTCATATTCCGTGAGCCAGCAGACGCATTACATCGGCGTGCGGATGGCCCTTGGCGCTCGACCGTTGGACATTTTGAAGATGGTAATGAGACAGGGATTCTTGCTTGCGCTTGCAGGCGTGGCGATTGGAGTGATAGCGGCTCTGGGACTGATGCAACTGTTGAGCATTCTACTTTATGAAGTGAAAACAACCGACGTGGGAACGTTCGCGCTTGTTTCGGTGACGCTCTTCTTCGTCGCGCTGCTTGCATGCTATTTGCCTGCGCGCCGAGCGACGAAGGTCGATCCGTTGGTTGCGCTTAGATACGAATAGATCTCAGATCTCAGATCGAAGACCGAAGTCCAAAGACCAGACCAAAGACAAAAGAAAAAGACCAATGGAAACCCTACTTAAAGACCTTCGTTACGCAGTTCGCAGTTTAGTGAAACGTCCAAGCTTTACGCTTGTCGCTGTGCTCACTCTAGCGTTAGGCATCGGAATTAATACAACTGTTTTTAGTCTGGCTAATTCGGTTTTCCTGCGACAACTTCCGGTTGCTTCGCCGCAGAATCTTGCCTGGATATTTTCAAATCGCCAGAACCCAAGTTCCTATCCGGATTTTCTTGAGTATCAGCAACAAACCGAACTCTTTGATGGCGTGCTCGCTTACGAATGGGTGAGCTTGAATCTCGGAAGCAATGGTCAAGCGGAACGCGTTGAAGGCGCATTGGTCACAGGCAATTACTTTGACGTTTTAGGCGTCAAGCCGGAACTGGGTCGCACATTCCTAGTGGACGAAGATAAGACTCCAGGCGCTTCTCCAGTAGCTGTCATCAGTCACAACTTGTGGCAACGTCGTTTCAATAGCGACGCAAACGTCGTTGGCAGGTCGCTGCTACTCAACGGCCAAGCATTCACAATCGTGGGCGTTACACCAATTGATTTTGTCGGCGCTGAAGAAGCTTTCCCCCGCCAGGTCTGGATTCCGTTGATGATGCAGGCGACCGTTAGACCAGGTCCCGCCGGCGTGAGCAATGCATCAAACCCTCTCGCCAATAGAAACGCACGCACACTCGATGTTATGGCGCGCTTGAAACACGGCGTCACATTGCGTCAGGCGCAAGCGGGAATGAACGTCGTGGCTAGTCGTCTCGCGCAGAACTATCCCGACTCAAACCGCGATTTCCAAATAGTTCTTGACACGGCAGGCAATGGACGGCCCGTTTTTCGATCGATGCTAAAACCGGTTACACAAATACTGCTCGTAGTTGTTGGATTGGTGTTGTTAATTGCCTGCGCAAACGTCGCCAACCTCCTGCTTGCGCGTGCCGCTCGACGTCGAAAGGAAGTTGCGATTCGCCTGACGCTTGGAGCAACTCGCACTCGTCTGATCCGGCAACTATTGACCGAAAGTATTTTGCTGTCGGTTGCGGGTGGGCTCGCCGGTTTAATTCTCAACCTCTGGCTAATAAATCTGTTAACGGCGCTCAAACCGGCGGTTCCGTTGCCAGTCAATGTTGAATTTCATACTGATTGGCGCGTACTGAGTTTCACGCTGCTACTTTCAGTTCTCGCAGGGATTATTTTCGGACTCGTTCCGGCGCTCCAGGCTTCAAAGCATGAACTGGTGCCGGCGCTAAAGGATCAATCACCACAGCTTGGCGATCGCCGTAGTACTTTCAACTTGCGTAATGCCCTCGTGATTGGCCAGGTGGCGCTATCTATAGTCGTTCTGATCGCCGCAGGGTTGTTTCTAAGGAGCTTGGATCATGCGCGTGCGATCAATCCGGGCTTTGATGCTGACCATATTCTCACCCTGTCATTCAACACCGCGGCGCAAAAATACGATGCCACTAAGGCCGGTCAGTTCTATCAGCAACTCAGTAGTCGCGTTCAAGCACTGTCGGGTGTTCAGAACGTCAGCATCGCTCAGTCGGCACCGCTTAGCTATTTATATTCACCAGCATTTTCATCACCCGTTTTTGTAGAGGGACACGAACCACCTACCGGAGAGAACCCGCAGTTCGTAGGCAACAATGCTATCGGTCCAAACTTTTTTAGAACTTTGGGTGTTCCAATACTCAGTGGACGGGAATTTACTGATCAAGATCGTGAAGGTGCACCTCGAGTAGCAATAGTCAACGAAACGCTGGTTCGGAATCTTTTTGCAAACGGCAATCCTATCGGACAGAAACTTCGTGTGCCGACGAGGCAACCGTCGACCTGGGAAATCATTGGTGTGGTGAAAGACAGTAAGTATAGGTCGTTGGGTGAAGATCCGACGGCATATATTTTCTTGCCTTACCTGCAGAATCCTCAGCCTGCAATGGCCCTGCACGTGCAGACGAGCGGAGATCCAAAAGATTTAGCGGCAGCAATTCGACGTGAAGTGCAAACGCTCGATCCGAATCTCCCGGCGTTCAATGTTATGTCGCTTACCGACAACATCGACATCTCTTTGTTTCCAGCTCGTTTTGGCGCGGTGCTACTTGGCGGTTTTGGTTTTCTAGCTTTGTTGATTGCCAGTATCGGCATCTATGGCGTCATGAGTTATGGAGTTAGCGAACGGACAAAGGAGATGGGAATCCGTATGGCACTGGGCGCACGCGGAGGCGATGTCTTACGGTTGGTGATCTCTCAAGGCATGTGGCTCGCGGTTATCGGAGTAGTAGTTGGCTCCGGATTATCGTTGGTATCGACCCGCGTCGTGAAGAGCTATCTCTACGACGTGAGTCCAACAGACCTGCTTACGTTTGTGGGTATTTCGTTGCTGCTGATCGGTGTGGCGTTGCTCGCTTGTTACATCCCGGCGCGTCGCGCAACTAAAGTCGATCCGTTAGTGGCGCTCAGGAATGAGTAGATCTCGGATTTCAGATCTCAGACTAAGACTAAGACCAAGACCTAAGGCCAAAGACCAAAGACCAAAGACCTAAGACCAAGCACAACCATGACCTCAATCTGTCAAAACCTACACTACAGCGTGCGAATGCTATTGAAGAACAAAAGCTTCGCAGTGGTCGCGATTGTGACACTCGCCCTGGGAATCGGAGCAAACGCAACCATCTTCAGTTTCATCAACGGACTCCTGCTGCGTCCAATCGCCGGTGTTGAGCATCCCGATAGACTGGTCGGCGTCTATACGAGCGACTACAGCAGCGGACTTTACGGAGGCTCTTCCTTTCCTGATTATCTTGACTTCAAACAAGAAGCAGATGTCTTCACTGATCTCGCCGCCTACGATAGCGCCTCATTAAATCTCTCGGGCGTCGAGAAGCCTGAGCGGATCAGGGCAACACTGGTCACCACCAATTATTTTCAGGTGTTAGGTCTCGGTGCTCATTTGGGTCGAACACTCGGCGCCGCAGACGACGCGGTCAGCGCGCCACCGGTTACCGTCATTAGTTATCCGTTCTGGCAGCGCCACTTCGGTGGAGACCCTTCTGTCGTTGGGCGTGCACTAACACTGAATAACAAGACATACACGATTGTTGGTATCACCCCCGACAATTTTCGTGGCATGAGATTCGGCGATCAACCAGAGCTTTGGTTAAGACTTGAGGAAGAGAAAGGTGAAGGTGCGCGAGGTAATCGCGGGATCGGTATTACAGGTCGACTTCGCGAAAATGCTTCCCTTGAGCAGGCGCAGGCACAAATTACAGCCGTTGCCGATCGCCTGGCGCAGGCGTATCCGGAAACCAACATGGGTACGCTCGCCCAACCGAATTCGCCACGACCAGTCGCGGTTGTTCCTGAGAGTCGAATTGAACCTTCAAGACAGAGCAATGTCCGTTCAGTGATGGTGCTGCTATTCGTTGTCGTTGGACTAGTGTTGCTTATCGCCTGTGCAAACGTTGCCAACCTTTTGCTTGCTCGCGCCTCGTCTCGACGGCGGGAGATCGCTATTCGCTTAGCGCTCGGCTCCAGTAGGTGGCGATTGGTTCGCCAATTATTGACGGAGAGCATCCTTCTTGCCTTCATCGGAGGAATCGCCGGTTTGTTTGTTAGCTTTTGGACTGCCAGTCTAATCCCGACGTTTTTCTCACCTAACGAAGCTAATAGCATCGACCTGACCGTGGATTGGCGAGTTCTGACGTTCACTGTCGCGATTTCGTTTCTAACTGGAATCGTGTTTGGACTCGTTCCGGCGTTGCAAGCTTCGCGACCGCAACTGATCGCCACACTAAAGGAAGAAAAGACCGGATCGTCGCTCAGATTGTCGCGTTTTGGTCTACGTGGTTTGCTCGTGACTGCCCAAGTTGCTTTGTCACTTTTATTGCTCATTGGCGCGGGCTTGTTTCTGCGCAGCCTCCGCAACGCAGTCACGTTTGATCCGGGGTTTGATAGTCACAACCTTCTGCTTGCCTCGCTGGCAACCAGTGGTCAGCAACTCACAAAACAGCAGACTCAAGCTTTCTATCAGGAACTCTTGGATAACCTTGGCAGTGAACCGGGTGTGCGTTCCGTTAGCCTGACTAAGACTGTGCCGCTGAGCGGTGGCGGTCAGCGACGTGGAATCTTCATCGAAGGCTATGAACCGCGACCAAACGAAGACACTGAACTCAACACAAACGTGATTGGAGCGAATTACTTCAACACTCTCGGAATCTCAGTTGTCAAAGGACGTGATTTCAATTCAGGCGACAGGGTAGGAAGTCCGGGAATAGTCATGGTAAACGAAGAGTTTGAACGGCGATATTATGCTGGGCAAAGTGCGGTTGGTAAAAGGGTCCGCACGGATTCGGAAGGTCCCTTCCTCGAAATCGTTGGTGTTGTGCGCACGGCCAAATATCGCAATCTACGTGAAGCGCCCCTGCCACTCGTCTACATACCGCTTGCACAAGAGATGCAAGGAGACATGACGCTCGTGGTTCGCACCGCAGGCGATCCCGCGACCTTGCGTGACAACGTTCGTTCAGTGGTGCAACGCGTCAATCGAAACATTCCGCTCTATTCAGTCAGGACAATAAGTGAGCAGATCGAGGCTGCGCTTGCGGCTGATCGGATGATGGCCTTGCTCATCGCGGTGTTCGGCGCTGCTGCATTGTTGTTGGCTTCGGTCGGTATTTATGGAGTCGTTGCTTATGCCGTGGCCCAACGCACACATGAGATCGGGATACGCATGGCCCTGGGTGCGCGCTCCGCGGATGTGCTGAGACTGGTAGTTCGCGAAGGAATGCGGATGGCTGTTGCAGGCGTCGTTGTCGGATTCGTTGGAGCACTCGCTCTGACTCGACTTATCGGAAGTTTGTTATTTGGCGTTACGTCGACGGACTTACCAACCTTCGGTCTGGTGACGTTGGGATTGTTACTGGTTGCGCTGATTGCTTGCTACCTGCCGGCGCTCAGAGCAACCAAAGTCGATCCGTTGAAGGCACTGAGGTACGAATAGATCTCAGATCTCAGATCATCTCAGATTTCAGATCTCAGATATCTCAGATCAAAGACCGATTCCAAGTTGGAGCTCCGCCGCCGAAGGGTTTGAAGCCGAGGATTGAAATCTGAGATCTGAAATTGGAGACACTGCGATGACTACCTTTCTCCAGGACTTTCGCTATGGTGCTCGACTTCTGCGGAAGCAACCGGGCTTCACTGTGGTTGCTGTTGTGACCCTTGCACTGGGCATCGGAGTCAATACCGCAATCTTCTCAGTGGTCCACGGGATCTTGCTGCGCCCGTTGCCATTTAAAGATCCCGACCAACTCGTAATGGTGTGGAACCGCGGCGCTGAGGCTGCCGGTGGCGATCGAACCCCGCTCGCCTACGCTGATCTACTCGACTGGAGGGCCCAGAATAGATCCTTCGATCAAATCGGCGCACTTCAGTACGCACCACTGAACTACACGGGAGGCGACAGCCCGATCCAGTTGCGTGGAGTTAACGTGACGTCAAACTTTTTGACAGTGCTTGGCGTAGGGGTGCAACTCGGCCGTGATTTTCAGATTAGCGATGAACAAGTTGGTGCACCCCAAACGGTAATTCTAAGTGATGGGTTTTGGCGCTCCCACTTTGCTGCTGACCCGCAGATCGTCGGGCGATCGATTAGTCTCAATGGCGCAAATGCAAACATCATCGGCGTTATGCCGCCCAACCTAAGTTTCCCTAACCCCGAGATTCAATTGTGGCGAGCGTTGCAGCTCGAGCAACCGACTCGCCGTGGACCTTACTTCTTAAGAGGTATTGCTCGCTTGAAGCCGGGGGTTACCACCGTTCAGGCAAAAGCCGAGTCGAGCGCAATGACCTCGAGCTTCGAGAAGACGCCTTTCAAGTTCAATGTTCTCCGAGTCAACGATTTCATTGTCGGTGAAGTAAGGCCGGCACTCATTGCGCTGCTAGTGTCTGTGATCCTGGTTCTGTTGATCGCCGCAGTCAATGTCGCGAATCTGACGTTGGTCCGCTCTGCATCCCGGTTGAAAGAGATCTCCATCCGATCGGCATTGGGTGCAAGTCGCGGACGAATAATCCGACGACTGCTGACAGAGAGTTTCCTGGTGGCAATCCTGGGAGGCACGGCTGGAATTATCTGCGCTTTTTGGGGCGTCTCCGTTCTGATCAAGTTTGCCCCTGCAGATTTACCGCGCGTGGATCAGATCAAGATTGATGGAGTCGTACTCGCTTGGACATCAGGTGTCACACTGCTAAGCGCAGTGATCTTCGGCCTGGTGCCTGCCTGGCAGGGATCCCGTTTGAATCTGACTGAAGTACTTCGTGATGGAGGCCGAACAACCAGCGAAAGTCCGGGCAAGCGCCGCGGACGGGGAGTCTTAGTGATAGCTGAGCTGTCGTTGGCTGTAGTGCTGGTAACCGGCGCCGGTCTGCTTCTTAAAAGCCTTTGGCGCATGCGACAAGTGGATCTGGGGATTAACTCTGCTAGCGTTTTGACAATGAACTACACATTGCGCGGTCAACGTTATCGTGAGGAGAGCACGGTTCGAGAGTTCGAGAAGAATCTGGTGGACCAGGTGCGAGTCCTACCAGGTGTTCGCGTAGCTGCCATCAGTAACAGCCTGCCACCCGATGAAACAGACTTCTCGAGCGGTTTTTACATCGAAGGGCAGCCGACGAAGGATCACGCAGACATCGCCTTCTTCACACTGGTTAGCCCCGACTATTTCAAGGCTTTAGAGATTCCGATCCGCAGAGGAAGGGCCTTCACGGAGACAGACAACGTAAATGCTCCTGCGGTTGCCATCATCAACGAAACATTTCAGCGAAGTTTCTTCGGGGCTGAGGATCCTATTGGCAAGCGGATCAACGTTGGCAGTCCAGACGATCCTGCGTGGCTGCAGATCACCGGCGTCGCTGGTGATGTCAAATACAACGGTCTGACGGAAGGAGTGCAACCAGCGATTTACCAACCCGTCGCCCAGAATCCTCCCTACGGTGCTGCTCTGATCATAAAATGCGATCTAAAAGATCCGCGGGGTTTGATCGGCGCCGTGCGCAATGAACTCAAGAGGCTCGATCCTGATTTACCTATGACTAACGTTGCGACCATGGATGATCGCGTCTCGACGGCCGTGGCCCAACCACGGTTTCGCACCACCTTAATTGGATCGTTCGCGCTAGTCGCCTTGATTCTCGCGTGTGTTGGCATCTACGGAGTGATTTCTTATTCAGTCACGCAGCGCACTCGCGAGATAGGGATCCGGATGGCTCTGGGAGCGCGAGGGAAAGACGTGTTGAGGCTGATTGTCAAACAGGCATTTGTAATGGCAGCCGTTGGAGTTGCTCTGGGCCTGACAGTGTCGTTCGCGTTGGCGAGTTTGATGGTGAAACTGCTCTTTAATGTAGGACCCAGAGATCCGCTGACATTTATCGCCACCGCGTTGTTATTAGCAACGATGGCAATAGTCGCCGCTTACATTCCCGCGCGCCGCGCGAGCAGAGTCGATCCGTTGGTGGCGCTGAGAAGTGAATGAGGAGATTTCAGATTTCAGATTGGCGTAGGGACGCAGCTAGCTTCTAAAAATCTGCAATCTGCAATCTGAAATCTGCAATCGGTCAAGAATAACCATGGACTCACTACTTAAAGACCTTGGCTACGGCATACGAAGCTTGTTACGTCATCCGGCTTTCACAGTCGTGGCCGTCATTACGCTTGCACTCAGTATAGGTGCTAACACTGCCATCATTAGTGTATGTGCCGGTGGTAGTGATGTTCTCAAATTCGTAATGAAGACGGGAATTGTTTTAGTCCTGACGGGAATCGCAATAGGCATTACCGGTGCACTTGTGCTGACGCGGTTTCTAACCACTTTGCTTTTTGGAATCACGCCAACCGACATGTCAACGTTTGTCGTAATCCCAATTGGTTTGCTGGTAATTGCCTTGGCTGCGTGTCTGATTTCAGCGCGTCCGCGCAACGAAAGTAGATCTGTTGGTTGCGCTTAGGTACGAATGAGGGGATTGCCGAGGGCCGATTGCCAATTGCCGATTGGTCGTGGCGTTCGGCGTTCTGAAAATCGGCAATCGGCAATCGGCAATCGGCAGTCGGCAATAAGATGAACCTACTCAGGGACATCAGCTACACAATTCGCGGTCTCGCAAGACGGCCGGCACCGACTGCGATCGCTCTGGATGGAGTTGTGACTTATGCGGTGGCCCAACGCACGCACGAGATCGGAATACGTATGGCATTGGGTGCGCGATCGGCGGATGTACTGAGACTGGTGGTTCGGGAAGGAATGTCGATGGCTGTGTCAGGTGTGGTTCTCGGACTGGTGGGTGCGTTCGCTCTAACCCGGCTTGTCGGCAGTTTGTTATTCGGCGTTACGTCAACAGACCTGCCGACCTTCGCGGTGGTGACGTTGGGATTGTTATTGATTGCACTCCAAAATCTGATTTCAAAGGTTGGTTCGCTTTATGGATATACTTCTTCGAGAGCTTCGGTATTCGGCGCGCATGCTAATCAAGAGCCCCGGGTTCACAGCCGTGGCGGTACTTGCGCTCACCCTGGGTATTGGAGCGAACACCGCGATTTTCAGCGTCGTTAACTCGGTGCTGCTTCGTCCGCTTCCTTACAGCGATCCGGGTCGCCTCATGCAACTGTGGGAGTCAAAGCCCGCGATTGGTCGAAATGAGATCACCGCCTCATATCCCAACTTTGCCGACTGGCGAGACCAGAACCATGTCTTCGATCAGGTGGTGGCCTACGCTGATTGGACTTTCAACCTGACGGGCAACGGAGAGCCCGAGCGGATTCGCAGCACCATCGTTTCGCCGGCTTTTTTCTCTGTTCTTGGCATTCAGCCAATTCATGGGCGGGTTTTTTTGGCCGGCGAAGACCAGAGCGGAAAAGACCATGTGGCTGTAATTGGCGAAAGTCTATGGCAGCGCCGTTTCGAATCCGATCCGAACATCATCGGCCGATCGATCAACCTCGATAACGAGTCCTTTACTGTTATCGGCGTCATCCGGCGAGGCGTTCAGGCGCCTCTGTTATCCGATGAGATAGAGCTGTGGGCTCCCCTGTCGCACAGTGGCGGCTTCGACAATCGCCGCGGACATTACCTTAAAGTCATCGCGCGCCTCAACCCTGGCACCACGCCGCAACAAGCGCAGGCGAAAATGAACACCATTGCTGGTCGGTTAGAGCAGCAGTACCCCGAATCTAATAAAGGACTAGGTGTGAGAGTCGTTTCGCTGGGCGATCAAATAGTTGGCAACACCCGAACCTCACTACTCGTGATGCTCGGCGCCGTTGTTTTTGTGCTGTTAATCGGATCCGCCAACGTGGCGAACATGTTGCTGTCTCGTGCGGCTGCGCGGCAAAAAGAAATAGCCATTCGCACGGCGCTGGGTGCCGGACGCTGGCAAATCGTCCGGCAGTTGTTGACCGAAAGCATGCTGCTGTCATTGTTAAGTGGCACCTTTGGATTGCTGGTTGCGATATGGGGAATTGATTTGCTGGTGACCTTGAGTCCTGCGGATCTGCCTCGCGTTAAGGAGGTCACGATTGATCTTCGCGTCCTGGGTTTCACACTTGCAGTATCGCTTCTAACGGGAGTCCTCTTCGGACTCCTCCCTGCACTTCAGGCATCGCGTCCCAATCTCAACGAGAGACTGAAAGCTGGCAGTCGTAATGCGACGAGCGGCATCAATCGCCAGCGACTCCGCGGCTCGCTCGTGATCGCGGAGATTGCCTTGTCGCTGATGTTGTTGGTTGGCGCCGGCCTCTTGATTAGAAGTTTCCTGAGGCTGAAAGCCGTGAATCCGGGTTTTAACCCCTCGAACGTGCTAACGATGCGGATCGATCTCACTGGGCCAAGATACAAGACTGGCGCGCAAGTCATAGCCTTCCACAATCAACTTCTCGAACGGCTCAAACAGTTGCCGGGTATTGAGTCTGCCAGCACTCGATCATACGTTCCGATCGCCAGGGATGAGTCGTGGGCTAATCTTCGGTTCAACCTGGAAGGTCGTACAGGCGACGACTCGGATCCTCTATTGGCTTTTTACAACGCCGTCAGCCCAGATTACTTCCAGACAATGATGATCCCGCTGCTGAAGGGAAGAGGTTTCAGCGAACGAGATGTGAGAGGCACGCAAAATGTAGCCATCGTCAACAGCACCCTGGCGCAGCGGTATTTCCGAGGTGACGACGCATTAGGCAAGCGAATTTCTTTGGAAGACAACCCTAAGGAAGAGGACTGGATAACCATTGTCGGCATTGTCGGCGACACCAAACCGCGTGAACTTCGCAGCGAGTCCGTCGCTGAGCTGTACATGCCTTACAACCAACAACCTGAAGAAGGCATGTCGTTGATGATTCGTCATTCGGACCGCGATGCTGGTGTTGCTGCCGCTGTGCGAAACGAAGTGTTGGCGCTTGATAAAGACCAGCCGGTTTACAGCGTCAGATCTCTCGACAGCGTGCTTTCCGAGTCGGTGGCAGGACCGCGATTTCGCACGCTAGTTCTTGGGGTGTTTGCAGGCGTGGCTTTAATCCTTGCAAGTGTGGGGATCTACGGCGTCATTTCGTATGGGGTCAGCCAGCGCACGCAGGAGATTGGGATCAGGATGGCGCTTGGTGCTCGAACGCCAGACGCCCTGAAGCTGGTGGTAAAAGGCGGAATGATGCTCGTCCTGATTGGCGTGGCAATCGGAATAGCCGGTGCATTTGCGCTGACGCGATTGTTGACGAGCTTGTTATTTGGGGTCGCACCGACTGATGCAATGACCTTCGCAAGTGTCGCTGCGTTGCTAATCATTGTATCCGCGCTCGCATGCTACATCCCGGCGCGACGGGCTACGAAGGTCGATCCGCTGGTGGCGCTTAGGTACGAATGAGGATATTGAAGATTGAAGATTGAAGATTGAACATTGCAGATAGGCTCAGGGATACAGATACCTTCTAAATAATCTGCCAATCTGCAATCTTCAACCGGCAATAACATGAACCTACTCAAAGACATTGCCTACACAATTCGCAGTCTGGCAGGACGGCCGGCGCCGACTGCGATCGCTGTGGTCACACTCGCGCTCGGAATCGGCCTTGTGACGATTCAGTTTAGTTTCGTCAATGCAGTAATGATCAAGGGCCTACCTTTCGAACGCTCGGACCGCATCATGAGCATAGAACGCATCGATGCCACGGGTAACACCAGGTCGATTCCGCTGACAGACTTCTCGGTCTGGCGCGAACGGCAAGGTAGCTTTGAGGAATTTGCTGCGCTGGATAGCCGCGAAACACTTCAGATCGGTGGCGACGGGTTGGATGCGCGCACTTATCGTGCGGCGGCATTTTCAGCCGGCGTCCTCAACCTCCTCGGCGTTCAACCGCTGCTCGGACGCGGATTTTCTGCAGAGGACGAACGTGTCGATGCGGCGCCTGTGGTGTTGCTCAGTTATCCAGTGTGGAAAGACAGTTTTGGAGGCGACCCAAACATCGCGGGGAGGCCCATTCGTCTTAGCGGCAAACAGGCCACGATTCTTGGAGTAATGCCCGAAGGATTTGCATTTCCCACAAGCCATCAGGCCTGGATCAATCTGCGTCCCGTGTCTCCGGCCTCGCCTGAAGGACCCGGCTTGCGAACCCGAGCGGATTTCATCGGCCGCCTCAACAATGACACTAACCTTGCAGCGGCGCGCGCAGAGTTTGCCTTGCTTAATACTCAAAGTGACTCGACAAGCGCAGGTGGCACGCAACCTTTACGCATTCAGATTGTCCCTTATATCGATTCGCTCCGAGAGAGTGAGTTGAGCATCGTACTGCTCTCGATGCTGGTGGTTGTTGGCGGCGTCATGGCCGTCGCGTGCTTGAATGTCGCCAATCTTTTATCGGCGCGTGCACTTCAGCGTGGCCACGAGCTGGCTATACGTTCAGCGCTGGGAGCCAGTCGCGCTCGACTCGTCCGACAGATGCTGACTGAGAGCGGCATTCTGGCGATGACTGGCGCATTCGGAGGGTTGCTGCTCGCGTCATGGGTTGTGCCTTTGCTCAATCGCACGCTCGCCGACCATCCGGAAAGACCATTTTGGATGGTGATCGACATCGATTATCTCGTGCTCGCCGTCGCGGCCGGTGTGACCCTTGGGGTTGGTTTGCTAGCAGGGCTCTTCCCCGCGCTTCGTTCTACTCGCCCTGGCACAGTGGACGTGCTGAAGGATATTGCGGTTGGTGGACCAGGCTTGCGTGTTGGCCGTCTAAACCGTGTCCTCGTTGTTACCCAGGTAGCTGTGTCGTGCGCCGTGTTAGTCGCGACCGGTGTGTTGGTTGACGGGATGCGCAAGAGCACAAAGACGGAACTGCCGTTCAATCCCGATTTGATTCTCAGTGCCGACGTGCGACCAGATTCGCCCGATTTTAAAACCGCGTCGCAGCGGCTGGCTTTTTACGCAGGTCTTCTTGAACGAGTGCGCGCGTTGCCAGGAGTCAAGAACGCGACTATCACTCAAAGCTACCCCTTTGATCGGATGGGCCGTTCATCTGTCGAGGTTTTCGGCACCCCCATGTCAACCGAAGTTGAGGCTCCGAGAGTCTTTTTCAACCGCGTTGCCAGCGGTTTCTTCCGTGATCTTCAACTGCCGTTGCGAGAGGGACGCGAATTTGACGATCGTGATGGACCAAAGAGCGAGCCCGTAGCAATTGTTAGTGAAAGCTTCGCGCGCCGTTTCTGGCCGGGCGAGTCCGCGCTGGGGAAACGACTGAGGAAGAAAGCCAACGCGAGTGCGGCCAGC
This sequence comes from Pyrinomonadaceae bacterium, assembly GCA_036004125.1. Lineage (GTDB taxonomy): Bacteria > Acidobacteriota > Blastocatellia > Pyrinomonadales > Pyrinomonadaceae > PSRF01. The sequence continues at coordinate 83,003 of DASYRR010000002.1, read as the reverse complement.
GCCGATGGATGGATGACCGTGGTTGGCGTCGCGCCTGATCTGCCCATCGGTACTCCAGACAGAAGGCAGGGATTGCACGTGCCATTGAGTCAAGATCCCTTTTCCGCAATTACCTTGCTGCTAACCGCGACGCGGGATCCGAAACCGTTATCCCGTCCGCTGCGTGATGCAGTGCGATCTCTATCGCCGGATGTGGCGGTCGATCTCGTGCAAACGCTCGGCGAACGCGGCAGCGAGGATCGGCGTCTCTCGCGGATGCTGGGTGCTTTGACTCTTGTATTCGGAGTTAGCGCGTTGCTCTTAGCAGCGGTCGGTGTTTATGGAGTGACGTCGTTCGCTGTTCAGCGACGCACACGCGAATTCGGGGTTCGTATGGCGCTTGGTGCACGGCCCCTTGACGTTCTCGCACTCGTATTCAAACAGGGCGCGCTCCAACTATTGGTCGGTCTCTTTGCTGGAACGTTTGGTGGTTGGTTGATTAGCCGACCACTGATGCATGTGCTCGCAAGTATGGCTGAACCAACCGGACCATTGGTGTATCTGTTAGTTTTCAGTTGTGTCGGCATTAGCATGGCGTATGCGCTTTGGTGGCCCGCGCGCCGCGCCGCGAAAGTCGATCCGTTGGTGGCGCTTAGGTACGAGTAGATCTCAGATCTCAGATTTCAGATCTCAGAACGAAGACCAAAGACCGAAGGCCGAAGACCAAAAGCCAAAGACCAAAGACGATGCACACACTATTCAAAGACTTTCGTTACGGCATACGTAGCCTATTACGTCATCCGACCTTCACGATCGTGGCGGTCATCACTCTGTCGCTTTCTATCGGTGCGAACACCGCGATTTTTAGTGTGGTCAATGACGTACTCCTTCGAGCGTTGCCTTTTCAGAATCCCGAGCGCCTCGTGTCTATCGGCAAGTCGGCGTCAGGGGAAGGACTACCCGGATTAGCGGCATTTGAATATTTGGCGTGGCGTGAGAAGGGGAGCAGCTTCGAAGACATTTCGGCGTATGGCAACGACAACTACAACCTTACCGGTCGCGGTGAACCCGAACGGATTTCATGTGCTGAGGTGACGGCAAGTTTCTTTACGACATTGGGTGTCTCGCCGATCCGCGGACGCGTGTTTTTGCCGGAGGAAGATCAGAAAGGCCGAAATCAAGTCATCCTGATTAGCGAAGGGTACTGGCAAAGCCGTTTTAGTCGTGGCGAAGACGTGGTGGGCAGCACGCTCACGCTAGATGAGAAGCCTTACACCATAGTCGGTGTGATGCCTCGCTCATTTCGGTTCCCCGGTGAGTTCGACTTCTGGGTGCCGCTCGCACTCGACCCAGTAAGAGAAACGCAGGGCAACATGTTCACACTTGTTGAAGTGGTGGGCCGATTAAAACCGGGTGCGAGTGCTGAGGGCGCGCAGGCAGAGTTGAACCATATCTCAGCTCAGACAGCCCAACAGATGAAGGAGCAAGTTTCACCCTCGGAAATCGTCCCGCTTCATCAACAGTTGGTGGCGGGCGTACGTCGTACTGTCCTTGTGCTATGGGGCGCAGTGGGTCTGATTATGTTGCTTGCTTGCGCCAACGTAGCGAATTTGATGTTGTCTCGCACAGTTGGACGGCAGCGTGAGATGGCTGTTCGGTCAGCCGTTGGAGCACGTCGTTGGCAATTGATCCGCCAGCTGCTGATCGAAAGTGTTGTTCTCGGGTTAATTGGTGGGCTGCTGGGAATTCTAGTCGCCGTCTGGAGCAAGGGGGTAATTGCTGCGCTTGTTCCGGAAGGATTCACCAGCTCCATCCATCACTTGAACGAGATCAAAATGGATTGGCGTGTCTTTGGTTTCACTCTGCTTTTGTCCCTAATCACGGGGATCATTTTTGGACTCGTTCCGTCCTTGACGGCGTCAAAGCCTGATTTGGTGAGAACTCTGCGCGAGACAGGTATTTCTAATCAAGCCGGTTTTGGTCTGCGTAGCGTCAGAGGTTGGTTGGTTGTGGTTGAACTGTCGCTGGCGATGGTTTTGCTTCTAGCTGCGGGACTGCTTGTCAGGAGCTTTAACCAACTGCTGGCTATTGACCTGGGTTTTGCGCGCGAAAATGTTTTGACCCTCCGCCTTGAACTGCCACGGTCCAAGTACTCCATTGATGTCCAGACAGTCAATTTCAATCGACAGTTAATCGAGCGCGTGAAGAGGCTTCCTGGGGTTCAGTCAGTAGGGACAACCAGCCATAAACCGCTTTCAGGTTTTGGAATCATTGTCTTCACCGGAATTGAAGATCAGGGTCCACCCGATCAAAAGAAGGACAAACCACTCGGTGTCGGCTCGGTTACGTCAGACTACTTCCGCACGTTGGGCATTCCTCTTCTGAGTGGAAGAACGTTTGACGATCGTGATTCAGCGGACTCCTCCAAAGTGGCAATTGTAAACCAGGCCTTCGCGCGCAGGTATTTTGGATCAAAGGAAACTGTTGGCAAGCACGTTGGATTTGGATGTAAGGAGGATCTTTGCCGAACCATCGTTGGCGTGGTTGGAAACGTCAGGCAGGAGAGTTTGACCGATGACGTCGCACCAGAGATGTACGTCCCTTTTCCCCAGATGCCAATGAACGGAATGACGCTGCTTGTACAAACTACAACGAATCCACTGAGCCTTGCCGGCTCGATTCGCAACGAAGTGTTAGCTATCGATCCGAATCAACCCCTGCACGACGTTAAGACAATGGAACAACGAGTTGCCGAGTCTGTTTCAGTTTCGCGCTCGTTAATGTTTCTGTTCTCCTCATTCGCTGTTCTTGCGCTTGTCCTTGCCTCTGTCGGTATTTACGGAATCGTTTCTTACTCAGTGAGCCAGCGCACCGTTGAGATCGGAATTCGCATGGCGCTTGGCGCAAACGATCATGATGTTTTGAAGTTGGTGTTGCGGACCGGATTTGTTTTGGTACTGACGGGAGTCGCAATCGGAATTACGAGCGGACTCGTATTAACGCGTTTCTTAACCACGTTGCTTTATGGGATCGAGCCAACCGATGTGTCAACGTTTGTGCTGGTCCCAATTGGTTTGCTTGCAGTCGCTTTGGTTGCTTGTCTGATTCCGGCGCGACGAGCAACAAAAGTAGATCCGTTGGTGGCGCTTCGATATGAATGATCTCAGATTTCAGATATTTCAGATCTCAGATCTCAGATTAAAGCGCGAATCCAGGATCTAGGACTGATGACGAAGATCTGAGATTTGAGATCTGAGATTGGAGAGACTATGAGCACCTTCTTCCAAGACCTTCGTTACGGTATCCAGATGATGTTGAAGCATCCGGGCTTCACAGCCGTCGCTGTACTAACCGTGGCCCTGGGTGTGGGAGCGAACACAGCTTTGTTCAGTGTCGTCGATGCCGTCTTGTTGAAGAAGTTGCCGGTCAAGGAACCGGACCAACTTGTTCTATTGAATGCGACCTGGAATAGAGACAAGTTCGGCACTGGCGGTTTTAATGGCAGCAATCGTCGTGATCCCGCCACCGGCCTGACGGTTGGAACGTCGTTTCCAGTACAAACACTCACTCGTTTGAGAGAACAAACAGCGGATCCACAATCGGCCGTGTCTGACGTGTTCGGTTTTTCCAATGTGGACATGAATCTCAACACGGGGACGCAGGCTGAAGTCGTAAATGGTCAAGTGGTTTCGGGTAACTACTATTCGGTTCTTGGTGTTCCTGCCTTCCTCGGTCGAACTATTACAGACGCAGACGACAACGCAGGCGCTACTCCGGTTGCTGTGCTTAGTCACCGTTTCTGGTCCACGCGCTTTGGTGGCGATCGATCTGTTATCGGTAAACAAGTCAACATCAACAATGTCGCTTTCACCATTGCTGGCGTAACACCTCCCGGATTTGAGGGAACGATGCAGGTTGGATCCGCGCTGGACGTGTCGATCCCGATCGCCTGGGAGCCTCAGATTTCAGCGGAACGCTCGATGTACAAAGGTGCCGGAATTTGGTGGCTCAGACTTATGGGTCGTCTGAAACCCGGTGCCACAAATGAACGGGCGCAGGCAACACTTACAAATGCTTTCCTGCAATCTGTGATTGAACATCGAGCAGCCCGGCAGTCACGAATACAGACCACACTTCGCACGCTCGTGCCCGAAGACTATCCGCGTCTGGGAGTTGATTCCGGTAGTCGCGGCGAAATGAATACGCGGAAGTATTTGACCAAACCATTGCGTCTACTCTTTGGCGTCGTAGCACTCGTTCTCCTGATTGCCTGTGCAAACGTCGCGAGTCTGCTATTAGTCCGAGCTTCATCTCGAAGGAAAGAGATTGCAGTCCGCGTGGCGTTGGGTGCCAGTCGTTGGCGGCTAATTCGACAGTTGTTGACTGAGAGTATTTTGCTCTCCGTCATTGGTGGTGGCCTCGGAATCCTATTTGCGCTCTGGATCAAGAACGGTTTGTTGGTGGTCACCGACTGGGGCGGGCGTGAAATGACCGCGCTCAATGTTCAACTAGACCCTCGTGTACTCGGCTTCACGCTGGCGCTGTCTTTCATTACCGGCATTGTGTTTGGGCTGGTCCCAGCGATGCGAGCAACTCAATTCGATCTTACGCCTTCGCTAAAAGACTCTGGTCGTGGCTCGAGTGTGATCGGACGTTCGTTGCTAACCCGATCGCTTGTGGTTGTTCAAGTTTCACTTTCAGTGTTGTTACTCATTGGTGCTGGGTTATTGATTCGAACGCTCCGTAATCTGCAACGCGTTGACACGGGATTCAATGCGAACAATTTGTTGCTCTTTAGTGTCGATCCCAGCTTGATTGGTTACAAAGAAGAAAGGCTTGCGAGCTTGTACCAGCAAGTTTCCAGTCGACTTGAAGCGGTGCCGGGGGTGCGATCGCTCACATTTTCACATCACGCCTTACTGTCGGGCGGCGGTACCAATACCGATGTTTTTAAAGTGGGTGTTAAAGGTCCAGACGGCAAGCCGTTGAGCCTTGGCGTTACATACATTCACAACGTCCGCGAAAATTTTCTGCAGGCGATGGAGATTCCACTACTGCGAGGCCGAACCCTATCAACACAGGATGACGCACGCGCGCCCCAAGTCGCGGTTGTAAACGAGGCGTTCGCGAAGGCTTACTTCCCCGGTGAAAACCCGATCGGCCTGCGATTTAGTTTTGAGCCGGACTATAACCCCCAGATCGAGATCGTTGGTCTCGTAAGAGACGCCAAGTATACCGGCCAACGCGACGAAATACCGCCAACGGTCTATCAGTCATGGGCTCAATCTCTACAGTTTATGCGTTCCGCAACCTTTGAGGTTCGGTCGGGCGGGGAGCCATCTCTGTTGATTCCGGCGATTCGTCAGGCGGTACGTGAAGTGGATCCGAACCTGCCACTCACCAACATCAAGACACAAATTGAACAAGCAGACGAGCAGCTCGCGATGGAGCGGATGTTTGCAAAGTTGCTCACGCTTTTTGGTTTCGTCGCTCAGGTACTCGCGGCGGTTGGTCTCTACGGTGTGATGGCCTATTCCGTGTCACAACGCACACAGGAGATCGGCATTCGCATGGCACTCGGCGCTAATCGCAGCAGAGTGCTCACGATGGTACTCCGCCAGGGAATGATATTGACGGTGGTCGGTGTTGTGCTCGGAGTCAGTGCTGCATTTGTGCTAACGAAGTATTTGGGGAGTTTCACGAGCCTGTTGTTTGGAGTGGAACCAAGAGACCCGTTCACGTTTGCGGTGATTGGTTTGCTGTTGACGTTAGTAGCCTTAATCGCCTGTCTGGTTCCCGCGCGAAGAGCAACGAGGATCGATCCGTTGGAGGCGCTCAGGTACGAGTAGATCTCAGTGCAAATTTCTAAGATTTGCGATCTGAGATCTGAGATCAAATTGGAGACACTGGGATGACTACTTTTCTCCAGGACCTTCGTTACGGCATCCAGATGCTGTTGAAGCATCCAGGCTTTACAGCTGTTGCGGTGATTACAGTAGCGCTCGGTGTTGGTGCAAACACCGCGCTATTCAGTGTTGTCGATGCGGTGTTGTTGAAGAAGTTGCCGGTCAGGCAGCCCGACCAACTTGTCCTTTTTAATGCAAGTTGGAATGAAGACAAGTTCGGCACCGGAGGTTTCAGCGGCAGCGATCGCGTTGATCCCGCAACTGGTTTGACGGTTGGAACTTCGTTCGCCGTGCAAACGCTGACACGCTTACGCGAACAGACAAATGATCCGCAATCAGTCGTTTCCGACGTGTTTGGTTTTTCCACTGTAGACATGAACCTCAACACCGGAACTCAGGCTGAGGTAGTAAATGGTCAGGTCGTATCAGGGAACTACTATTCAGCTCTTGGTGTGCCTGCCTTCCTGGGTCGAACCATCACTGATGATGACGACAAAGCGGGTGCTTCACCAGTTGCCGTTCTCAGTCACCGCTTCTGGTCCACGCGCTTTGGCGGCGATCAGTCAATAGTGGGTAAACAAGTCAACCTCAACAACGTCGCGTTCACAATTGGCGGTGTAACTCCGCCCGGGTTTGAGGGAACGATGCAGGTTGGATCAACTCAGGACGTGTCGATTCCAATAGCCTGGGAGCCTCAGATTTCGGCGGAACGATCGATGTCTAAAGGCGCGGGAATTTGGTGGCTTAGGCTTATGGGCCGCCTGAAACCTGGTGCCACAAACGAACAAGCACAAGCGAAACTGACTAATGCTTTCCTCCAATCCGTAATTGAACATCGCGCAGCGCGGCAGTCTGGAATACAAAGATCCCTTCGCAAGCTCGCGCCCGAAGACTATCCGCGTCTGGGAGTTGATTCGGGAAGTCGAGGCGAGATGGACACGCGCAGGTATTTGAATAAGCCGTTGCGTCTACTCTTTGGTGTGGTTGCTCTCGTTCTACTGATCGCGTGCGCAAACGTTGCGAACCTTTTGCTTGTCCGTGCCTCGTCGCGAAGGAGAGAGATTGCCGTCCGTGTGGCACTGGGGGCCAGTCGGTCGCGTTTGATTCGACAGTTCCTGACTGAGAGCTTGTTGCTGGCAGTTGTTGGTGGCGGGCTGGGCGTGCTGTTTGCGCTTTGGATCAAGAACGCGTTGTTGATTGTAACTGATTGGGGCGGTCGTGAAATGGCTGCTTTGAATGTTCAACTCGACCTCCGCGTGCTCACCTTCACGCTGGGCCTTTCTCTAGTCACAGGCATTATGTTTGGCATTGTGCCCGCGTTGCGTGCCACTCGTCTGGATCTAACACCAACTCTAAAAGAGACGGGGAGGAATTCGAGCCCCATTGGGCGTTCTTTGCTGAGCCGATCGCTCGTTGTAGTTCAGGTGACTTTATCGGTCCTCTTGCTGATTGGTGCCGGGCTTTTGATTCGTACTCTGCAGAATCTTCATCGCGTTGATACTGGCTTTAACGTGAACAATCTTCTCCTCTTTAGTGTTGACCCGAGTCTAGTCGGTTACAACGAAGACAAGCTCTCGACTTTGTATCAGCAGATGTTTGCTCGACTCGAGGCAGTGCCAGGTGTGCAAGCCGTAACGTTCTCGCGTCACGCGCTCCTTTCGGGTGCAGGGACTAACGGTTCGGTTTTTCTTCCCGGTGTGAACGGTCCTGACGGCAAGCCGACCAACAGTGGCGAGGCCTACATCCACAACGTCCGCGAAAACTTTCTCCAGACGATGGAGATTCCGCTACTGCGAGGCCGAAGTCTATCAACACAGGATGATGCCCGCGCACCTCAAGTTGCGGTCGTTAACCAGACATTTGCGCGCTTTTACTTTCGCGATGAGAACCCGATCGGTAAGCGGTTCAGTTTTGGTCCCGACAAGCCGGGTGAAATTGAAATTGTGGGGCTTGCAAAAGATACCAAGGACACCGGCCGACGCGCCGATACGCGACGCACGGTTTATCAATCGTACCAGCAGTCGCTGGGCTTGATGCGTTCCGCAACTTTCGAGGTACGCACCGTTAGTGATCCGGCAGCGGTTGTTTCAAGTATTCGGCAGGCAGTACGCGAGGTCGATTCGAATCTGCCGCTGAGCAATATCAAGACTCAGATTGAGCAAGCAGACGAGTCGCTGGCGATGGAGCGAATGTTTGCCAAGTTGCTCACCCTATTTGGTCTCGTTGCCCAACAACTCGCAGCGATTGGTCTTTACGGAGTGATGGCTTACTCGGTCTCACAACGAACGCATGAGATCGGAATTCGCATGGCGCTCGGTGCTAACCGCGGAAATGTTTTGAAAATGGTGCTGAGGCAAGGAATGGTCTTGACGGTGATCGGCGTTGTGCTCGGCCTGATCGCCGCGTACGTGTTGACGAAATACCTGGAAAGTTTGACCAGCATGTTGTTTGGCGTTGAGCCAAGGGACCCATTCACGTTTGGTGTGATTGCGGTGTCGTTGACATTGGTGGCGTTGGTCGCGTGCCTTATTCCGGTGCGACGGGCCACGAAGATCGATCCTTTGACTGCGCTCAGATACGAATAGATCTCAGATGTCAGATCACAGATCTCAGACGAAAGGCCAAAAGAACCAAGAATTAAGACCAAGGCCCAAAGCCCAAAAGCCAACGGCCAAAGACCAAAGACCCAAGGCTCAACTATGTTAACCGACACATACCACGACCTGAGGTATTCACTGCGAATGCTTCGCAAGAATCCCGGATTTGCCTGCGTTGTAGTCATCACCCTGGCACTCGGCATCGGTGCGAATACGGCCATATTCAGCTTCGTAAACGCGGTGATTCTTAATCCGCTGCCGTTTCCTGATTCTTCTCGTCTTGTTGTCATGACTGAAACAACGCGTGGCAGTGAGGAGATGAGTGTCTCGTTACTCAACTTTGCAGACTGGCGAGCACGCGCGCGATCGTTCGAAGAGATTGGTGGGGTCCGCTTTGTGTCGTTCAACCTGACGGGAACTGGAACTCCACAGCGGTTGATCGGACAAGCTGTAACGCGGAACTTCTTCAATATCCTTGGAGTGCAACCACAGTTGGGCCGCACGTTCACTGTGGAGGAAGACAAGTATGGAGTTGCGCCAACTGCTTTGATCAGCGATTCACTCTGGCAACGAAGTTTCGGCTCCGATCCGAACATCGTTGGGCAACATCTCAAGCTAGATGGAATCGATTTCACTGTGATTGGTGTAATGCCACCTCGATTCGAATTCCTTACCAAGACTGATGTATGGGCCCCGCTCGGAGGCTGGCTGCGGCCAGATTCTGCCTGGTTTGATCGTGGGAACCATATGGGTCTCCGCGCGCTCGCGCGATTAAAACAGGGAACTAAGCTCGACCAAGCGGAAACCGAAATGCGGCAGATTGCTGCACAGTTAGAAAAGGAGTATCCGGCAAGCAATAGTGGCAACGGCGCGTTTACCAGATCGCTGCAAACGGTAGTCGTGAGTGAAGTACGGCCGACGCTGCTGGTGCTGATGGGTGCAGTCGGATTCGTCCTTCTGATTGCCTGTGTGAACGTCGCGAATTTATCTCTTGCTCGCGCAGCTGTGCGACAGGCGGAGATGGGAATCCGGATGGCCCTGGGCGCACGACGACGCCGATTGATGCGACAGCTCTTAACGGAAAGTTTGGTCCTGGCATTGTTGGGTGGAGTGGCGGGAGTGTTAGTCGGCCGCTGGTTACTGTCCGGATTGATTGCCATGGCACCTGCGGATATGCCGCGTCTTACCGATGTTCAATTGAGTGGGCGAGTTTTGCTGTTTACCACGGCGCTCACATTAGTCACCAGTCTCCTGTTTGGACTCCTTCCAGCCTGGCCCGCAACTCGCACTGGCCTTCTTTCGGTATTCAATCAGGCTGGACGTTCGTCGACCGCGGGCCCGTTACGACGTCGACTCTTTGACGGCCTACTCGTGGCCGAGATCGCTTTCGCATTGGTGCTTTTGACTGGTGCTACCTTGATGACTCGCACCATGTACAAGGTGGCCCAGGTTGATCCGGGATTTCGCTCCGATCACTTGTTGACGATGCGAGTCAATATGGCAGGACCAAAATATGACGACAACCTGGTACGACAAACTGCGTTCGAGCGGGATTCGCTAGCCACCATTAGATCTTTACCGGGAGTGGAGTCTGCCGCCTTCACCGTCTCCTTGCCAATTGAAGGATCGGAATGGGGTTCTGTCTTCGTCATTGAGAATCAACCGGTTCCCGAGCGTTCAAAACTACCAAGCGCGGCCTTCAATCCTTCCAGCCCCGAATACTTTCAAACAATGGGCATTCGTTTGTTGCGAGGCCGCGTGTTTACCAATGCTGATGGTTCCAGTGCGCCAACCGTTGTGATTATCAATGAAACCATGGCCCACCGTTTCTGGCCGAATGAAGATCCGATTGGCAAACGATTGAAACAGGGTTGGCCCGAATCGCAATCTCCATGGCGCGAAGTGATTGGAGTAGTCGCGGACGTAAAGCTGAATGGCGTTATTGAGAAGACGCCTCTACACGTTTATTTACCGCTCGCTCAATCTGAGAGTTCGAATATGTTTCTAGCGGTTCGTACGCAGTCGGATCCCGAATCCATGACTGCATCGGTGCAAGCGGCATTGCATTCAGTCGACCCAGATCTGCCTCTCTACCAGGTTCGCACCATGGACGAACGCTTCAAGCGGGCAATCCTGCCGCAACGAGCTGCAATGATCCTGCTTACTGCGTTCGCTTTGGTTGCGATACTGCTGGCCTCTTTGGGCATCTATGGCGTCATCTCGTGGGGCGTGGTTCAACGCACGCGCGAGATGGGATTGCGAATGGCGTTGGGCGCACTACAGCGCGATGTGATGTGGTTGGTCTTGAGACGAAGTATGTTGCTCGTGATGGCCGGGGTGTTCCTGGGTCTGCTTGGGGCGTTTACTTTGACCCGTGTTTTGTCGGGCATGTTATCCGAGGTCGGTCCGGGCAAAACGCCTTTGCTGTTCGGAATAAACGCAGTCGATCCAATCACCTTTATTGTTGTCCCGGTTTTGTTGTCCCTGGTGGCGTTGGTCGCGTGCTGCCTGCCGGCTCGACGCGCTACGAAGATAGATCCGTTGGTGGCGCTCAGGTACGAATAGATCTCAGATTTCAGATCTCAGATCAAAGAGGGATTCAAAGATCGAGCCGTCCGAGAATCTGAAATTTGAGATCTGAGATCTGAGATTGGAGAGACTATGAGCACTTTCTTCCAAGACCTTCGCTACGGATTGCGAAGCCTGATCAAACACCCGGGCTTCACGATTGTTGCTGTTATCACACTCGGGCTTGGCGTGGGCGCAAACACCACCATCTTCAGTGTCGTGAATGCCACGCTCATGCGATCGCTCGCAGTTTCTGAGCCAGAGCGTCTTATATACGTTTTTCACGGCGCTCCGGGAAGTGTCTTCTCCTATCCAGACTACTCTGAACTGCGAGACCAGAATCATTCGCTCGATGGCTTGACCGCCTGGGGCGGGATCGGCGTCAGTCTCAACAGTAACAATCAACCCGATCTCGTCAACGGTGCAATTGTAACTGGGAATTATTTTCAAGTTCTGGGAGTCGGCGCGGCGCGTGGCCGCACGATCACGCCTGAGGACGACAAAACACCAGGTGCGCACCCAGTGGTCGTGATTAGCCATGGAATGTGGCAGCGCAGGTTTGGCGGTGAAGAAAACATCATTGGCAGGCAACTGCTGATCAATGGAAATAACTTTACCATTATCGGTGTTGCGCCCAAAGAATTTGGTGGAGCTCAATTCGGCGTCGTTCGCGACCTTTATGTGCCGATGATGATGCAGGCCACTGTACGACCGCCGCGAGGCGGATACTCCGGGGAGATGGATCCTGACCTGCTCAAGAAGCGTAGTAATCGATGGCTCTTCGGAGTCGGAAAACTGAAGCCAAGTGTCAACATCGAACAAGCCCAGGCTGATCTCGCACTAATTAACGCGCAACAAGTTAACGCTTACCCGGACACCAATCGTGGGCGAACAATCCAAGTCCTCGCGTTCAGTCAAACAGATGCTCCGGACCAGCGCAGACAACTGGGCTCGGTAGCAAAATTGCTAATGTCCGTTGTTGGCCTCGTGCTTTTGATCGCCTGCGCAAATGTTGCCAACTTGCTTCTTTCACGTGGCTCAGCGCGCGGTAAAGAGATCGCTGTAAGGTTGGCGATTGGGGCAACAAGATGGCGGATACTTCGGCAACTACTAACCGAGAGTGTTCTTTTGGCCGCCTTCGGAGGTGTGTTTGGATTGGCGATAGCCTGGTGGGCGACCACATCGTTGAAAGCGATGCCGCCGCCGGCTGGTGCCCTACCGCTGACTCCTCAGTTTAATATCGATCTTCGAGTATTAGGTTTTACTTTTGTCCTCTCGTTGGTTGCGGGCATTGTATTTGGCATGGCGCCGGCGTTGCGAATCTCACGGCCAGCAATCGTTCCTGCCCTCAAAGACGATTCGTGGAGCTCCAGAGATCGCCGCTCCTATTTCAATCTGCGAAACTTACTTGTCGTAACGCAGGTTGCCCTCTCTGTCGTCTTGCTGATCGGTGCAGGATTGTTTCTGCGCAGCCTGCGTAATGCTCAGGCAATTGATCCAGCCTTTGACGCTGAACGAATTGTTACCGTCCCTCTGAACATCAATCTGCTTCGTTATACAAAACCTCAGGGTCGAGAGTTTTATCGTCAAGTCGTCGAACGGGTGAAGTCCATTCCGGGAGTTGAGGCCGTGAGTGTCGCGCGAAACGTTGCGCTCGGCGGCGGCTCCTCAGTCCGCAGTTTGTTGATTGAAGGCAGAGACGGCCCAGACAATACAGGCCGGAGTGAAGGCTCGGGACCAGCGAACAACAATAACTCCGCCAATGTAAACGTCGTTGGGCCTGACTATTTTCAAACCATGGGAATAGGTGTATTGCGTGGCCGCGACTTCAACACGCTGGACACTGAAGACAAACCCGGCGCCGTAATTGTTAACGAGACTTTCGGCAGCCGCCATTTGCCGGGTCAGGAAGTAATCGGACGCCGCCTAAGCTTCAATGGTGCAAAGGGACCATGGAAAGAAATTGTCGGAGTTGTCCGCGATAGCAAGTACATCTCACTCGCGGAAGACCCAATGCCTTTTGTATTCATACCGCTTCAACAGAATCACGAAACGGGAATGAGCTTGCTGGTGCGCGCTGCTGGTGAGCCATCGAGCATTGTTGCTGCGGTGCGTGGCCAGGTCCAATCACTTGAAAAGAATCTGCCCGTAAGCAATCCAATGCCGATGCGCGAGTGGATCGGCAATTCTCTTTATCCCGCCAGAATGGGTGCGATTCTGCTTGGGGTGTTTGCGGCATTGGCTTTGGTGCTCGCTTCAATCGGTCTTTACGGCGTGATGTCGTTTGCGGTGTCTCAACGAACTCGTGAGTTGGGAATTCGCATGGCCCTGGGCGCCCGGGCAAAGGATGTTTTTGCTCTCGTGCTGCGACAGGGATTCGGATTGATCGCTTGTGGGGTTGTACTTGGGTTGGGTGTGTCGGTTGGGGTGACCAGATTCGTGACGAGCTTTCTTTACGGCATCAGTCCGACTGATAGGGTCACCTTCGTAGTGATTCCGGCCGTCCTGTTGATTGTGGCTGGGCTTGCCTGTTACATCCCGGCACGGCGCGCGACGAAGGTCGATCCGTTAGTCGCGTTGAAGTACGAGTAGATCTCGGCTCTAAGATCTCAGATTGCAGATCGAGGACCCGGAGGACGAAATAGAACGACCAAAGGCGCACGACCAAGGCCTAAGACCAATGTTCAAAGACATTCGTTACAGTGTCCGCAGTCTACTCAAGCGACCAAGCTTTACCATCGTCGCGTTGCTCACGCTGGCGCTGGGAATAGGCGCCAACACTACGATCTTTAGCATCGGCAATGCGCTGCTGCTGAAGCCTTTTCCTTTCACGGATCTTGAACGACTCGTACTTGTTAGAGAAAGCCTGCCAAATCAGGATTTCAAAGCGACTGGTGTTTCACCAGCAGACTTCTTTGACTGGCAGCGGCAAAACAAAGTCTTTCAGGAACTGGCGAGCTACCGCGTTAGAGACTTCACGATCACGGGCACAGGTGAACCTCAACTGGTCGGCGGGTCTGTGGTATCAGAGAATTTCTTTCGCACCGTCGGAGTAAGCGCGGCGCTGGGTCGAACGTTCGCAAAGGATGAAAACGAGCCAGGCAAAGAACAAATCGCCATTCTCGGTCATGCATTCTGGCAGCGCCAATTTGCCGGCAATCCGAACGTTTTAGGTCAAACCCTCACGTTGGGCGGGCGTTCCGTCACAGTCGTCGGAGTTATGCCGCCTGACTTCGATTTTCCGTTTGGCACACAAGTATGGATGCCCCTTGCGCTGACGCAGGCGCAAATGAATATACGCGATGTACGCAACCTGCAAGTGTTGGCCCGTCTCAATGAGAATGTCTCTGTACCGCAAGCACAAGCTGAGATGCTCTCCATCGCTCAACTCATTGAGCAACAATATCCACAAACGAATACTGGACTCAGCGTGACGGTGGTCCCAATGCGCGATACGCAAGCGAGTCTGACACGTCCACTGCTTTCAGTTTTATTCTGCATGGCGGGATTACTGCTAATCATTGCGTGTGCGAATGTCGGTAACCTCACGTTGGTTCGAGCCACCTCAAGACAAAAAGAGCTGGTAATTCGTGCGGCGTTGGGCGGCAGACGGAGTCGCATTGTTCGACAGTTGTTAACCGAGGGCTTGCTGCTTGCTTTCCTGGGTGGCGCGTTCGGTTTGTTGATCTCGGTTTGGACGGTTTACCTGGTGAAGGTCAGTTTGCCTCCGGACATAGCAAGATTTATGGCCGGTTGGAAGGAGATTGAGATTGACGGTCGCGTGCTTGCCTTTAATCTCGCCGTAGGGTTTTTGGCAACACTTGTTTTCAGTCTCATGCCTGCGCTCTTTACGTCGAAGCTCGACTTGAATGAAGCGCTTAAGGATGGCGGCAGGAGTTCCAGTACAGGTACGCGTGGAAGCCGGTTGCGTGGCTTCCTCGTCGTTTCAGAGGTTGCCCTGGCGCTGATTCTGTTGGTTGGCGCTGGCTTAATGGTGAAGGGGTTCTGGAACATCCTGCAAAATTTCAAAGGGTCAAATCCCGAAACCATTCTGACGGTGCGCACCTCACTCCCAGAGTCGACATACAACGAACCACAGAAGATCTCCGGCTTCTATCACGATGTAATCAAGCGCATGGAAAGCCTGCCCCAGGTCCAATCCGTGGGGGCGGCTAGCAATACACCACTTAACAACCGGCCGAACCCAACCGTTGACTTCACGATCGAGGGGCGGCCTCCTCTCGAACTCGGAGAAAGACAGTCCAGTAACTTATTGATCGTCAGCCCGCGGTACTTCAGGACGATAGGCGTTCCTTTGCTACAGGGTCGTGATTTCAATGAAAGCGATAGCAGTGAAGCAACGCAAGTAGCTGTCGTTTCCGCATTGATGGCCCATCGTTATTGGCCAAATGAAGTGCCCGTTGGCAAACGGATCAGATTTAACAATCGATTCAACGAGCAATGGTTCAGCGTCATTGGAATAGTCAGTGATGTTAAGCAGTCGTGGTTTGACCAGCAGATGCGGCCGCAGGTTTACTTGTCTTATCTGCAAGCGCCTCAAGCGTCCATGCATTTCATGATGGCAACTTCGGTGGAGCCGATGAATCTGGCAGGCCTCGCGCGTGCCCAAATCTACGCCGTCGATCGGAGTCAACTGATCAGCGACACGAGGACTCTAGACCAGGTTTTCGTTGCCGAAGGTTCTCCGTTTAGGTTCGCGGCTGTGCTGATGTTCGCTTTTGGTGGGATTGCTTTGATGCTATCCGCGGTCGGCGTCTACAGCGTGGTGTCGTATTCCGTTGCGCAACGCACACACGAGATCGGTCTGCGCGTGGCGCTCGGTGCGCAGCGAAGTGATGTGTTGCGAATGATCGTGGGCCAGGGACTGAAGATCTCGATAGGCGGGCTGGCTATAGGATTGCCCGCCGCTTATGCACTGGGTCGAGTTATGTCCAGCATGCTCTTTGGCATCGTCACCCTGGAGTACGCGATCTTGATTGGCTTTGTGATCGTATTGACGGCGGTTGCTCTTTTGTCGAGCTTCATTCCGGCCTGGCGCGCAACAAAAGTCGATCCCCTGGTGGCGCTGAGGTACGAGTAGATCTCAGATTTCAGATCTCAGAGTTCAGATCAAGAGGGATCGTATAAGCACGAAATAGAAAGACCAAAGATCTAAGACCTAAGACGACACCATGTTCAAAGACATCCGCTTCGCCTTCAGGAATCTGGTTAAGCGCCCGAGTTTCACTATCATAGTGATTCTCGTGTTGGGGTTGGGCATTGGCGCGACCACAGCAATCTTTTCCATCGTCGATGCACTGCTGCTTCGCGCGCTACCGTATCCAAATGCAGATCGCCTGGTGATGATGAGAGAGGTTGGCCCCAAGGGAAACCTGATGGCGGTTGCTGAGCCAAATCTTCAAGATGTTGCCACGCGGAGTCAGAGTTTCGAACACTTTGGAGTAGTCGCCGGTAGCTTCCCGTTGATCGTAACTGCCGACAGTGCCACGAACCGCGCCAGAATCTCATTATCGTCAGCGGAGTTCTTTTCTGCTATGGGTGTTCAACCCGTGGCCGGGCGCATCTTTGTGCCAGAGGAAGAGAAATGGGGTGGACCAGTTGCTGCGATTATCAGTTACGCGTATTGGCAAAAATCACTGGGAGGTCGATCTGATTTCACATCTGTCAAACTCAAGGTGGACGGTGCGGCGTGTAACATCGTCGGGGTGATGCCTGCTCGTTTCGACTACCCGGCAGAAACAGAAATCTGGATCACGCGAAATACCGAGCCACCTATAACCTCACGCACTGCGCACAACAATCCGGTAATCGCCCTATTACGCCCCGGAATTTCGCTTAGGCAGGCAAGAGCCGACGTAAGCTTTATTGCCAAACAGCTAAAACAGGCTTACGGCGAAAAAACGGATGCCGTCGATTTCGCACTCATTCCATTGCAAACGTACCTCACCCGTAACGTGCGGCAGGGTTTGTGGCTTCTGCTCGGTTCAGTTGGTTTGTTGTTACTCGTCGCCTGCGCCAACTTCTCAAATCTCTTGTTGGGCCAATTGATGTCGCGGCAGCGTGAGTTCACATTGCGAGTGGCGCTCGGCGCATCTCGCTCTCGCCTGACTCGTCAAGTTTTTGTTGAGAATCTAGTCCTTACCTTACCGGGCGCGCTTCTCGGCGTTCTGATGGCAACTTTTGCAGTTCGTTTGTTATTGGTTCTCGAAAAGGGAACCCTTCCTCGTGTGAACACGATCGGTGTTGACGCTCGGGTGATGGGGTTTGCGTGTGCGCTTGGAATCTTGATTGCAATCGTTCTCAGTTTCTTGCCGGGCTTGCGTTCACGTAGCAATTTGAATCTTGGCTTGAAGTCGGGCGCTCGTCAGACGGTTGGTGGCAGAGGTTCACGGTTGCGAGGTGCACTTGTAGTCGGACAAATTGGGTTGACGCTAGTGCTATTGACCGGAGCGGGTTTACTGGCGCGCAGCTTGTTCAACGTTATGGCGATTAAACCCGGTTTCGACATTGATAGCGCTATGGTCATGACTTTGACTTTGCCCACAACCATCTCTGTAGAGGAGGACCAGGAGTTACGACAATTCTATGTCCAATTGTTGGAAAGCGTGGGTCACCTGCCAGGGGTAACGGCTGTCGGGGGTATCAACGCGCTGCCCCTACGAGGTGGAGGCGCAGACGGACAGTTTCTGATTGATAACGATCCAAATCAAAAAGGTTACGCAGAGTACCGGGTTGCCAGTGCCGGCTACTTTAGCGCGATGCGAATTCCTCTCTTAAAAGGACGGCTGTTCGACGCGTCAGACAGACTAGAAGGGCAGCACGTTGCGGTAATCAGCCAGTCGCTGGCGCAGCGATACTGGCCCAACGGCGACGCGATCGGCAAACGTATCCAGTTCGGGAACATGGACACCGATAAACACCTGATGGAGATCGTGGGTATCGTCGGAGATATTCGGGATGCAAATCTGGAGCGACCAATTGAACCGACCCTCTATGGATATTCACTGCAGCGACCTCAATGGTGGCAAGTTGCTCGCCTCGCAGTAGTAGTTCGCACTCAAACTGATCCCCAAACTTTGATTCCTGCACTACGCAGTACAGTCGAAAGCTTACATCCCGGCGCGCCAGCGAGTTTCTCGACTTTAAAACAAGTCTTTTCCGACTCGTTCGATGCGCGACGTTTCAGCCTCACGTTGTTTGGTGTGTTTGGCGGCGTCGCACTACTAATTACGGTCATCGGTTTGTACGGAATTCTCTCGTATTCAGTGACCGAACGGACGCGTGAAATGGGAATTCGCATGGCGTTGGGTGCACAACGCGGCAACGTCTTGCGGCTGGTAATCAAACAAGGTCTGCAACTCGCTGCTGTTGGCGTCGTCATTGGATTAATTGGCGCCTGGGGGTTGACACGGTTGATGGCGAGTTTGCTATTCGGGGTGACACCGACTGATTCGTTAACACTGGGCGTCGTTGTTGGAACGCTGGCTGTCGTTGCGTTAGTTGCTTGTTACGTCCCTGCTCGTCGCGCAACGAAAGTTGATCCATTAGTGGCGTTAAGAGAAGAGTGATGGGATTGCAGATTGCAGATTTCAGATTGAAAGCTACCCTTTAGTGGCGCCTTCGAGGAGTTCGAGCACGCTCTTGCTGGGATCGCAGGCGTCCTCGCCTGTCGGGTTAGTTACGAGCTACTCGGGATTCGATCTTGGGTGTGTGTAGTCGAGCAGGCGAGGACGCCTGCGGTCCCAGCAAGAACGTGCTCGGGGAAATGAAGTAGCTACTAAAGGTTAACAGTGGTGAATACATGAGTACCTTTCTCCAAGATCTGCGATTCGGCTTTCACATGCTGGTGAAGAGTCCAGCCTTCACAGCAATGGCGGTGTTGTCGCTCGCGCTTGGCATCGGAGCAAACGCTGCGATCTTTACCCTGCTAGACGCCGTTTTACTAAAGCAGCTTCCAGTCAATCAACCGCAACAACTTTTCTTTGTTCAATACGGAGAGCCCGGATTCAAACCGACTAGTAATGTTTCCTTTGCAGCCTTTGAACAATTGAGGAGTCAAAAAGAGACTATCGACGATGCGTGCTTTTTTTATAACTCAACCCGCATCAACTTGAGGCTTAGTGAATCAAGCGAGGTGGTCGAAGGCCAACTGGTATCGGGAAATTTCTTTCAAACTTTGGGAGTCAATCCACTTGCGGGCAGAACGTTCTCCGACAGTGACGATGCTGCAACAGCTGCCAATTCGGTCGTGATTAGCCGCGCGTTTTGGCAGCGTCGTTTTGCGTCGAACATTGCAGCGCTCGGGCAAAGTATAGTTTTGAACAACACCCCGTTTACGATAGTGGGGATTACCCCTCCCGAGTTCTTTGGTGCAATCGTAGGAAATGCACCCGACGTCTTCCTTCCTTCTCTTACCGGCGAACGCATTCTTCCGAGTCGCGTCAGATTCCGAGACAGCGGTCTGCCGTTCGTGGTGGTTCGCCTGAAACAGACTGTCAATGATCAGCAAGCGCAGTCGCCCATCAGCCTGGTTCTTCAGCGAGCAACCCTTGAGGGAGCCGGAACCGATCTGAGTTCAGAAGAACGACAGAAGATTCTGGGTCGCAGAGCCAATCTCTTGCCAGCCGATCAAGGATTCAATGTTTTGCGGCAACAGTACTCCAAGCCACTCAAGTTATTAATGGGTGCCGTTGCCTTGGTTTTACTCATCTCGTGCGCCAATGTTGCGAACCTGATGCTGGCCCGAGCCACAAGTCGCAAACGTGAAATAGCAGTGCGGATCGCGTTGGGAGCCAGCCGATTTCGAATCAGTCGCCAGTTGCTTACGGAAGGCTTGTTGGTCGCTCTCCTTGGCGGAGGTTCAGGACTGCTGCTTGCTTCATGGGGTAGCAAACTGCTCCTGGCAGTTGTCTCGAGTGGGCGAAATCCGATTACGTCGGGCTCGGTACTTTCAGTTAGTTTGCCGATTGACTCACGCATCCTTGTTTTCACGGTGGTCGTCTCTGTAGTTGCGTTAATCATATTTGGCCTCGCACCAGCATGGCGCGCAAGTAACCCCGAACTCTCATCGACCCTGAAAGACACTCGTCATGTCGGTGGACTGCGAAGGCTGAGCTTCGGAAATGCGTTGGTGATAGCGCAGTTGGCGATGTCGCTAACCTTGCTCGTCGGTGCCGGCCTGTTTGTACGGAGTCTGGCAAAGCTTAGAAGCGTTGATACTGGTTTCAAGCGCGAAAACGTGTTGCTCTTCACGGTCGATCCTCAATTGATTCATTACGAACGGCCGCAGATCGCTGCCCTCTACAAACAAATGTTGGATCGCATTGCTGTTGTTCCTGGCGTGCGATCCGTCAGCCTGTCGCGCCAGGGATTGCTGAGTGGTGGTGGTACTCAGGGAAGTATTAAGGTGCCGGATGGTATTCCGCACGCTGAGGAGAACACGGTCACAAACGTGAATGGCGAGTTGGAAGCGAACATGCCCTACTTTGGGCAGGTTGGACCGAGATTCTTTGAAACGCTCGGGATGTCGATCATTCGTGGTCGTGATTTTAACCAGCAGGATAACGAAACCGCGCCCAAGGTTGCAGTCATCAATGAGGCATTCGCTCGTTATTACTTTGGCGATCAAAATCCGATCGGCCGCATATTCGATCGTGGCAAAGGCGACGGTGGCTTAGTCGAGATCGTAGGTTTGGTTAAAGATGCCAAGGCTGCGAGCATTCGCGAGCAAACACCGCGAACTTTCTATGTACCGTTTCTACAAGATCAAAGCTCGTGGCGTGAGACGACTTTTCAAGTTCGCACCAACCTTGATCCGTTAACTATCGCGAGCACAATCAGACGTGAACTTCAGGCCGTCGATCCTAACCTTCCAATCTTTCGTGTTCGGACACTTGAAGACCAGGTGGATGAATCGCTCGGACGGGAGCGCCTCGTAACAACGCTCGCCAGTCTGTTTGGCGCACTTGCTCTCGTGCTGGCTTCTCTCGGTCTTTATGGAGTGATGTCCTACTCGGTTACACAGAGTACGCGCGAGATTGGAATCCGAATGGCGCTCGGTGCGCGCGGTGTCGATGTGCTGCGATTGGTTGTGAAGAATGGCATGACTCTGACCGCCGTTGGTCTGGCGTTGGGTCTAGTGGGCGCCTTTGCTTTGACACGGTTGATATCAAGTTTGCTTTTTGAGGTGACACCCACGGATCCAGTGACGTTTGTTTCCGTTTCCGTCTTTCTTTGTCTCATCGCTCTGTTGGCGAGTTACATCCCAGCACGACGCGCGACAAAAGTCGATCCGTTGGTTGCGCTTAGGTACGAATGATGTCCGATATGCTTCAGCTTGTCGTGGACGGTTGAATCGGAGCACTTCAGAGGCATGGCAATTTGGCGATGGCGTCTCTATATGAGGACGACGACAAGCTAAAGCATATCGGACATTAATTTGCAATCGGAGTTGCTGACATGAACAACCCACTCAGAGACATTCGTTACAGCGTTCGTAGCTTGGTCAAGCGACCAGGCTTTGCGTTGATTGCCGTTTTCACCTTGGCGCTCGGTATCGGGGTAAATACCGCCATCCTGAGTGCAGTGAACGGATTTATTCTCCGACCGCTTCCGGTTACCAACGCCAACGAGTTGGTTGTTCCGTTCTGGGGTAGCAAGAAGGACGCCGAAGTTTGGGGCCCGTTTTCGTATGCCAACTACGTTGACTTGCGAGATCAAAACAGAAGTCTTTCCGGTCTTCTCGCGTGGCAGATGACTTCCGCCGGGATCAGTAGCAGTGCCAATCGAGATGAAGAAGGGCGCGCCGAAATCGCCTGGGGCGAAATGGTAAGCAACAACTATTTCGATGTGCTTGATGTTAAACCAGCGCTTGGACGTACCTTTGCTCCTGAAGAAGGGCGCTCTCAAAACGACGCACCAGTTGTTGTGCTGGGCCATAAGCTCTGGGAGCGGCGCTTCAATTCTGATCCGTCAATTGTCGGCAGGACGATCTACATGAACGGCCAATTGTTTACGGTGATCGGTGTGGGTCCAGAGAAATTCGAAGGAGTGAAGTTCGCCATTCGTCAGGATTTTTGGATCCCACTGATGATGCAGACAAAGTTGAATGGTGGTGATCCATCCTGGGAGAAAGAACGCAGCTGGTCGATGTTCTTGCTTATGGGCCGACTCAAGCCCGGTGTCACGATGAAGCAGGCAGAGACTGACCTTAATATCGTGGCCGGAGAAATCGCGAGAATTTATCCCGCTAAGGCTGCTGATACGAAAGTCCAGGTCGTCTCCGAATTGGATGGAAGGTTTGGCTCGTTTTCAAAGACGCTGAAGTTCAGTTCCGTAATAGCTCTTTTCGTATCTGGTCTGGTGCTCTTAGTTGCTTGTGCGAATGTCGCAAACCTGATGCTGGCAAGGTCCATGGCTCGCACAAAAGAGATTGGCATTCGCGTGGCAATCGGAGCCGGACGCTTACACATTATTCGCCAACTGTTAACTGAGAGCATTCTGCTTTCTCTGATTGGTGGTGGGTTGGGTTGGCTGTTTGCCTATTGGGGAACAGCTCTCATTCAAGCTTCAATTCCGCCGATGCCTTATCCAATCAATCTCGACGTAAGTCCTGATCTATACGTTCTGAAGTGGATGCTGCTCATTTCAGTTTTGACGGGAGTCGTTTTTGGGTTGGTTCCCGCGTTAGTGTCTTCCAAACCCAACCTCGTCACAGTCTTGAAAGGCGAGGTAACTGGGCTCGCACAACGCGGCTTCCGGCAGCACTTCAATTTGCGTGGCGTCCTGGTCGTCGCGCAGGTTGCGCTGTCAATTGTTGTTTTGGTTTGCGCCGGACTATTTCTCAGAAGTCTTAACAAAGCTCTCAATGCTGATCCCGGCTTCAACACCGAAAATTTGATCTCAATGAGACTCGATCCCGGATCGCTTGGTTATGACGCCATCGCAGGAAAGCGATTCTATACAGACTTACTAAAGCGTGTTGAATCGCAGCCAGGTGTGCATTCCGCATCGCTCACTGCCTTCCTTTTGATGGGTGACAGTAATGGGGTTGTCAATCCAGTGATCAAAGAGGGAGATCCCGACCCACTGCCCAATCAGGGAATGTCGATCGAGCGGAGTATTGTTGCCCCAAAATACTTTGGAACGATGGGAATCCAGTTGCTCCGTGGTCGCGACTTTACCGACCATGACAACAGCGACGCACCACAGGTTGTAATCGTAAATCAGGAATTTGCGCGCCGGTTCTATGGCAATGAAGAGAGCGCACTCGGGAAACGCCTGCACTTCTGGTGGTCCGGTTCGCCTCCGGTTGAGATCATTGGCATAGCGAAAGACGGTCTTTATCGAAACGTTTACGAGGACAAGACGCCGTACCTCTTTATTCCCGAATTTCAGCAATACGAATCGGGCATGACGCTACTGGTGAAAGCAGATTCAGCTGCAAATATGGAACCCGTTCTTACGAGCGTGCGGCGGGAGATCGCGCAGTTGGACCCACGCGTTCCAGTCTTTGGCCTGCTGACTGCCAAAGAAAATCTTTCGTTTGCGTACTGGGCGCCGAGATTGGCTGCTGGTATGGGCACAGCGTTCGGTGGACTCGCGCTGGTACTCGCAACCATGGGTCTCTACGGCGTGATGACTTACGCAGTCTCACAGCGTACGCGGGAGATTGGCATTCGCATCGCATTGGGTGCACAGATTCGAGATGTGCTGAAGTTGGTAGTGAGTCAAGGGATGCTGCTGGTAATCGTTGGGTTGGCAACGGGATTGATCGGAGCGTTTCTGTTGACCCGCGTATTATCGAGTTTGTTGATCGGAGTCGGGGCAAGCGATCCGATCACTTTTTTCGGGGTCTCGATATTGCTTTTACTCGTCGCACTTTTTGCTTGTTTCATTCCGGCACGACGTGCGTCGAGAGTCGATCCGTTGAAGGCGCTGAGGTATGAATGAAAGGATTGCCAATTGCCGATTGCCGAATTTCGTTCGGTCTCAAGCTGCTTTTCATAAACCGGTAATCGGGAATCGGAAATAGATCATGGACACACTATTCAGAGACATCCGTTACGGCGTGCGAGGTCTGTTGAAGCGACCCGGTTTCACCTTGATTGCTGTCCTCACGCTCGCGTTAGGTATCGGCGCGAATACCGCGATCTTTAGTGTGGTAAATGCCCTACTACTCCGTCCCTTGCCGTATGCGGACGCTGAGCGACTGGTGTTGCTGGCGGAAAGATCGGATGACGGTGAACGTGAGGGCGTGCCATATCCGAACTTCGCAGACTGGCGAACCCGCGCGCAATCGTTCGAAGGAATGGCACTGTCTGGCCGTAAATCCTTCAATCTGATGGGCGTAGACCAACCCAGGCGTTTGTCTGGACGTTGGGTCAACTGGAATTTCTTTTCACTGCTCGGCGTTAATCCGCAACTCGGACGATTGTTTGCCGAAGCGGATGATCGTTATGGAGCAGCGCGTACTCTCGTGCTCAGTCACGGTTTCTGGCAGCGTCACTATGGCGGCGCAACTAACGTTATTGGCAAAGCTGTTTTGTTGTCCAGTGAAACTTACACGGTGATTGGCGTGTTGCCGCCGGGCTTTGAGTACTTGGAGGCGGCGGATGTGTACGTCCCGCTTGGGCTCTTTTTAGTGCCCAATTCGGGCATGACAGATCGCGGGAGTAGTTTTGGCGGTACCTATGCTATCGCTCGTTTGAAACCAGGCGTAACACTTCAACAGGCGAACAGCGAAATGGTGTCGCTCGGGCAACAACTGGCCGAGGAATATCCGGAAACAAATGTTCGCAGGAGCGCGCACGCTGAAGCGTTGCAGGACGTGATGTCCGAAAGCGTGCGGCATTCGTTGTGGATCTTGCTCGGCGCAGTCGGCTTCATTTTGCTTATTGCCTGCATCAACGTCGCTAATCTTCTGTTGGTGCGCGCGGCGGAACGTCAAAAAGAATTAGCCGTGCGGCTTGCGATCGGCGCCGGGCGCTTGCGCATCGTGCGCCAAATGTTGACTGAAAGTTTGTTGTTAGCGGGTATGGGCGGCGGCGTCGGATTGCTGCTGGGCCGCTGGATGTTGGCCGGAGTCCTAATGCTGGCGCCGCCGGAAATCCCGCATCTCAGCCGCGCGGGGCTGGACAACACTGTATTGCTCTTTACGCTGGGCATCGCCGCATTGACCAGTCTGCTGTTTGGCTTTCTGCCGGCCTTGCGAGCATCGAGGACCGATTTCCAATCCGCGCTGAAAGACGGCGGACGCCTGACGACGGGCGCAGTGCGGGAAGGGATGCGCAAAGCGTTGCTAATTGCCGAAGTCGGTTTGTCACTCGTCCTGTTGGTAGGGGCGGGGTTACTGGTGCGTTCGATGTACAACCTGCTGCACGTTGATCCCGGTTTCGATGCTGACAATCTGTTGACGATGCGGCTTGAGCTGTCGGACAAAAAATACAACCCACAAACCTGGCGTGTTTTTTATGACGAATGTCTGGCCCGACTGCGCGCGGTGCCGGGTGTGCGTTCTGTCGCGTTGTCGCAATCGTTGCCGATCGAAGGCTCGTACTGGAGTACGGTTTTTAATACGGCTGACCAACCCATACCTTCGCGCGCCGATTTGCCGGAAACCGATTATCTGCTCGTGAGCCCTGACTACCTTGAAACAATGGGTATTCGACTGCAGCGCGGGCGTTGGTTCAGTATAGCTGACACGCCGGAATCTGTGCCGGTTGCGGTCATCAATGAAACGCTGTCGCGCCATATTTGGCCGGGCCAAAACCCCATCGGCAAAAGAATCAAGCCAGGCTATCCCGAAGTTGACGAGGAGTGGCGCGAAGTTATCGGCGTTGTCAGCGACATAAAGCTGAACGGCGTAGAACGCGATACCTCAATGCAAACGTATGTGCCGTTTTCCCAGGTTCCTGGATCTTCTTTTGGGTTGATTGTGCGCACGCAGGGCAATCCACTGGCCACTTTGGGATCGGTCCAGCAGGCTATACACACGGTAGACAAAGACCTTCCCATTTACTCGATCTGGACCATGGACCAATTGCTTCGCAATTCACTTTCCCGGCGCAAACTAACACTGGTCTTGCTGGGGAGTTTTGCGATGCTGGCTTTGTTGTTAGCCGCCGTCGGGATCTATGGCGTGATTTCCTACACAGTTAGACAACGCACGCACGAGTTGGGCATCCGGCTGGCATTGGGGGCCCGGGCAAGTGACGTGCTCAAGATGATCCTCGGAGAGGGGATGAGATTAACGCTGATTGGAATCGCATTGGGTCTGGGCGGTGCGTACGCATTGACAAAGTATCTTGAGAGCCTGTCGACATTGTTGTACGGCGTGCGAGCGACTGACCCGCTTACCTTTGCCGGGACTGCGTTGATTCTCTTGATAGTCGCGCTCGTCGCCTGCTTTCTGCCCGCGCGGCGCGCGACAAAAGTCGATCCATTGAAAGCGCTTAGGTATGAATGAAAGGATTGAAGATTGCAGATTTCAGATTGCAGATTGTCATGGTTTTTAACCTTTCGAAATATACAAAGCGTCTTGGGGCAAGGGCCAATCTGCAATCTGAAATCTGCAGTCTGAAATAACTTGATGGATTCATTACTCAAGGATCTTCGCTACGGCATTAGGGGTCTGTTGAAGCAACCAGGGTTTAGTGCGATTGCTGTCCTGACTCTCGCACTAGGAATCGGAGCTAACACGGCAATCTTCAGTGTCGTGCAGTCAGTACTTCTTCGCCCGTTGCCTTTTCCCGATCAGGATCGAGTCGTCGTTGGCTGGAAGCAGGACTCGAACATTCACAACCCCTTCATTGAATTGTCTGTGGCTGAGATCAAAGACTGGCGGACGCAAAGCCAAAGCTTCACCGATCTTGCCGCCATGCCGACAACAATCTATGGCTATGGTTACGTCCTGACCGGGCGCGGCGAACCGCTTCAACTCGAAAGCGCGAAAGTAACTGGCAGCTTCTTTTCGATTCTGGGCGGACGTGCTGCTTTGGGTCGCGTCTTTGATGAAAGTGATGACCGTGTTAATGGCCCAAATGTAGTTGTGTTGAGCGATCAGTTATGGCGCGACCGCTTCAGTGGTGACCCGCGCGTCATCGGCCAAACCATTACTTTGAATAACGCCGGCTTTACCGTGCTCGGCGTGATGCCACCCAGCTTTACGTTTCCCAAAGGCATAGACGTGTGGATCCCGTTGTTGGCCGCTGTGCCTCCTGAAAGCATTCAAGATCGAGGCGCGAATTATTTGCAAACGATCGGACGGCTCAAACCCGGCATCACTCTGGCTCAAGCAGAGGCCGAGGTAAACACGATCATTGCACGCCTCGCCCGCCAATATCCCGAAACACAGGCCACTAATCATCGCGTTGTGCTCACCCCGATCGCCACGCATCTATTCGGAAATGCAAAACCAGCGTTGTGGGCACTCTTTGCCGCGACCGGACTGTTACTGCTGATTGCTGCCGCGAACATTGCGAACCTGTTGCTCGCACGAGCAACCAGGCGGAGCAGGGAATTCGCCATACGGACTGCGTTGGGCGCAAGTCGCTTCAGGATTATTTGCCAGTTGTTAAGTGAAAGCGCAGTGCTGGCAGTAGGCGGCTCTGTTTTCGGCTTGCTGGTCGCATACTGGTTGGTTGACCTGCTGGTCGCGATCGCACCCGCCGACCTTCCGCGGCTGGAAGAAGTGCGGCTCAGTGGTGCAGCCATGCTCGTCGCTCTGTGCGGTATGTTGGTTACCCTCGCCGTCTTCGGCTTGCTCCCGGCGCTCTCGGTCTCCCGCTTCAATCTAAACGAGACACTCAGTGTGACCAGCAATAAACTCATGGGCGCGCACTCAAGCAGACGCTTACGCGGAATACTGGTCGTCGGCGAGATCGCGTTGACCCTCGTATTACTCGCAGGAGCAACGCTCATTCTACGTAGCTTCATTAACCTCAGCCGCGTGCCACTCGGTTTTGATCCGAGCAATTTGTTGACGATGCAAATAAGGCTATCAGGCGATCAGTACACTCAATTGATAGATCGACTCGAAGCGCAATCCGGTGTCGATGCAGCCAGTGGAGTATTGATTCGCCCGCTTGAGGGCACGGTTGGCTGGGATTGGAATTTTACACTCGATGGACAGACCACTGACGAAGCGCGCCGCAATCCCGACGCGAATTTCGAAGTCGTTCACCCCCACTACTTCACTACGTTCGGCATTCCACTCAAAGCTGGGCGCAGCTTTGAGCCAAACGACAATCTCGAACATCAGGCCGTTGCAATCGTGAGCGAGACTCTGGCGAAGACGTATTTTGGTTCGGCCTCGGATGCTATCGGCAAGCGTCTCAAGCTTGGCAGTCTCGAATCCGAAGGTCCTTGGAAGGAAATTGTGGGAGTAGTGGGCGACGTGCCTTACCGCGCGTTGCAGGACGCGCGTCTTGATTTGTATATACCCTTCGCCCAGTGGCGGTGGGGCTTCCTCAATCATTTCGGCATACGTTCGACGCTGCCTTCTGCACAGGTCATAGCGCTAGTCCGCCGCGAGGTTGCTGCTGTAAATCCTAAGGCTGCCGTTAGCCGGATCGTGACGATGGATGAACTCGTAGCCGCCCAACTCTCTCGCCCCCGTTTTAATGCCGCATTGTTAAATTGGCTTTCGGCCCTTGCAGTAGCGCTTGCCGGAATAGGCATTTACGGTGTCCTTGCGTACACCGTCGCCGAACGCACCAGCGAACTCGGTATTCGACTCGCACTCGGTGCACAGGCTCAAGACATTCTGAAGTTGGTAATCAGGCAAGGAATGGTGTTAAGCGCAACCGGCATTGCGCTCGGCTTGCTTGCGTCGTTTGTGTTGACAAGGTTGCTGACCAGTCTGCTGTTTGGCGTAAGCGCCACCGACCCGTTGACCTTTACTGTGATCGCAGTTGTATTTGCGTTGGTGGCTTTATTGGCCTGTTACATCCCGGCGCGACGCGCAACCAAAGTCGATCCTCTGATAGCGCTTAAATACGAGTAGATCTCAGATCGCGAACCGCAGATCGAAGGACAAAGACCAAAGACTTATTGGCTCCGTCTCCCATCTCAAAGAATCTCTTAACGTCGACGATTTTCAGGTATTGGAGTTGCATTACGAGCACAGCGAACCATTGTGCTGTCGTTATTTTTGCGCGAGATGATGTTGCTCATTGGAACTAGCCCGGTAGTTGGACCGAGGTTTCCTAACACAAGGACAACCTCGCTGTTTTGAGTCAGATGAGTGATTCAAAAAGGTGGTTGACGGGCCCGAAATTCCGAGTCCCAAAATCGCAATCTGAATCCCAAATCCGACATGGGAAGGCTTTGACAAAACCCCCAAAATTCCATTCACCGCAGAGGGGCCTCGTTCGGATTTAAGACCAAGGCCAAAGGCCCACACCAAAGGCGAGAGGTTATGGACAATCTGATAAAGGACGTTCGCTATGGAATAAGGAGTTTGCGGAAGAGGCCGGGGTTTGCCCTTATTGCCATCATCACGTTGACTCTCGGAATTGGCGCAAACACAGCGATCTTCACCCTGGTGGATGCCGTGTTGCTCAAATCGCTACCCGTAAATAATCCGCAGGAACTGGTTCTCTTCAGCGACAGCACCGGTGAAGGCACCTCAATCGTTGATACGCCAAAGGTGGGTCAATGGCAGCGGTTCTCTTACTCATCGTACCTGTACATTCGCGATCATCATCATTCCTTCCAGGACATCACGGGATTCCGCAGCGGCCTTAGTCGTTTGAGTGTGCGTGATGCGGAGCTGCCCGGCGCCGGCGCACAACGAGCAAGCGGTCACCTGGTCTCGGGGAATTACTTTTCGGTACTCGGAGTCGGCGCGATGCGTGGTCGTGTACTGACACCGGAGGACGATAAATCAGGAGCTCCGCCCGTTGCTGTGGTGAGCAATCGCTATTGGACCCAATCCATGAACAGCAACACCTCCATCGTCGGAAAGTCTCTTGTCCTCAACGGTACCAACTTCACTATTGTGGGCATCACGCCGCCGGAGTTCTTTGGCGAACGCGTGCGACAGTCTCCGGATTTCTGGTTGCCTCTTGCCTTTCATCCGCAGATAGAACTACGCGACTCATTTCTCACCGACAACAACGCTTACTGGTTGATGATGATGGGCCGTTTGAAGAGCGGTCTGCCATTGGAACAAGCCCAGGCAGATGTGAATCTTGCTCTGCGCCAATTCCTGACAGAGCAAGCCGGAAGTAGCCTGAGTGATGAACGACGCAGTGCTATCGAGAATACATATGCTCTGCTTGTTCCCGGTGCCGGAGGCATTTCAGGGTTGCGCAGGATCTATTCGAAACCGCTCCACATGCTCATGGCGATTGTCGCCATGGTCCTGTTGATCGCGTGTGCGAATATCGGTGGTCTGCTGTTGTCGCGCGGCGCTGCCCGCAGGGCTGAAGTGTCGTTGCGAATGGCGTTGGGCGCGACTCGTCTCCGAATCGTGCGACAACTGCTTACCGAAAGTCTCCTTCTCGCAATCATCGGTGGTGTATGCGGAATATTCGTCTCGGTTTGGGGCGTGACATTACTTGTTAACCTCGTGGCTAAGGACTCGCCGCTTAATACCAAGCCCGATCTAATGGTCCTTGGTTTTACCGTAGGAGTGTCAATGATTTCAGGAGTGCTTTTCGGATTGGTTCCAGCAATACGTGCCAGTAAAACCGATTTGGCTTCGGCAATGAAAGCCAAGACTCGCAACGGTGGAGGTCGATTGCGATGGAGTTTCTCGTCGGCTTTGGTTGTGATGCAGATAGGTATGTCGATGGTATTGCTGACGGGCGCGGGGTTGTTTGCGCGCAGTTTGCTGAAACTTCAGAACGAGGACATCGGGTTTGAAAAGGCCAATGTTTTGCTTGTGCGAATCGATCCGCGCCTTGCCGGGTTTAAACCTGCAGACCTCAGCGCACTGTACCGGCAAATGCTCGATAGATTGAGTACGTTGTCGGGAATTCGTTCCGTCAGTCTCGCCACTTATTCACCAATGGGCGGGTCCAATAGAGACAGCACGATTTCTATCCCCGGTTACACACCACAAAAAAACGAGAATATGGACGTTCAAGACTTGCTTATTGGTCCTAACTACGCTGATTCGCTAGGACTCTCGCTCTTACAGGGTCGTGAAATTGGATCACGTGATACGCCTGCTTCTCAGAGAATTGCGGTCGTCAACAAGGAGTTTGCGGATCGCTTTTTCGGAAATCAGAACCCAGTAGGAAAGACGATTAGTTTTGATGATCTCGAAAACAAAGACGATTCGCTGGAGATAGTTGGTGTCCTTCCAAACCTGAAATGGAACAACGCTCGCGGGACTGCTGAACCCGCGGTCTATCGCCCGATTTTGCAGGTACAGGATGAGGCAGCTTACACAGCGACTCTTCAGATTCGCACAAACTCGAATCCATTGGACCTTGCTCCAGCGGTACGCGCCGCGATCGCACAGGTAGACGAGAGAACGCCGATCTTCGGTGTTACGAGTCTTAACGATCAAGTGCGCGAGACGATGAACCAGGACCGCTTAATCGCGCAGCTAGTTAGTTTCTTCGGTGCGCTTGCGTTGTTGCTTGCTTCCGTTGGTCTCTACGGCGTGATGGCTCACAACGTCACGCGTCGTACCAATGAGATCGGAATTCGAATGGCGCTGGGTGCAGGGAGCAAGAGCATTCTGATGATGGTCCTACGCGAGACAGTTTTGTTGGTCATAGGTGGATTACTCATTGGAGTGCCGGCAGCTTTTTTGGCGACACGACTGATTTCGAGCCAGCTTTACGGTTTGAGTTCGGGAGATCCGACAACGTTCATTGCGGCGGTGATTATCTTGATTGGAGTCGCTATTACCGCCGGTTATCTCCCTGCGCGAAGAGCCTCGCGCGTGAACCCATTAATCGCGTTGAGATACGAATGAGGAGATTGCAGATTGAAGATTGAAGATTGCAGATTGCAGATTTGTTCCGAGCGCCGAAATCACAGTAATCAGCGCTCAAAATGTCTTCAGGTCAGCAATCTGAAAATCTGAAATCTTCAATCTGAAATAAACCATGAACACCCTACTCACAGACATCCGTTACGCACTTCGGATGCTGGTTAAGAACCCAGGCTTCGCTGGAGTGGTCGTGATCACACTGGCGCTGGGCATCGGCGCGAACGCGGCAATCTTTTCATTGACAGACAAGGTGTTGCTCCAGACTTTGCCAGTCGAGCGTCCTGATGAACTCGTCGTGTTGTCGTCGTACGACCCAAAGGAGGGAGCCGACTTCGATAGCTCTTTCTCTTACCCGATGTATCAGGATTTACGGGACAAGAACGATGTGTTCTCAGGCGTCATCTTGCGTGGTGGCGCCCAGATGAACGTTAGTTATGCCGACCAGAATGAGCGAGTCCGGGGAGAACTCGTTAGCGGCAACTTCTTTCAAGTTTTGGGAGTTCGACCATGGGTTGGTCGTCTGTTCACCCAGGAAGATGACATTACGCCTGGGGCGCATCCGGTCGCGGTTCTGAGTTACGCATTTTGGAATAGACGCTTTGCGAAGGATCGGGAAATCGTTGGTAAAACGATCCTGGTCAACGAACACCCGCTCGAGGTTATTGGAGTCACTCCACCAGGGTTTTACGGGATGAGCCTGTCAAACGATCCCGACGTGCGCGTGCCGATGATGATGACCTCCGTCTTCAATCCGTATCCACCAACTCGTCTAAAAAGTCGACGACACCAGTGGCTGACATTGATGGCCCGACGTAAGACCGAAGTAACTCCGGCCCAGGCACAGGCCTCAATTGATGTTCTTTATCACCAGTTGCGCGAATCAGAAGCGCAGCAGCTCCCGGCAGACTTCACAACCTACGATCGCGAACAATTTCTCGCGCGCAAGATGGCACTTCAACCAGGGGCGCAGGGCCTGCAATCGGTGCAGAAAGAATTGCGAACCTCATTGCTTCTGCTGTTTGGTGCGACCTTTGTGGTCCTGCTCATTCTCTGTGCAAATCTCACAAATCTGATGATGGCTCGCGCCACGATCCGTGCACAGGAGATCGCGGTTCGTTTAGCTCTTGGCGCGGGACGAATGCGTCTCTTGCGTCAATGGCTAACCGAAGGTCTCGTGTTTTCGTTGCTGGGAGGTCTGGCAGGAGCCTTTGTGGCATCGTGGCTGAAAGCCGGATTACTTGCCTTCATTCCGACTGACTTTCGGGCCAACCTCGATGCGCCTTTTGGCTGGCGCTTCTATGGTTTCGTTGTGGCCGTCTCCTTCATTGTTGGCATCGCTTTCAGTTTGGCGCCGGCAATTCAAGCAGCGCGTTACTCGTTTACCCCGGGGTTGCGCGTTGAGTCGCGAAGTTTCACCGCGGCCGGAAAGCTTTTCAGTCTGCGAAGTGGATTGATCCTCGCCCAGGTGGCGTTATCGCTCCCGCTGTTGGTTAGTGCAGCGTTGCTTATTCGCACTCTGCAGAATCTTCGTTCGTTCGATACAGGCTTTGCAAAAGAGAATGTGCTGCTCGCAAGCATTAACCCTGCTCTGAATGGCTACTCGCCGGACAAATCGCATAGCTTTTACGACAATTTACTAATCAAGGTGCGCGCCCTCCCTGGCGTGACCTCGGCTAGTTTGGCCTCCGATTCACCAATCTCAGGAGGTTGGGATCAAAACACTATTGAAGTTGAGGGCTACACGCCGCGTGAAGGCGAGAACATGGGGTGTGATGTCACGTATGTATCGACTGACTATTTCAAGGTGCTCGGCATTCCACTTGTCGCCGGTCGAGACCTAAACGAACAGGACAGAGTTGGTAGTCCTAAGGTCGCCGTTATCAATCAAAAAATGGCGTACTACTTTTTCGGCAATGCGAGTCCACTGGGCAAGCGAATATCTGTCGACGACAAACTCGATACAACGATTGTCGGCGTGGTGAAAGATGCGACTTATATAAACCTGAAGAAGGAGATGCACCGGCATTTTTATACGCCGACGATGCAGATAAAGCGACTATCTGATCTCGCACTTCACATAAAAACATCTATTGCCCCCTTGTCGGTGACTGAGCAGCTACGTTCGGAGATCAAATCTCTGGATCCACATCTGCCGCTTTACAACGTGAAAACTCTGGAAGGTGAGCTTGACGAGTCGTTGACCCAAGAGCGTTTGGTCACCTGGCTCTCAGCGGCGTTCTCGCTACTGGCAACATTGTTGACAGCGCTTGGCCTGTATGGGGTGTTGACCTTTTCTGTTGCCCGCCGCACACGCGAGATTGGGATTCGAGTTGCGCTCGGAGCGCAACGGCGCGATGTGTTCAAGCTGATCATGATTCGCGGCATGGTTCTGGTTTTGTTGGGAATCGCGGTTGGTGTTGGTGGATCACTCGCACTCGCAAGAGTGCTCGAGACGTTGTTGTTCGGCGTCAAGGCCACGAGCGTCGTGACGATGGCAGCGGTGTCTGCAGGTTTGCTAGTCGTTGCCATTGTAGCTTGTTACTTACCGGCGAGGCGGGCGACGAAAGTGGATCCGTTGGTAGCGCTGCGGTATGAATGAAGAAGATTGCAGATTTCAGATTTCAGATTGCAGATTGCAGATTGCAGATTTGCTCTTTTCGGAACGGCAAGGACGCTTGAGAAATCGCAATCTGAAATCTGAAATCTGAAATAGATCAAGGATTAACAATCGAAAAGAACTCTTATGGAAACACTACTCCAAGACATCCGCTACGGAATTCGGATGCTACTCAAATCACCAAGCATCAGCATCGTCGCCACCATCGCTCTGGCTCTCGGTATTGGCGCCAACACAGCAATCTTCAGTGTGGTGAATGGAGTGTTGTTGCGTCCGCTTCCGTTCCCGGATTCTGACTCGCTGATGGCCGTTTACGAAACGGATCAGCAGCGCGGCCAAATTCGTGGTTCCTACTCATATCCTAACTTTTTCGATCTGCGAGATCAGAATAATGTTTTTGCACGGATCGCCTGTTACCACAGCAGCGACTTCATCATGACCGGCAGTGGCGAGCCGGCGCGACTTCAAGGATCAGTTGTGACGTCTGATTTGCTTCCGCTGCTTGGTGTATCACCGATGCTTGGACGTGGCTTTGGGCCCGGAGACGACAAACCATCGGAAAGGGGTCGCGTCGTCATACTCAGCCAGGACCTATTTCAACGCCGTTTTAATTCTGATCCGGCACTGCTAAATCAAACCATCACTCTCGACGGCACCAAATACACGGTCATTGGAGTGATGCCACGATCCTTTCAGTTTCCAATTCAAAACGATCCCGTTGAACTTTGGACGACTATTGTTGGAGATGCTTCCGGCTCGAGTCCAATGACCAATCAACGCGGCGCTCACTTCCTGCGGCTCGTAGCGCGACTCAAGCCGGGAGTAACTGAGACGCAAGCCCAAAGTGAACTGAACACCATTGCTACGCGCCTCGAACAACGGTACCCAGATACAAATAGCCATAGAGGAATTTTTGTCGAATCAGCCCTGGTCGCAATCGTTGGCGACATCCGTCCGGCATTGCTGATACTCCTGGGCGCGGTTGCTTGTGTCCTGCTTATTGCTTGCGCGAATGTGGCCAATCTACTTCTCGCACGCGCCACCAGTCGTTACAAGGAGATGGCCATTCGTTCGGCGCTAGGTGCGAATCGATTTCGAATCGTGCGGCAGTTGTTGACTGAAAGTGTATTGCTCTCACTCGTTGGCGGCGGCGTCGGTTTGGGGCTTGCTGTCTGGTGGTCGGATCTACTGGTTGCGCTCGGCAAGGAAGACATCCCTCGCGCAGTTCAGATTGGTTTGGACCGGAGAGTTCTTCTGTTCACAGTTGGTCTCTCGGTGCTGACTGGAGTCGTGTTTGGTTTGGTTCCGGCCTTCCAGTCATCAAAGACAGACCTTACTGATTCACTAAAAGAAGGAGGCCGAGGTGGCGGCTCTGGCGCACGTCGGAATCTGATGCGCAGCACGCTGGTGGTTAGCGAGCTGGCGATAGCCGTCATATTGCTTGTTGGCGCTGGACTACTTATTCAAAGTCTATGGCGGCTGCAACGGGTAGATTCAGGTCTGCAACCCCACAACGTGCTGACTTTCAATGTCTCGTTGCCCGACGTGAAGTACGACGGTGAAAAGCAGGGTCAGTTTTACAAGGAACTCAAGTCGCGGATTCAAACACTGCCGGGGGTGCAAGCGGCGAGCGCTGTTATGCCATTACCACTGAGCGGTGATCGATTCAGCATCTCTTTTAAGATCGATGGCCGTCCGGTCGCGAAGAAAGATGAACCGTCTGGCGAGGTTTTCATTATCGATGTCGACTACTTCAAGACGATGGGTATACCGATTATCAACGGCCGCGATTTCAACGACCATGATGAGCACAAGTCTGCCCAGGTGATCATCGTCTCGGAGCAGTTTGCCAACCAATTTTTCCCGGGGGAGGACCCAATCGGCAAACGAATTCAACCGGGCATAACCACTTACGACAATGAGAAGGCGGTCATGCGCGAAATTGTTGGCGTTGTGGGCAACGTTAGAAATCAAGGTTTGAACACGGAATCGAGAGCTGCGTACTACCTACCCGAAACCCAGATACCGCTGACGCAGCTGGCGGTCGTGGCCAGGACGACTGGTGATCCGCATTCTCTGATTTCGGCAATGACAAAAGAGGTTGGGGCCATCGATAAGGATGTTCCCGTGTTTAGTGTAAAGACCATGGATGAATACATCGCTTCATCTGTTGCGGCACCGCGGTTCAGTACTACTTTGCTTTCGATCTTCGCAGCAGTGGCACTGGTGCTGACCAGTGTAGGTCTCTATGGAGTAATGAGTTACTCAGTCGCTCAACGTACCAATGAGATTGGGATTCGATTGGCCCTTGGAGCGCAGACACGGGATGTGCTCACCCTGGTCGTGAAGCAGGGAACGCTCTTGATTCTCGTGGGGTTGGTAATAGGACTGGCGGGAGCACTTGCGCTGACGCGATTGGTGCAGAGTCTGTTGTTTGGCGTCACCACAAAAGATCCATTGACGTTTGTCGCCGCCGCAATTGTTCTGGGCTTGGTGGGATTGTTCGCTAGCTATTTGCCAGCGCGCCGAGCGACCAAGGTGGATCCGATAGATGCGTTGCGGTGTGAATAAAAACATTGTCGATTTCCGATTGCCAATTTTGAATGTCCGATATGCTTTAGCTTGTCGTGTCGCATCACCAAATACTCTGAAGGACTTGGGCGGTCACCACGACAAGCTAAAGCATATCGGACATTCAAATCGGCAATCGGCAATCGGAAATCGACACTGAACTGATGGACACCTTACTTAAAGACATCCGTTACGCCTTTCGCGTTCTACTAAAGCGGCCTGGTTTTGCGGCGATGGTCATCCTCATGCTCGCCCTAGGGATTGCCGCAAACACGGCGATCTTCAGTGTTGTGAATGGAGTTTTACTTCAACCGCTTCCGTATCCCGATTCGGATCGACTTGTAGCTTTGCGTGATTCAAACCTGTCGAAGCAGCCAGACAGTCAGGTGGCACCGGGGAACTTTGCCGAGTGGCAAAAACAAACGACAGTGTTCTCCGCACTCGAGGCTTATCGCACTGTTTCCTACAACCTCACTGGTGAAGGCGCTCCGGAAAGATTGTTAGCCGGTCGCGTGTCGGTGGGTATGTTCAAGATGTTGGGAGCGCAACCGATCCTTGGCCGAGATTTTTTGGCTGAGGAGGAACAGGTGGGACATGAGAAGGTCGTCATAATTGGTGAGAGTCTTTGGCGACGCAGGTTCGGCAGCGAGACGAGCGTGATCGGCAAGGCACTGAAAATAAGCGGTGAAAGCTTCACCGTAGTTGGCGTCATGCCCTCGACATTTCGCTTGCCGGATCAAAGAGAGAGAGAACTGTGGACCCCGATTGCCTTCAAAGACTCCGAGAAGTCGCTGCATCAGGCTCACTACATTGACGTGATTGGACGCCTCAAGAGTGACATATCAGTCGAGCAGGCCCGCGGTGAGCTGAGCACGATAGCAACAAGACTTGCGGAACAATACCCTGATGCGAATTTGGGTTGGAGTGTTCGCGTTACTCCGCTCCTCGATTTTGTTGTTGGCGATACGAAGAAAATTCTTTGGGTGCTCTTTAGTGCAGTCGGTCTGGTGCTACTCATCGCCTGCGCGAATGTTATGAATCTTATGTTGGCACGCGCCGTAACACGTCAACGAGAAATGGCCATTCGAGCCGCCCTGGGTGCCGGACGTCTGCGTATTGTGCGCCAACTCGTTACCGAAAGTGTGATCCTGGCACTCCTCGGAGGATTGATTGCGTGGCCACTGGCGAGCTCGGGACTGAAAGTGGTTCTTGCACTAGCGCCAGCAGACTTGCCGCGTATCTCGGCGGCAAGAATCGATGGTCGCGCACTTCTTTTCACGCTTGTAATCACTCTGCTGAGCGGGATCATCTTCGGGTTGGCGCCGGCATTTGAGATAGTCAAGTTTGATCCCAACTCGACACTCAAAAACACAGGCAGTGAAGGAAACCGAGGCGTCGTCCAACGTCGTCTTGGCAATCTGTTAATAGTCACTGAGGTTGCGATTGCATTGGTATTACTAGTGGGTAGCGGTCTCTTGATACGTACTGTTTGGCGTTTGCGAAACGTCGATCCCGGATTCAACTATAACAATGCACTCGCTGTCACGCTTCAACTCTCAGAGAAAAAGTATTCAGACGATCAAAAGGTTGCAGCATTTAGTCAGCAGTTGCTGCAACA
Organism: Pyrinomonadaceae bacterium; assembly: GCA_036004125.1. Classification (GTDB taxonomy): domain Bacteria; phylum Acidobacteriota; class Blastocatellia; order Pyrinomonadales; family Pyrinomonadaceae; genus PSRF01. The sequence continues at coordinate 44,173 of DASYRR010000002.1, read as the reverse complement.
GACGGCAGTTCTTCCTGGTGTCGAGGCCGTCGGGGTCGCGAGAATCTTACCCGTAATTCACGATCTTCCAACCGGTATCTACATCGAAGGGCGTCCGCGCGAACCTGATAGTAAGTTACCTCAAACAAATTACTCGTCCGTTTCACCTGACTATTTCAAAGCGATGGGAATCCCTTTGCTGACTGGTCGCACCTTCAACGACGGGGACATCGCGAACTCTGTCAGAGTAGCAATAGTAAGTGAGAGTTTTGCAAAGCGTTTTTTTGTTAACGAAAACCCAATCGGTAAAAGGATCAACGTTACGACCGGACCCGAAGCGTTTCGCGAAATAGTTGGTGTCGTTGGTGATGTGAAACAAAAGGGTCTTAACCGGGAAACACAGCCTCACGCATACGAGCCATTTGCACAGGCGCCCAGCCAGTTTATGACGCTGGTGGTCCGCACGTCCGTTGAACCGAATTCATTGGTGCCAGGCATTCGGTCGAAAGTATTCGAGATCGATAACGAATTGCCGTTGCAAAGCGTCCGTACACTTGACCGGATGATCACCAACTCGATTAGTCAACAGAAATTTATCTCGGCGTTGTTAGCAGTCTTTGCGGGCGTTGCCCTGCTTCTCGCGATAGGAGGGCTCTATGGTGTCATTTCTTATGCGGTGTCTCAGCGCACACGTGAGCTTGGTATCCGGATAGCACTTGGCGCACGAGTGCCGGATGTATTGCAACTCGTTTTGAGGCAGGGAATGACCTTCGTTCTGATTGGCGAGTTGATTGGACTTTCAGGCGCGTACGCGCTGACTAGACTTTTGGTTGGGTTGCTATTCGGTATCAAACCGACTGACACGTTGACGTTTGGGTTTGTGACATTGGCACTAAGTAGCGTTGCATTCCTCGCATGCTACATCCCGGCACGGCGAGCCACGAGGGTCGATCCACTCGTCGCGTTGAGGTACGAATGAGGGGAAAAACGTTTTTTGTGCTTTGAGCTTGTTCTTTGTCCGTCGTAACAAAGCACAAAGTTCAAAGCACAAGCACAAAGCACTATGGACAAAGACCTACGCTTCGCCTTTCGCCTTCTCCTCAAGAACCCCTTCTTGGCAGCCGTAGCAGTGTTAACTCTAGCGCTCGGCATTGGAGCCAACACGGCAATCTTCAGTGTGCTCAATGCAGTAGTGCTTCGTCCTTTGCCCTATGTCGACCCCGATCGACTGGTGGTGGTTTGGGAAACCGTTGCGGGAAATGACAAGCGCTCAGTCGCGCCCGGAAACTACAACGACTGGCGATGGCAAAATTCGATGTTCAGCGACATGGCGGCGACCTTTTACGGGAACTTCAACCTAACCGGGGAAGGTGAACCCGAACGAATCAACGGATCTACGGTGACTTCGAATCTGATGAGTACGTTGGGCGTTTCGGCTCAACTCGGGCGCACATTTCAACCCCAGGATGATGAACACTCGGATCGCCGGATTGCAATTATCAGCGATGGTCTGTGGCAGCGACGCTTCGGAAGCGACAAAGCCCTCCTGGGTAAAGCAATCACAATCGATGAGTCTTCCTACACCGTTGTGGGAGTCATGCCTGTGGGCTTCAAGTATCCGGTTCAATCGGACGTTTGGGTCCTGGGCCGTGACCACAATGCAGTGTCGATGAGTTTGATTTCTCAATTTCCGAAGAACGATTGGAGTCATGAACGGGACGCACACTTCCTTAGCGTTGTTGGCAGACTCAAATCGGGTGTGACACTCGCTCAAGCGCAGTCGGACATCGCGGGAATCTCTCGGCGACTCGAGCACGACTTTCCAGATACCAACGGCGGTCTGGGATCCAATGTGATCTCACTCCACACCCAGATCGTTGGCAACGTCAAAACGCTGCTGTCGATTTTGCTCGGTGCCGTGGCGCTGGTTTTGGTGATTGCCTGCACGAATGTGGCCAGTTTGCTATTGGCGCGCGCCACGCAGCGCGATCGCGAATTTGCCATTCGACGAGCTGTTGGTGCCAGCCGTTTGCGTTTAATTAGACAACTCCTGACAGAAAGCGTCGTGTTAAGTTTGCTAGGTGGTTTGGCTGGTCTGGGACTTTCTATTTGGGTGGTCGATTTATTCGTCAAACTAAGTCCAGGGGATATCCCGCGACTTAATGAAGCGAACGTCGATCTACGCTTACTAAGTTTTACATTACTAGTGTCGATGTTTACCGGAATCATCTTCGGTTTGTGGCCCGCGTTACACGTAAGCAGCGGATCTCTGAACCAATCACTAAAAGATGCTGGATCGAAGGCGAGTGAAGGGAAACAGCAGCGTTGCGCACGGAACATGCTTATCGTAACGGAGCTAGCGCTCGCTCAGGTATTACTGGTTGGAGCTGGCCTTCTGGTTTCGAGCTACGTTCGAGTAACCCGTTTGGACCCCGGTTTTAATAGCGAACAAGTTCTCACAGCGAAGATAGCGCCTGCGGCGAGCAAATATCCTGATGCGAAGAGTCGCGTGCAGTTCTATTCGCAGGCTATCGAGCAACTGCAGAATCTGCCAGGCGCGGTTTCCGTAGGGATGGTAATGAATTTGCCGTTGAGCGGGTCGAGCATGAATCGCGGTTTCAAGGTTGAAGGTCGACCCGATCCGAAGCCTGACGAAAATGTCTCGATGGATTATCAGGTAATCAATCGTGATTATTTTTCGACGCTTGATGTTCCCATTATTCACGGGCGTGGATTCGCCGCTGACGACACTGAAACTGCGCCGCGAGTGATAGTGATCAATGAAGCAATGGCCCGCCAGTACTGGCCAAACGAAGATCCGGTGGGAAGACGAATGGCAATTGGCGAGAGTTCGAAGGACACGTCGTGGCGGACGATTGTCGGGATTGTTGGCAACATTCGCCATGCGAGTCTGACGGAGGCCCCGGTTCCCTGTGCTTTTATCGACTTTCGCCAGGATCTCGAGTCGTGGCCGCGAATGGCATTTGTGATTAAGACAAATACAGACGTCGCGAGTTTGACCGCTGCCGTGCGCAAAAGCCTGGTGGCTATTGATTCTCAACAACCCGTCTACGCGATCGAGCCGATGGAAAGACTGGTAGGTAGTTCCATAGCACCTCGCCGGTTTGTAATGTCGTTGATTGGGGCATTGGCCTTCGTCGCGCTAGCCCTGGCGATGGTTGGTATCTACGGCATCATATCTTTTTCAGTCAGCGAGCGAACAAGAGAGATTGGGATTCGTATGGCTTTAGGAGCAAAGCGTCGCGACGTGCTGAAAATGATTCTTGGGCACGGTATGCGTGTAGCCATGCTCGGGGTCACTGTTGGCATTGCAATCGCGTTAATGCTCACGCGTCTGCTGACAACATTACTATTCGAAGTAAGAGCAACCGATCCGAGGACGTTTGTACTTGTTGCGATGATGCTGGGTCTGGTTGCCCTGGTGGCTTGTTATCTACCTGCCCGCCGGGCAACGAGAGTCGATCCGCTAGTGGCGTTGCGGGATCAGTAAATCTCAGAAGTCAGATCTCGGATCTCAAATCTCAGATCTTAGATCTTAGATCTGAAATAGTAGATTCTTTTCGACATCGCAAATGATTCTCAGGTTTGAGATCTGAGATCTGAGATCAAAACCGGAAAAACAGGAAGCCATGAACAATCTTCTAAAGGACCTCCGCTATGCAGTGCGAATGTTAACCAAGACGCCGGGCGTAACTTTGGTTGCGGTCTTAACACTCGCGCTTGGAATCGGTGCCAACACTGCCATATTCAGTGGTGTTAACGCATTCGTCTTTCGCGAGCTTCCTGTTCCGGAACCAGAGCAACTCGTACGCCCCCTCGAGGTTGCTGAAGATGGAAATCTCGGCGATGAACTGTCATATCCGGATTTCGTGGAGTATCGAAACCAAAGCACCTCATTTGCCGGACTAGCGGGTGAGGACATGCTTCAGGTCGCGCTTGACACGCAGGATCAGAGCGATGTGATTTGGGGCCAGGCAGTTAGCGGGAACTATTTTGATGTGCTTCAAGTCAAGCCTTTCATGGGGCGTTCGTTCCTACCCGAAGAAGATGGCGCGCCTGGAGCTAATCCGGTTGTCGTGTTGGGCCATAGCTTGTGGGAACGACGGCTTGCTTCCGATCCAAATATCGTCGGTCAGACCGTGCGCTTAAATAATCGCCAGTACCAGGTCATTGGCGTTACGCCGAAATTCTTTAAAGGTTCGAAATTTGGATTGTCGATGGATTTCTGGGTCCCCATGGCGATGGTTGAAGAGCTACGTGGGGTTTCTGGTTGGCTGACTTCTCGCGATAGCCATTGGATGAATGTGATCGGAAGATTAAAGCCAGGAGTGTCACTAGCCCAGGCAACGGCCAACATCAATGCAATCGCCGCTAGATTGAATCAGGCATATCCGAACGACCGAGCAAGCTCGACGCAGGCTCGCGTATTGACGGAGCTTGACGGCCGCTGGGAAGAGTCGGCCGTCATTTTTAAGAGCGCCAGTGCGGTGGCCATGGCAATCGTTGGTCTTGTTTTGCTGATAGCATGCGCGAATGTCGCAAACCTCTTACTCGCACGAGCAGCATCGCGTCGAAAAGAGATCGGCATCCGCCTCGCGCTCGGAGCGAGTCGGGCACGTCTCGTTCGACAGTTGCTGACTGAAAGTCTACTCCTTTCTCTGTTAGGCGGTGGCTTAGGTTTGTTACTCGCTTACTGGATGACTCACCTGATGGAAGGTTTTATCCCGGTCTTGCAATACAACATCGTAGAGAGTTTCTTCGCACTCGACTCACGCGCATTGGTTTTCACTCTCGCAGTTGCTTTGGGATGCGGAATCATTTTCGGGTTAGCACCAGCCTGGAATTCTTCGAACCCCGAACTCGTTCCAGTTCTAAAAGGCGGTGCTGAGGTTCAGCAAAAAGGAAAAACCCGGCGCATAACTCTTCGGAACTCGCTTGTGGTTGCTCAGGTGGCCCTATCGCTCATGGTCCTGGTTTGTGGAGGTCTTTTTATTAAGAGTTTTCGGAGAGCGCAGCAGATGGATCCGGGGTTCGATGCAAGGAACGCGTTGTTGATGACCTTAAATACTCAACTCGTCGGTTATGACAACGATCGAGCGAGAAATTTTTATCAACAAGCGGTCGAACGCGTGGCCGATATACCTGGCGTTTTGGGAACTGGAGTGGCACGGCTCATTCCTCTTGGTGATAGTTCAAACTCGAATGGCCCAGTCTTGAAAGAGGGCGAAACGTTGCCGCGCGGTAGCTCCGGGCGAAGCGTCATGACAAACGTGGTAAGTCCCGGGTACTTCAATGCAATGCAGATTGGCTTCGTTGATGGTCGGAATTTTGATGCGCGCGACAAGACCAATGGTCAGCGTGTAGTGATCGTCAATCAACGAATGGCGCAGGTGCTCTGGCCTGGTGAAACTGCTGTAGGCAAGCGCATCGTCATTGGGACCGACAATCAAGACGTTATCGAAGTGGTCGGTGTGGTCAGAACTGGCAAGTACCGAACGCTCGCCGAAGATCCGAGGTCGTTTATGTACTTCCCAATCAGTCAAAGGCGTCCGGGCGGCATGACTCTAGTCGTCCGAACGAATGGCGATCCGCGTAGTTTCGTCGGCGCAATTCGATCTGAATTGCTATCAATCGATCGCAGCGTGCCCTTGTCTGGCGTCAAGACGATGCCCGAACACATGACCTGGGCGCTTTGGGCGCCAAACATGGCCGCGACGTTGTCGCTTGCATTTGGCATTCTCGCTCTGTTGTTGAGTTCGGTAGGACTCTACAGCGTCATGGCCTACGTGGTTTCACAAAGGACAAAGGAAGTCGGAATTCGAATGGCTTTGGGAGCGAACCACATGGACGTATTAAAGATGATAACGAGTCAGGGAATGCGACTCGCGTTCATTGGCGCTTGTATTGGACTGTTGTTATCGCTTGCGCTCGCAAAGGTCGTTTCGTCGCTATTGATTGGGATAAGCGGCTACGACATAACAACGTTTCTAGTCGTACCGGCCTTGCTGACGATTGTTGCCTTCATCGCTTCATACCTCCCGGCGCGCAGAGCGACGAAGGTCGACCCGTTGGTAGCGCTGCGGTATGAATGAGTGAATTGCAGATTTCAGATTGCAAATTGAAGATTGCGTGATGCGATGTGTTCGCTGATCTCAAGTCTCTTTAAATCTGCAATCTGCAATCTGAAAGAAAGTTATGGATAACCTAATCAAGGACATTCGTTACGCATTCCGCAGTTTGATCAAGCGCCCGGGTTTTGTGGTTGTCGCCGTCATCACCCTTGCGCTCGGCATCGGTGCAAACACTGCCATCTTCAGTTTGGTGAACACGGTACTGTTACGATCGCTTCCGGTTGAGCGGCCAGACCAGATCGTCTCTATTGCCGTGCGGGGAAAAGACGACTCGATGCAGGCGTTTTCCCATCCGAACTACGTCGACTTCCGTGACCAGAATCAAGCATTGGCTGGCCTGCTTATTTATCGCTTTGTACCGTTGAGCATGAGTCGCTCCGGCGCTAACGAACGCGTTTGGGGTTTCGAAGTCTCGGGAAACTATTTCGATGTTCTCGGTGTCAAAGCGATCAAGGGACGCACATTCTTACCGGAAGAAGATCGCACAAAGCTTACGCATCCAGTAATCGTTGTTAGTTACGACTCGTGGCAACAACGTTTTGGAGGAGATCCGGATCTCGTTGGCAAAGATTTGCTCTTGAACAATCACCAATTCAAAGTGATTGGCATAGCACCAGAAGGCTTTAAAGGAACTGAGTTTGTTTATTCACCTGAGATTTGGGTACCGGCCTCGATGATGGAGTGGGCAGAACCAGGAGCAACCTGGCTCGACAATCGGAGCTCGAACAATTTCTTCGGAGTTGGACGACTCAAAGCCGGAGTTAACGCACGACAAGCTGAAGCTTCTTTGAACCTTCTGGCGCTGCAGCTTGCAAAGGTGTACCCAAACGATAACGAAGGACAAGCCATCAAGGTCGTGCCGACTGGGTTTATTCTTCCCGAATTGCGAGATGCAGTAGTCAGTTTTACCTGGATATTAATGGCCTCGGTTGCACTTGTCCTCTTAGTGACCTGCACAAACTTAGCCGGACTATTGCTGGCGCGTGCGAACGATCGACGCCGCGAGATCGCGATTCGCCTGGCTATGGGTGCTAATCGGTTTCGCTTAATTCGACAGCTGCTCACCGAGAGTGTCTTGCTTTCTTTGTGTGGCGGCGTTGGCGGATTGTTTCTCGCGATTTGGATCATCAGGGTGTTACTTGGTTTCAAACCGCCCATCGACTTTCCGTTAGCACTCGACGTCAGTATTGATTGGCGTGTTCTGATTTTTTCACTCGCTGTTTCCGTGATCACGGGCGCAGTTTTTGGACTTGCACCTGCACTCCAAGCCACACGTCCCAGTTTATTGAAATCCCTCAAAGATAATGCCGCCCAGGGAGGTGCGAGCCGTACTCGATTGCGAAGCGGTTTGGTCGTGGCCCAGATTGCGTTGTCGCTAGTCGTTTTGATTGCTGCGGGATTGGTTGTTCGAACGCTCCAGCAGCTGCAGACGATGAATCCTGGATTCAAAACGCAAAACGCCTTGATGATGTCGTTCGACGTCGGACTCCAGGGCTATGACCAACCTCGCGGGCAAGAGTTTTATCGCCGAGTTGTCGAACGTGTTCAGTCAAGTCCCGGCGTCAGATCAGCCGCGATCACGAATTCCATTCCACTAGGCCTCAACTACAACAGCAACTCCGTCTATATTGAGGGCCAGCCTGCTGAACGGGGCGCTAATGTGCCTACTGCGATGACGGGCTCGGTTGGACCGCGTTACTTCGAGACTATGGCGACGCCACTAATGCAAGGTCGCGAGTTTTCCGATCAAGACACATCCAACACTGAAGCCGTGGCCGTCGTTAACGAAACCTTCATCAAGCGATTGATGCCTTTTGCCAAATCATCTGCTGAAGTTCTCAATCGTCGGTTCAGTTTCACCGGGACTGGCGGCCCATTTGTTCGCATAGTGGGCGTTGCCGGAGACGGCAAGTATTTCAATATTGCCGAAGAACCGAGATCGTTTGTTTGGACGCCAATGAGTCAGAATTATTCGTCAAGCGCAATTCTGATCGTGCGAACGGAAGGCGCGGCAGAGGCGATGCTTGGAAGCGTCCGACAAGAAGTGCAGACCCTTGATCCAAATCTTCCTCTATTTGACGTGAAGACGTTGAAGGAACACATGCGATTCTCGTTATTTCCAGCACGTATTGCAGCAACTGTTCTCGGTGTTTTTGCACTGGTTGCGCTTTTGCTTTGCGCCATCGGTATTTATGGAATCACTTCTTACGCTGTTGCGCAGCGTACTCGCGAGATTGGAATTCGGATGGCACTCGGTGCGCAATTGGGCGACGTCTTGAAGCTCGTGCTAAGTCACGGGGTGAAGTTGACGATTATGGGGGGTGTCATTGGATTGCTTGGTGCTTACCTGGTGACGCGTGCGATCACAAGTGTCTTGTATGGGGTCAGCGCAACGGATCCGCTGACGTTTATTTTAGTTTCGCTCTTGTTAGTCGCAGTTGCGTTACTTGCGTGTTATGTGCCGGCGCGAAGAGCGACCAAGGTCAATCCGCTCGAAGCTTTGAGATATGAGTGAAGGCCATTGCAGATTGCCAATTGCCAATTGCCGATTTGAATGTCCGATATGCTTTAGCTTGTCGTAGCCACACGATCGGACGCGCAAAAGATCACTATATGACGCCAGGTGGCGACAACGACAAGCTAAAGCATATCGGACATTCAAATCGGCAATCGGCAATGACTCAGGATTCGGATTAATGATGGAAAGCCTAGTCAAAGACCTACGTTTCGCATTTCGCTCAGTGTTAAAGAATCGTGCATTTAGTGCGGCCGTCATCGTGACGCTCGGACTGGGCATCGGCGCGAATACTGCGATTTTTACTGTCGTCGACGCCAGTCTGCTTCGATCGCTGCCATACAGAGAGCCTGAACGCCTGGTTCATTTGTGGGAGACAAATCAGAAAGATCAAAGTGTTCAAAGAGAATATTCCTATCCTGATTATCTAGACCTGAAACAACAAGACCGTTTGTTTGAAGACGTGGGGGGTTACAGCGACCGCAACGTTACGTTAAGTTACGGCGACGCAAAAGAGCGAAGGCAGGCCGTACGTGTCACGTCAAACTTTTTTACCTTGCTAGGCGTTGAGGCGGAGCTCGGTCGTACGTTCAGCACAGATGATGATCGATCTGGGGTTGCTGGTTTAGTTGTCTTAAGTGATGGTTTTTGGCAGCGACGATTCGGTGGAGATCGATCAATTCTCGGAAAGCCGATCAATCTCAATGGGATTGACTGCCTCGTACTTGGCATTTTACCCGAGCGATTCAAATTTGCACCGGTGGCTGACGCCGAATTATGGATTCCACTCACTCCCTCGAACGAGGAAGTATCACGCCGTTATCAGCATTGGTTGAATGTCGTTGCCCGACTCAAGCCGGACGTCACCGTCCAACAAGCGAATTCGGGGGCAGTTGCTGTAGCTACACAATTCCAGAATGTAGATCCGCAGTATCACAAGGGCGCTGTCATAAAAGTCGTTCCTCTTCGAGAACAGATAGTTGGCCCGATAAGGCCACTGTTGTTCGTTTTGCTTGGCTCAGTTGCGTTTGTGTTACTCATCGCCTGTTCCAACGTAGCAAATCTCTTGCTGGTCCGGTCGACTGCTCGCCATCAGGAAATCGCGATTCGTTTGGCACTGGGAGCAACCCGCTGGCGCCTAGTGCGTCAACTCTTGACTGAAACCGTGGTCCTCGCGTCGCTTGGCGGTCTCTTTGGACTTTTGCTCGTCAGGTGGGGTGTCGACTTGGTTCTCGCAGCAATTCCAGCCCTCCAACGAAACTTTGAACAAAGTCTCTCTATTGACTCGAGAGCACTCGCATTTACAGCCACGATCTCGTTGTTGACTGGAATCGTTTTTGGTGTGGTGCCGGGGTTACGAACCTCAAATACAGACATACATACCTTGCTCAGGGGAGGAAAGCGAAGTGCCGGCGACGGTGGTAATCGCATTCGAAAGTTGTTGAGTGTTGCCGAGATCGCGCTGGCCATGGTGCTGCTGATCGGCGCAGGTTTGATGCTGAGAAGTTTGTGGCGGCTGATGCAGGTGAATCCTGGTTTCAATCCCCAGAACGTGATCACGTTTCAATTATCACTACCTGCGGCCAGGTATCAATCCGCTGATAAAGCCGGTTTGTTTTACCAGCAGTATTTTACGCGTCTGGAAAGTTTGCCTGGCGTAAAAGGAGCAGGAGCGGTAAACAAACTTCCGTTGGTAGGTGGGACCACCGGAAGTTTTCAGATTGAAGGTGAACGAGCCTTTCAACCAGGCCAGGAACCCCGTGTCAATCTTCGGACAGTCAGCTACGGCTACTTCCACGCAATGGAAATTCCGTTGTTGTATGGTCGCAACTTTACAGAGTCGGACAACCCGCAATCGCCTCCCGTTTTGATTGTCAATCACACTCTTGCTCAACAGGTCTTCAGCGGTAATCCGGTCGGAAAGCGTCTGAAGTTTCCTTTTCTCGATAATGCACTGGAAGTCGTAGGTGTTGCGGGAGACGAAAAGGTAGGGCCTCAAGACGGGGCGATCACGCCGGTCGCTTATTTCCCACTTCTTCAGGACGGTGATTTGGCGACTAGCTTTGTCGTTCGCAGTTCAGGTGACCACACAAGTTTGGTGAACGCAGCTCGACAGGAACTCAAGGCATTGGATTCAGATCTGTTTCTATATCACGTTGAGAGTATGGAACACCACATCGCCAATCGCCCGGCAACCGTCATGCGTCGGGGACCAGGCTTTTTGATTTTTGGATTTGCATGCGTCGCGCTTTTATTGGCGTTAATCGGCATTTATGGAGTCATTTCTTATTCGGTGCAACAGAGAACCACTGAACTAGGTATTCGCATCGCTTTGGGCGCGGAACGCAGTGACATTCTGAAGCTTGTGCTCAAGCAAGCTTTAGCCTTGATGGTTACGGGAAGTGCTATTGGGCTGGTCGTGGCTTTAGCACTGACCCGATTCCTATCGACGATGCTCTTCGAAGTTAACACCAAGGATCCTACGACCTTTGGAGCGGTTGTGTTCCTCTTGTCACTGGTGACCTTACTTGCTGCTTACCTTCCGGCGCGACGCGCTACCAGAGTGGATCCGATAGTTGCGTTGCGATACGAGTGAGCTAGTGATGAATATGAAGAACTCACCAAACTTGAAAGCTTTTAGCGTATTCGTTTTCTCGTTTTTGGGGTTTTCTCTTTTCGTAAGTGTCCGATCTGCACTACCGCAGGGCCAAACGTTTAGAAATCCGCTGGACTCCGTTAACGGTTTGAAGCTCATAAACGTCAAAGCTGAAACCGTCGTTTTCAAGGGTCGCAAAGCCGTCCGTGTGTCTGACGCTGCCAAAGCAGGGACAGGTGACGAAGGCAGGCTTGCGGTTTTGTCAGACGTTGAGTTCCAGGATGGCACTATCGAAGTCGACCTGGCTGGCGAGCCTGGTCCTAATGCAGCAGAAGGTGCACGAGGGTTTGTCGGAATAGCATTCCGAGTGGCGGCGGACGAATCTCGCTTCGAATGTATTTACCTGCGCCCGACTAATGGACGTGCAGAGGATCAAGTGCGACGGAATCATTCGGTTCAATACATCTCCATCCCCGGTTTTCCCTGGCCGCTGCTCCGCAAGGAGTTTCCAGAAAAATATGAAACGTATGTTGATCTCATCCCGGGTGAATGGACAAAGGTAAAGATCGAAGTGCGAGGTGATAAGGCGCGACTGACTGTTCACGACCAGCAGCAACCCACGCTACTCATCAATGATCTCAAACAGGGACTTACTAAAGGAGCCATTGCGTTGTGGGTTGGCAACTACACCGTTGCGCACTTTTCGAACCTGCGAGTGAGTAAGTGAATTGCCGATTGGCGATTTCCAATTGCCGATTTTGTCGAGACCTGTGCGGATCATCTCTTAGTGCTCTGAATGTTTTCATAATCGGCAATTGGCAATCGGCAATGAGCAAAATCTGAAATAGGCTGGGGGGTAACTCATGCAAATTCTTCTAAACGATCTGCGCTACGGCGTGCGAATGCTGGTGAAGAAACCTTTGTTCACGGTAGTGGCTATAATCACGCTCGCACTAGGCATCGGGGCCAATACTGCAATCTTCAGCGTCGTTAACGCTGTCTTGTTACGTTCGTTGCCGTATCACAAAGCTGATCAGTTGGTACTTTTGTCGGGTGTGACTCCCAGCGGAGACAACGACGGGATGTCGCAACTGGAGTCTGAAGATTTCAGGGCCGGACTGCACTCGCTTGAAGATTTGGTTGCCTTCCAATCGCAAAGTGTCAACGTCACTGGCACTGATCGTCCTGATCGGATACGTGGTGCGTTTGTCTCGGCCAACTTCTTTCAGTTCTTCAATCTCACTCCAATCGTTGGCCGCACGTTCGCACCCGGTGAAGACAGGCAAGGTGCTCCGAAATTTACGGTCGTCAACGAAAAGATGTGGCGTGAGCGTTTGAATGGCGACGCAAATCTCGAAGGTAAGAAATTGATTTTGAACGGTGAGGTTTACAGCGTGATTGGCGTTGTGACTTCAACTTTCAAAGAGCCCCTCGATCCTGACGTTGAGGCCTGGATGCCACTCGCTTACTACCCAAGCAATAACGGCCAGCGCGATGCACGATTCGCGCTGGGAATGGGGCGACTAAGACAGGGAACGAATTTGCGACAGGCGCAAGCGGAAGCCTCGACGATCGCCAGTCAATTTGCTCAAGCTTATCCGAAAGAAAGTACCGGACGTGGCGCCAAGGTTGAATCTTTCCGCGAGTTGATGGTGAGTGGCGTGCGACCGATGTTGTGGCTGTTATTTGCGGCCGTCGCAGTGATCCTTTTGATTGCTTGTGCAAATCTCGCAAACCTTTTGTTAGCCCGAGGACTGTCGAGACAAAGAGAAGTTGCAGTTCGTGCGGCGCTGGGTGCCAGCCGTTGGCGTTTGATTCGTCAACTACTCACCGAAACAACAGTGATAAGTATCATAGGCGGCCTTGGCGGCGTGTTGCTGGCTTACTGGGGGTTGCGAGCTTTATTGAGACTGCCGCAGAACTTTGTCAGCGCTGACGACGCGACACTTGATACACGAGTGCTCCTCTTTGCCATCGGTATCTCAGTCGTAACTGGGTGGTTGTTTGGGTTGGCGCCTGCACTGCAACTCGCCAGGCCAAAACTTCAATCGTTTCTGAAAGAGGGAGGACGCGGGAGTGGTGAAGCAGCCAGATGGAATCGTGTTCGTGGCGGATTCGTAGTGTTTCAGGTTGCTCTGTCTTTGTTGTTGTTGGTTAGTGCAGGGCTCTTAATTCGCAGTTTTGATCGGCTTCTTCGAGTAAATGTTGGTTTCAAACCGGAACAGTTGTTGAGTCTCGAGTACCGATTGCCACGTAACAAGTATGGCAAGGCAGATGTGCAATGGAACTTTCACCGTCAGGTGACTGAGCAGATCAAAGAAATCCCGGGAGTTCAGTCTGTTTCACTTGTGCGAGGTCTACCTTTCAGCGGTAACGGTGGCACGACGGCGATCATCTTGCCCGACCGCGAGATTCCAGAAAAGGGCAAAGAACCTGAAGTGATGTTCAATACGGTTACGCCGAATTACTTCGAAACCATCGGCATACCTGTTTTGAGAGGCCGAACGTTTGCAAATGAGGACCAGGCCAACACACCCGGAGTGCTCATGATCAACCAAACGATGGCTGACAGGTTTTGGCCGCAACAAGATCCAATCGGAAAACAAATCAAGTTTGCGCAGGATGGCAGTCAAGGCACTGTGGTCGGTGTTGTCGGAGACGCCAAACATTACCGCATTGAAGAGGAACAGAGGCCACAATTATATGTACCCTACAGTCAGAATCCCGGAATCTTTGCAACGCTTGTGATCCGCACAACGGTCGAACCGCTTAGCCTTTCAGAACAGGTCAGACAAGCGGTTTGGAAAGTGGATCCGGATCAACCGATGTGGAAGATTAGGACTGTTGAATTCCTGGTGACCCGAAGTATTGCTGATCGAAAGTTCCTGTTGGCTTTGATGGGAATCTTCGCGGCGCTCGCTCTAATCCTAACGGTGATTGGACTCTACGGCGTAATTAGCTACCTCGTAAACCAACGTACACAGGAAATCGGAATCCGAATGGCGTTGGGAGCTCAGATGAAAGACATCCTGCGAATGGTTTTGAAGCAGGGAATGACACTGGTCTTGATCGGGGTAGGACTTGGTCTCGGCGCGTCCTGGATGCTGACCCGCCTGATAACCAAGCTCCTTTACGAAACTAGCGCCACAGATATGGTCACATTCTCGACTATCGCGGTGTTACTCATAGTAGTAGCCCTTTTTGCTTGTTACGTGCCGGCTCGGAGAGCGACGAAAGTCGACCCGTTGGACGCGCTGCGATACGAGTAACCCGCTGTCCGATATGCTTTAGCTGTCGTCTGAGAGAAGTTGGGCCGCAGATTTTCGCGGATGTTCGCAAATCTGAGATCGAGAATCGGAGTCATTGACGACTTTTCAGGTTAGTCTTATCCGCGAAAATCTGCGCTCAGTTTTCTGCGACGACAAGCTAAAGCATTTCGGACATTAGATGCAAAACATCCTAGGCCCAACCATATGCAAACTCTTCGCTACGCTATTCGTATGCTTTTGAAGAATCCCGGTGTGAGTCTGCTTGCCGTGATTACTCTTGCGCTCGGAATTGGCGCCAACACTGCGATCTTTAGTGTGGTTAATGGTGTCTTGCTGCGTCCACTCGCATTCAAGGATCCGGAGCGATTGATGTCGCTCTGGGAAAATGTTCCAAGTCATGGTCGTTGGCGCGCCTCTCCCGCAAACTTCTTCGATTGGAAGAAACAAAACACACTCTTCGAAGACATGGCTGCGTACGGTGGATCAGCCCTGACGCTAACCGGCTCAGGCGAGCCCGAACAGCTAATTGGAACCAGAGTCAGCTCAGGATACTTCGCAGTGGTTGGGGTCACGCCTGTACTGGGTCGCTCCTTTCTTCCCGAAGAATATGAACCGGGCAAGGGACAGGTTGTCATTCTCAGTCATTCTGTTTGGCAACGTCGCTTCGGTCGAGCTGAGGACATTATCAATAAGACCATTACGCTCGATGGGAACGTCTATACAGTCGTCGGGGTTATGCCGGCAGGCATCTACCCGATGCGACCTTCGACCTCGGGCCGGATCGATTTCGATGCGCAATCACAACAATACTGGGTGCCGATGTCTTTCACTGCGCAATGGGCTGCGGTTCGATCTGCGCACGTGCTTGGTGTAGTCGGGAGGCTCAAGCCAGGAGTCACGATTGAGCAAGCCACTGCTGAGATGAACACGATAGGTGCATGGCTCGCACAGGAGTATGAAGCTAATAAGGGTGAGGGAATTATTGCCAATCCGTTTATGAATGAGCTCGTCGGCGACGTCAAACCAGCCTTGTTCACCTTGATGTTTGCTGTTGGGCTGGTACTCCTGATTGCTTGCGCGAACATCGCCGGACTTCTGCTCGCGCAACACGCAGCCCGCAGCAAGGAGATTGCTATCCGGGCCGCACTCGGCGCAAATCGCTTCCGTCTCGTTTATCAATTCTTTATCGAAGGCTTGCTCCTTTCTTTAGTTGGAGCTATCGCGGGTGTTGGATTAGCAGCTCTTGGCGTGGACCTATTGTTGAAGTTGTTACCGCAGGACTTTCCTCGAGTGGACCTTGTAAGAATCGATTGGCGTGTCCTCGGTTTCACTTTTGGGCTGTCGTTGTTGACGTGTCTTGTCTTTGCACTGGTACCAGCATGGCGCGCCTCTAAACCAGATTTGCATTCGACGCTTGAACAGAGTGGTCGCAGCTCTGGTCCAGGCGCGAACCGCCTGCGCTTGCGACAACTGCTCGTGGTTTTTCAGGTAAGTGTGGCGGTGATGTTGGTGATTGGGGCCGGTTTGCTCATCAAGAGCTTTTGGCTTCTGCGTCAGGCCGACCCGGGCTTTCACGCGCAAAGTGTGTTATCGCTTGAGGTGATACTGCCGGCGTCAAAGTATGCGAAACCGCAAGAGATCAACCACTTCTTCAGGCAGTTGAATGAGGCGATTGCCAACTTACCGGGCGTTCAATCAACAGCCATTGCCTACGATCATCCATTACAAGCAAATTGGATAGACAGTTTTGAAATCGAAGGACGAGTCGCAGCAGCGGAGACTCGCTCGTTGTCGGCAAACTTTGAGCCGGTAGGACCTGACTATTTCGTGACTGTCGGAACACCTGTCGTTAGGGGTCGTAGCTTCACGCCGCAAGACGATCAGGATCATCCGGGCGTTGCCATCGTCAACGAGACATTCGTGCGGCAGTATTTCGCGGGTGAAGATCCCATCGGCCGACGAATGAAACCAAGCCCACCTCCCAGAATTTGGAGAAACGAACGGTTTACATCGTTCGAGATTGTGGGCGTAGTTCGCGATGTGAAATCTGCTGGATTGCAAGCAGCAGCAGAACCAACCTATTACCTCCCTGCAACACAAGCGCCACTTTCAGACATGACTGTGCTGGTCCGAACAACGAGTGAGCCCACTGCAATCGTCCCGGCATTACGACAAACCGTGGCGGCAATTGATCCAAACCAACCCATCTCGAATATCAGCACAATGGAGAAAATCGTCTCGGATAGCATTGCGCGACCTCGGCTGAACATGTTGCTGATGGGACTATTCGGTGCATTAGCTTTGATCCTTGCCGCGGTTGGCATTTACGGTTTGCTGTCGTACGCAGTTACTCAGCGAACTCAAGAGATGGGAATTCGCATGGCACTTGGTGCTCAAGTGTCAGACGTTCTGAGATTAGTACTACGGCAAGGCATTACGTTGGCGTTGATTGGTGAAGCAATCGGATTACTTGGGGCCTTAGCACTGACCAGAGTTATTCGACGATTGTTGTTTGGGGTCACGCCGACAGATGCAAGCATCTTCATTGCAGTCATTGGTGTGTTGACGACTATTGCATTCCTGGCGTGTTACCTACCAGCGAGACGAGCGGCGAAAGTCGATCCGTTAGTGGCGTTAAGGTACGAGTAGATTATGTTATTGCCGATTTCAGATTGCAGATTGTAGATTGCAGGTTGTAGATTGCAGATAGCAGAATATACATTGAAATCTGCATTCTGAAATCTGAATCTGAAATTTAAAGATGCCCCGCATTCTGATTGCCGACGACCAGGCAGACGTTCTCGCAGCCCTGAGCCTATTGCTCAAAGGTGAGCGGTTTCAAATCGAAAGAACATCATCACCTGATGGCGTCTTGCGAGCGATCGAATCGCAAGACTTCGACGTTGTCCTCATCGATCTCAACTACGCGCGTGACACAACGTCGGGTAACGAGGGTCTCGACCTGTTGACGCGAATCCGTGCTGCAGATCCGGCTCTTCCAGTAGTTGTGATGACTGCCTGGGGCAGTGTGGATCTAGCGGTGGAAGCGATGCGACGCGGAGCTCGCGATTTCATCCAAAAGCCCTGGGATAATGCGCGGCTGCTGGCCGTTTTGCGTACTCAGGTTGAACTCGCTGAAGCGCTGCGACGCGGGCGTCGTCTCGAAGCAGAGAATCTCGCGCTTCGCGACAGCGCCTCTGGCGCCACGAGCGACCTGACGCAGATTGTGGCGGATTCACCCGCAATGAAGGCTGTGTTGAATTTAGTGGAGCGCATCGGTCCGGCAGACGCGAACGTTTTGATTACCGGAGAAAACGGAACCGGTAAGGAAGTCATCACGCGGTTGTTACATTCGATGTCTTCCCGCCGCTCGAAACCACTGATCTCACTCAATGCGGGCGCATTAGCCGAGGGAGTTTTTGAGAGTGAACTCTTTGGTCACGTGCGTGGCGCGTTCACTGATGCGAAGAGCGATCGCGTCGGACGTTTCGAACTCGCGGACGGTGGCACCCTCTTCCTCGACGAAATTGGCAACGTTCCCCTAAACCTTCAGGCAAAACTGCTGCGCGTGTTGGAAACAGGAGAGTTTGAACGGGTCGGTTCATCGAAGACTCAGAAAGTCAATGTGCGACTGTTGTCCGCAACGAACGCTGACTTGAATGCTGAAGTATCGCAAGGGAAATTTCGACAGGATCTCCTGTTTCGTTTGAATACTGTGGAGATTCGTCTCCCGCCCCTTCGCGATCGTGGTGAGGATATTCCACGTCTCGCTGAACATTTTCTAAGGATGCATCGAGAGCGCTATCGGCGACCGATTACGGGCTTCTCACCGGAGGCTTTGGATGCGTTGCGTCATCACCTTTGGCCGGGCAATGTACGCGAGCTCGATCATGTGATCGAGCGTGCCGTGTTAATGAGTACCGGCAGCGTTGTGACGGCCTTCGATCTCGCACTGGAATCGACCCCCGATGCACGGCTATCGGCGCGTCTTGAAGAAATGAGTCTTGAGGATGCGGAGCGCTTATTGATCAAGAAGGCGTTAGCCAGATTTGAAGGCAACGCGAACCGGGCTGCAGAAGCCCTCGGACTTAGTCGCAGCGCGCTGTATAGAAGATTGCAGAAGTATGGTCTGTCCTAATGTCCGATATGCTTTAGCTTGTCGTTGTTCTCACCACAACGACAAGTTAAAGCATACCGGACATGAGTTATCATGTCCTCGTGAGCACGCCTGCTAAGCCAACCAAAAGCGTTCAATCGTTCGCAGCTCTCGACCCCGCAGTCAAGAGTGGCGGGCGGCTAAAGTTTGAACGACGTGTCACCATACTCGCACTCGGTGCCGGTTTTCCCGCCGTTGGACTCTGTGCTTTTCTACTTTGGTACGACAACTACTCTGCTCAGGTCCAATGGACGGTTGACCTCCTTCTGACACTTCTTTGGCTTGGTGTCTCCTTCAACTTGAAGCAGCGTATCGTCCGGCCGCTGCAAACACTCTCGAACATACTTGCCGCCATTCGCGAAGGTGATTACTCAATTCGAGGTCGACGAGCGCTCTCGGGCGACGCGCTTGGGGAAGTGATGCTGGAAGTAAATGACCTCGGCCAAACACTACGTGAGCAACGGCTCGGCGCTATGGAAGCCACCGCGCTTTTGCGCACAGTGATGGGGGAGATCGATGTGGCGGTGTTTGCTTTTGATGGTGAGCAACGACTGCGTCTGGTAAATCGTGCCGGCGAAAAACTCCTGGCGCAGCCCGCAGCGCGTCTACTCGGTCGCACAAGCAACGAACTTGGACTCGATGCTTGTTTGAATCGCCCGGAAGGTTCAGCGCCCTACACTCTGCAGATGATATTTCCAGGGGGCGTCGGCAGATGGGACGTACGTCGCAGCACTTTTCGTGAAGGGGGTGCTCCACACCAGTTGCTCGTGCTGACGGATTTGAGTCAGACGTTGCGCGAAGAGGAACGAACTGCGTGGCAGCGACTTTTGCGCGTCCTCGGTCATGAATTGAATAACTCTCTCGCGCCCATCAAATCCGTCGCGGGCAGCCTGGCGGATTTGATGGGCAGAGAACCGGAGCCCATTGACTGGCGTGACGACATGCAGCGCGGACTGGCGGTGATCTCGTCGCGTGCGGATTCATTGGCGCGTTTCGTTGAATCGTATTCAAAACTTGCGCGTTTGCCACCGCCCCGACTCGAGCCATTGAAGATAGGTGCGCTAGTCTCCAGAGTTGCAAGTTTGGAAACGCGGCTGCCTGTAAATGTGGTGTCAGGTCCAGAGTTGGAAGTAAAGGGCGACGATGTACAGCTGGAACAGTTGCTAATCAATCTTGTGCGTAACGCGGCTGATGCATCCATAGAAACGAAGGGCGGAGTCGAAGTCGGTTGGCGTCAAAGAAACGGACAAGTAGAGGTATGGATAAGTGACGAAGGCCCCGGCTTAGCCAGCACCGCAAACCTGTTCGTCCCGTTTTTCACGACCAAGGCTCAAGGTTCAGGCATTGGGCTGGTGCTGTCTCGCCAGATCGCTGAAGCGCATGGTGGCACACTTATATTGGAGAATCGTCGACAGGTTCGCGGCTGTGAAGCACGATTGAGGTTGCCGTTGTAACTGACGCACCTTGGATTACCTTTAGTAGCTACTCTGAACTAATGGGCGCCATAATGCTGGGACCGCAGGCGTCCCCGCCTGCTCGTTACCCTCTACGTACTTCAATCGTAACCAGCAGGCGAGGACGCCTGCGGTCCCAGCATTATGGCGTCCATTAGTTCAAGGTAGCTACTAAAGGCAACCACAAACGACGGACTAATGTTCCTAAATGGGAAATGATCAAATGATATGGAAAATGAGTTGCTTCCCGGTAAAAAACCGGCGGCCTAGTTCCTCACCGCAAACCTCGCACTCACAACGCCACTCGTAATCACATCTGCACTCCCAGCAAATCCCGGTTGTTTCCCTCCAACACTAACGAGGAATTCACCTGGCTCGACGAGGCGCTTGCCGTTGTCGTCGATAACTGACATTTGATCCGCACTGATTGTGAAGCTGACTGTCTGTTTCTCACCTGCCCTAAGTGAGACTCTTTTGATTCCAGCCAATGATCGAATAGGAACCCGAACGGACGCAGCAACATCGGTGACATAAAGTTGCACTACCTCGTCGCCAGCTCGACTACTAGAATTCGTTACCTCAACACTGACCTTTAAACTCTCGCCCGCCTTAATCTGCTTCGAATTAAACTTCAGTCCACCGTACTTGAAAGTCGAATAGCTCAGACCAAAGCCAAATGGATAAAGCGGCTCGCCTTTGAAGTAACGATAGGTACGACCTTGCATGTTGTAGTCGGTGAAATCAGGTAATTGGGACACAGATTTATAGAACGTCACCGGCAATCGTCCTCCGGGATTGTAATCGCCGAAGATAACGTCAGCGATTGCAGTTCCGCCCTCTTCACCGGGATACCAAGCATCAAGAATTGCCGGCACATTATCATTGGCCCAGTTAACAGCAAGGGCGCTACCGCCGAGCAAGACCAACACCATTGGTTTACCGAGAGCTTGAACTTCCCTAATGAGTTCTTCCTGAGGTTTTGGCAACACGATGTCTGTGCGGTCGCCACCGCGAAAGCCTTCGACCTTCACATCCATCTCCTCGCCCTCAACCGAAGGCGTAATTCCCATCACCATTACGATGGCATCTGCGTGCTTGCTCTTCTCGAGTGCATCAGTCCGCAATTGTCGGTCGCCACTTGGCGGCGCCCAATTTAACTTCACTGACGAATACTGGTTGCCATTTTCAAAATACTCAAAACGAATATCGTAAGAACGTCCAGACTCAAATGTAATTTCCTTGTTGATGCTGCGAGTGCGACGATTGTTTAGCTCTTCAATAATTATCTGACCGTCGACCGCTACACGCATTCCACCATTGCCGGCAATACCAATCGTGTACTTGCCAGACTCAGGCGCTTGTAACTTACCAGTCCAGCGGACAGAGAAGTTATCCTCGCTCAAACCCGGTCCAGGACTCATCGCGCCCCACTCAAAGTTGATCTGAGCATCAGTTCTCACGAGCGCTGGCTCGCCTTTTAGTTCACGATTGTTGAAATACTCTCCGCGCACACTTGTGAGTGCCGTGGCTGGAACTGGTTCAACTATGACGCCTGGCGCATAAAGACCGGGGGAGTAAAGCACTCGGGTTCCGGAAGATACTTTTCCTTGTATACCCGCGAGAGGAGTCACGTATTTGGTTGGTTGCCCATTGTAGTTGCCAAGCAAGACACCAAGATTGTCAGCAGAAGGTCCAATTACTGCGACTGTTTTGAGATCCTTTCGCAGCGGCAGGATATTGTTCTGGTTCTTCAGCAAAACAATCGACTCACGAGCCGCTCGAAGAGATAACTCCCGATGTGCCGGAGAAGCATTTTCTGAGAAGCGAATCCGTGCGTAGGGAACTATCTCAGGAGGATCAAACATGCCTAGTTTGAAACGCGCCGTCATCAATCGCTTTACGGCTATATCAATCTCTGATTCGCTAATCAATCCGTCCTTTACTGCCTGAACGAGTGACCTGTACTCGCGACCACAGGTGAGATCGGTACCAGCCTTAACCGCCAGCGCTGATGCTTCGCCTTCAGTTTTTACGTAGTGGTGACGAAGGTAAATGTCGTCGATTGCCCCACAATCGGAGACAATGTAACCATTGAAGCCCCACTGCTTTCGCAGCAAGTCGTTCAGCGGTTTGCTTGTGCAACACGGCTCGCTATTCGTGCGGTTGTAGGCACACATGACTGATTGCGCCCCGCCTTCAACTACGGTGGCGTGAAACGCCGGCAGGTAAGTTTCCTGCAAGTCTCTCTCGATTGCCTTGGCATCGAAACTATGACGTTCGGGCTCAGGGCCGCTGTGAACTGCGTAGTGTTTGGGGGTAGCGATCACTTTGAAATACTTTGGATCGTTGCCCTGTAATCCTTTAACGAAAGCGACTCCCAGACGCGCCGTTAGATAAGGATCTTCACCATAAGTCTCTTGCCCACGTCCCCAGCGCGGGTCTCGAAAGATATTGATGTTTGGACTCCAGAATGTCAGACCCTTGTAGCGACCATGGTCGCCTTTGCGGTCGAACTCATGATGCTTAGCTCGCGCCTCAGTCGAAATCACGTCGGCAACCTGGTACATCAAATCTGTATTCCATGTTGCGGCCAGCCCGATCGCCTGGGGAAACACTGTCGCGTATCCGGCGCGGGCAACTCCGTGTAAGGCTTCGTTCCACCATTCGTATTCCGGGACTCCAAGCCTTTCAATGGCAGCCGCGCCGTTCATCATTTGCGAAACCTTTTCCTCGAGTGTCATGCGGGAAACGAGATCATCGACGCGTTGGTTGACTGGAAGAGAAGGGTTTTTGTATGGAGGTGGTGTTTGTTGCTTCGCCGCTGAGAGGGGAAATCCCAGAAGGAAACTGCCGACAATAATAGTCTCGAGTAGACGGTTCTTCATCGATGTCCTCAGAAGTCTCTTGTCTGTGTAACTCTGTCTCCGTGTCTCTGTAGTTAACAAAAAGGCCCTTTTACCACAGAGACACGGAGACACAGAGTTACACAGAGAAAACACTAACTCTCTCGCTTCTCAATTACATAAGGCCAGCGTTGTGACCGCGACAGCATTGCATTTGCTTCGTCGTCGTTCTTGAAGCGTTCTTTTTGCGGATCCCAGTAGACCTTGCGCTTCAACTTCATCGCGATTTGATGAATGAGGCACGTCGAGCACGAACGATGTGCAACCTCGATCGGCGCAATCGGTGTGTTTCTTGTTCGCACACATTGCAGCCAGTTCCAGTGATGTTCCTTGCTCTCGTATAAATGGATCTCGTTTGGTCCGATGACAGACGTAATGATCTTCGGATCGCTGGCAGCTAAAGCTTGAGGGTCTTTCAACTTGGCCACCGGATCGCTGCCAGTCACCTGTTCGTTACCTCGTGACACAAAGATCCATCCATTTGTACCTTCAAACTTGATTCCATTTGGAAGCTCCGTACTGACGATCATCTTCACACCATTCGCGTAAAGCGCCTCCGTTTTAAAAGTCCCGTGTACATCCCACAGGCCTTTCTTAGGAAACTCTGCCGTGCCCCATACTTCAATTGGCCCCGTGAATTCGGTATCCATAGCCCAGTGCGCGCAATCGATGTGATGCGATCCCCAACCAGTAATCATTCCCGCTCCAAACTGTTCGCAGCGCAACCATCCAGGACGGCCGTAATCGTTCTGCGGGTGAACGCGCTTTTCTGTGTAGTACTTGTAAGGAGTTGAGCCAAGCCACATCTCGTAATTGAGATTCTTTGGAATCGGCATTTCCGGCTCGTCGTCACCACCCGGGTCGGAGGGAAGACCAACATAGACAGTTTTCAATTGGCCGATGCGACCGTTGCGAACAAGTTCCGCCGCGTAACGGAATTGAGTTGAAGAGCGTTGTTGACTACCAACCTGGAAAATACGACCGGTGCGATGAACGGCGTTGCTCAACGCTCGTCCCTCAGCAATCGTTAGCGATGCTGGCTTCTGAAGATAAGCATCTTTCCCCGCCTCAGTGGCGTCGATACCGATAATTGAGTGCCAATGATCTGGAGTGCTAATCAATACGGCATCGATGTCGTTGTTTTGCAGCAGCGCTCGATAGTCTGTGTAGGCCGTGACGCCGTTGTAACTCGTATTTGTTTTCTTGCTGTAGAAACCGTTAACCAGCGCGCGGGCATCTTCGACTCTTTTATTGTCGAGGTCGCACACCGCAATGACTTGAGCTTCATCGTAACGCCATACACCGGGCAGATCGTGTCCACGCGAAATGCGTCCATTGCCGATTGCTCCGATGTTGATACGGTTGCTGGGAGCAGTTGCACCAAAGACTGACGAGGGAACGATATTGGGGAAGCCACTCAAGTCGATTGAAGCCGCAACAGTTCCGACCAACGCGGACTTCACAAATGTTCTGCGCGACAGTGCAGTTTGTGATTTCTTGTTCATACAAACCCTCCGTTTGCATAGAGCCTGTTTTACGAATTCAGCGACCATTAATGGCTTCGATCGCCGCTCGAGAATGGCTCTTTACTCCGCTAGGAGTGACATGTTTATAGCTCACGCATCCCCAAGGATTACCTCGCCGAAGGCGCCGGCAGGGGTTTTGTGCGACTGCTATAAACATGTCACTCCTCTGGAGTGAATCCTACTTTCGCAGATTAATCCTCTGCGCCTGTTGCTGCGCCAGCAGCGCCAGTTCCGTTGCCAGGAAACAATGTCGCTGCGTCATCGCGGTCTCTGTCCGATTGAGCACATCGTTAACTAACTGTTCACCATAAGGGAGTGGATCGTTGTTACAATCCATATATCGAGTCTCTTTCTGATCAGTCAAAAAGAGATGATTTCCTCCCGAGCGACCGGCAACGTCCACGTTCTTTCTTATTTCTATAAACCCATCTGTTCCGATGATCGTTAAGCGGCCATCTCCCCACGTACTGAGACCGTCGGGAGTAAACCAGTCAACGCGGATGTAACCCATGCCGCCGTCTCCACGAAGCATCACATCTCCGAAGTCTTCAAAGGCCGGATACTGTGGATGATGGATGTTCCCAACCTGCGAGGCGACGATTGAAGCGCGCGTCGATTCCGTAAAGAACAGGAACTGATCAAATTGATGTGATGCAATATCGCAAATGATGCCGCCGAAATACTTGCGATTGAAAAACCACTGCGGTCGGGTCTTAACGTTCATGCGATGCGGGCCGAGTCCAGCGGTCTGCAAAACCTTTCCGATCGCGCCCGCCTTAATCAGTTCACCAGCTCTGACGGTTGCTTTATTCTCGAAACGTTCGCTGTACATGATTGAGTAGATTCGCTTCGTCGCTCTTTGTACGCGGCGCACCTCAGCCAACTGCGCGAGCGTCGTAATCCCTGGCTTGTCAGACATGTAGTCTTTGCCGTGCTGCATCACCGCAATACCAAGAGGCGCGCGCTCAACTGGAATGGCGGCGCTCAAAACGAGTTGAATAGAAGGGTCTTCCAGAATCTCTGCCTGACTCTGCGCTTGCTTCACTTGCGGGTATCTCTTGGCGAAAGTGGCTGCCAGGTCAGGTTCCTTTGCGTAGAAAGAAACAAACTCACCACCGCCTCTGATCGTCGCGCCAATCTGCCCGTGAATGTGATCGTGATTAATACCGATAACTGAAAAGCGCAATCGCGGTTTTGCCTGGGACATCATTTTTCTCCTGGTTGTTACGCCAGACTCATGTGCCTGAGCAGTCTTAGTCGGCAGCGTCGTCAGGGCTAATAATCCGGCTGCCGAGGTTACGGAATTCTTGATGAAGTTTCTTCTAGTCGGTTGTCGTTTGTTCATAGCTCCTCGATCCTGGGGTGATAGTCACGTTCAACGTATTCGAAGTAATCAAAATCTGCGGGGCGATTGTGTCCAGACGAATCCTGACAACACATACCTACAAAAGCACCGGTGAAGTTTGGCAAGCCGGGCGCGGTTGCCTCATCAGAAAGAATGCTTGCGTCAAACACCTCTGGTACCCACGTCCATGGTTGGTTGGTGGTTCTGAAAGCGAAACGTAGTCGTTCGAAGTCTACCTCCACCCGTAACTCAACGGCTCCGTTCGCCGGGATCGGCGCAGGAGCTGTGAAAGAATCGGACTGCACCTGATCCGGAACTGATGACATTACGCGCAGATGTTTACCAAGAGTGTCGTCGTAACTGATGTAGAGATAATGAAACTTAGCGCTATTGTAATAACAAACCAGTCCAGCCATCTGCTGAAAGTCTTCCACGTTGAAGTGAACTGACGTTATCGCCGTGTAACAATGCGATTGCTGCCTACGCGCAACCAGCGACTGTCGAAACAAACTGCCGATCGATTCACGACCATACAAGCGCAAGTAACCGGGTCGATCTGTCAAACTAAACAGTTCCTGAGGCCAGGGTGAACGTAGCCACTGAAAATCGATCGCCAGGTAGGGGCCGTTGAAGTCGTCTCGAACCGGCTGACCTGGAAATTCATGTGGGCTGAGCGACGGTGCGAGCACCTCCGAGCGGGGAACGGATCCACCATCGGAAGTAACAAGCCAACCATCTTCATTCCACTCCATTTTCTGAATAGCTGTTTCCCGGCCTAACGTGCAGCGTCCTCGATTTCGCAATGGACGACCACAAAGGTGAACCATGTAGGTCTCACCGTTTTGAGTTTCTACGAGGTCAGCATGGCCGGCTCGTTGCAACTCAACATCGGGCCGATCGCGTGACGTGAGAAGATAACCTTCGGGATGAAGTTCATAAGGTCCTGTAAGAAACTTCGAGCGAGCCAGAGTCACAGCGTGTCCCCAGCCAGTGCCACCCTCAGCAGTAAGCAGATAATAGTAACCCTTGCGTTTGTAGAGATGCGGGCCTTCAGTGAGTCCGATTGGTGTTCCGGTGAAGATGACTTCGCGTGGACCGACGAGCTTACATTCAGTTGCAGAGTATTCCTGCAGCTCAATCCCGGCAAAGCGATTGCGACCTGGCCGAAAGTCCCACAACATGTTGACCAGGTACTTGCGGCCGTCATCATCGTGGAAAAGAGACGGATCGAAACCGCTGCTGTTGAGAAAAATTGGTTCTGACCACTCGCCGGTAATCGTTTTAGAAGTCACCAGGTAGTTGTGCATGTCGCGAAGTGAAGCCCCAGCGGCGCCGGCCTGCGTTGTTCGACCGTAGCGTTTGACGTCAGTGTAGATCAGATAGAACAAACCATCGGAATAGCTGAGGCAGGGTGCCCAGATCCCACAAGAGTCTGGTTCTCCCAACATATTCAACTGGCTCGGACGGTTGAGCGGTCTGGTCAGTAAGCGCCAGTGGACCAGATCACGTGAATGATGGATTTGAACTCCTGGATACCATTCGAAAGTTGAGGTGGCGATGTAGTAGTCGTCGCCGACGCGAACGATCGACGGATCGGGATTGAAACCGCGCAGGATTGGGTTCTTGATGGTGGTTAGGTTCTTGGTCATTTACGGATAGTTGAAATCATTGGTCATATATCATTTTCCATTTCTCATTTGTCATTTTTAAGAGAGGTCTTTGGATTTGGGCCTTAGGCCTTGGTTCATAAGGGATTCTGCAGTACGCGAATTCCCGCAGGCCAAAGATCAAAGGCCACTTTTAAAAATGACAAATATGACAAATGAGAAATGGAAAATGATATATGACCAATGATTTTGTTATTCATGCTTCCACCTTTCCAAAGCTCCGCCCTGGCTCTCGCACCAGCGTCCACAACAAAACCGCTCCAATCAGATCGAGTGCTGCGAGGCAAACAAAGAATGGTGTGTAGCCAATCGACGCCACCAACGCTCCGATCATTAGCGAGAACGTTAAGAGTCCGGCATTGCCGAATGTTCCAGCCATTCCCGCGACCGTCGCCACTTCGCTCCTCTTAAACAGATCAGATGACATAGTGATTACCGTCACCGAGAGTGTCTGGTGTGCGAATCCCGCGAGACTGATAAGGGCAATCGCAGCGTACGCGTTGCTCACTAAACCAGCGAAGGCAACGCCGATCATCATGAATGCACCGAGTGTGAACGCGCTTCGCCGCGCATTGATCAAACTAA
Organism: Pyrinomonadaceae bacterium; assembly: GCA_036004125.1. Classification (GTDB taxonomy): domain Bacteria; phylum Acidobacteriota; class Blastocatellia; order Pyrinomonadales; family Pyrinomonadaceae; genus PSRF01. The sequence goes on along the minus strand of DASYRR010000002.1, from coordinate 16,026 downwards.
GACTAAAATACTTCTGCAACGCTGCCGCTATGGTTGGCCCAAAGAGGCAGCCAAGATCCGCGGCGAGAAAAGGCATCCAGGCAAACATGGCGATTTGTTTCAGCTCAAAATGGCGCACGTTCGTGAGATAAAGTGGCAGCCAGAACGTCAACGTACCCCATGTTGGATCGGCGAGCATCCTGGGTAGAGCAATGCCCCAGAAATTGCGCTGGACGATGATGCTCGAGATTGCGGGTCTCTTTCCGTCGCCACCCAGTAATCGTTCCTGTCCGGAATGGATGTAGTCTCGCTCGCTTTGGGAAAGTGCAGAGTGAGTTTCGGGAGAGCGATAAAGCAAGAGCCATAAACCGACCCATATCAAACCCATTCCGCCAGTGATGACGAAGGAGGATTGCCAGTTATAAGCAAGAATGGCCCACGCAACGAGTGGCGGTGCAAGCATTGAACCAAATGAGGCGCCGATATTGTAAACACCCCCTGCGAGTCCTCGTTCGTTGGCCGGGAACCACTCGGCGGTCGCTTTCATGCCGGCTGGATTCGCGGAGCCTTCGCTGAATCCAAGCAATGCCCGAAGACCCGCAACTACTTGCCAGCTGCTAGCCAAGCCGTGCGCCATATTAATTACGGACCATGCGGTCGCGAATATGGCCAGGCCAATTCGTAGCCCAAGCACATCCATAACATAGCCACAGACAGGTTGGAACATTATGGCTATCTGAAACGCAACCAGAATGTAGGAATACTGGTGCTCGTCAATCCTCAACTCCTTGAGCATGGTTGGCGCAGCGACAGCAAGCGTACTCCGCGTCAGGTAATTAAGAATCGACCCGACCATGATAAGGCCCATCATCCACCAACGTAGTCCGCGAATCTTAAACGACGAGCTTTGGACGCCGGTGCCAACTTCAAAAGTTTCAACCTTGGTTGTCGCTTGAGGGTCACTCATTCGGTTATAGTTTTGTGCACAGATGTCCGATCTGCTTTTTCTTGTCGGTGGAGATGGCAAAAAGGCACGAGCATGAACTCTCCGAGACTTACTATTTGGTGTAACAACGACTTCGGTCCAAATGACCAACGCGAAGTTTCTTTGTTAACTACCGCAGTCGGAGAACATCGGTTATTGATGTTCGCTGAAGATGATCTCAGTGCCGAGGCTCTGGGCGCTCTGCGAACAGCCGACATCGCATTTGGTTATCCTGAACCTGAAGCTGTTCTCAACTGTGAAAGGCTGCGCTGGATTCAACTGAACTCAGCCGGCTACACCAGTTACGACCACGATCAAATCAAAAGCGGCCTCGTCGCTCGCGGAGTTGCCCTTACAAATAGCTCTTCTGTTTACGATGAGCCCTGTGCGCAGCACTTGCTGGCAATGATCACCGGGCTCGCCCGTCAGCTGCCGGCAGCTTTGGATTCCCAACGTAGCGATCGAGCCTGGGAAATGATTCCGCTGCGCGCCCGTTCACGATTGCTCAACGGTCAGACTGTCTTAATGCTTGGCTTCGGCGCTATTGCTCGACGCCTGGTAGAACTACTCCGTCCGCTTCACATGAACCTCATGGCCGTGCGCCGTCGTGTCAATGGAGACGAGTCAATTCATGTTGCGGATATATCTCAGGTCGATGAGCTATTGCCGCTGGCGGATCACGTCGTGAACATTCTGCCGGCGAACGACCAGACGAAACACTTCTTGAATGCGTTGCGCCTTGCGAGTCTTAAACGCGGCGCAATCGTTTACAACATTGGTCGAGGCTCGACAATCGATCAGGATGCGCTCAAACAAGAATTAGATTCCGGTAGACTGGCGGCTGCATATCTGGACGTAGTCGCTCCAGAGCCTCTGCCTGAAAATCATCCACTTTGGACAACTCGAAACTGCTTCATCACGCCTCATAGTGGCGGCGGACACTCGGATGAGAAAGAACGGCAAATAAATCATTTTCTGAATAACCTGCGCCGGTTCGAACGTGGCGAACAGCTGGTGAATCGAGTGCTGTAAACGACTTGATTGCCCGCCCCGTCTTCCTCTTTCATTCTCACCGCGCTTGAAGCCCGGTGAGAATGAGAGAAGACCTCGTCTCAAAGGCTTGGTATCTCCCATTTCCCGGTCTTGGCCGATCTGAAAACGGCTTCGATCACCGCCATGTTCCTTATCGAATCTTCCAACGAGAGAACAGGCTCTTTGTTTTCCCGAATTGCCTGCGAAAACAGATCGCCTTGCACCGTGTACTGATCGCAGGGCTCAAACTCGAGAGTTTGAATACTGCCGCCAGTCAGGTCTGTGCCATCATCCATAAACACTTTGCAAGGTTGATCCGGTGGAGCATTCACTGGGATTTGAACTTCTATTCGACCCTTTGTCGCTACAATCTGCACACGCTGATACGGCGTCATTCGTGTGCCACAGCTGAAGCTGGCATGACCGGAAGGGAACTCGAGCAGGGCCGAGGTCAGGATGTCAGTTTTGGTTACAGGGTGTTCGTCGATTAGTGATACCACTCGTCGCGGTTCCGCGCCGAAGATCAGTCGGGAGAAGAAGATCATGTAGCACCCGATATCCATTAAACCGCCACCCCCGGTTTCACGAATGTTTCGAATGTTCTTCAGGTCCTGATTGTTGTAACTGAAGTAGCCTGTCACAGTTCGCACTTCTCCAATCCGGCCTTCTTTGATCATGTTCAAGGTCGCGACCCACTGCGGGTTGGTGCGAACCATAAAGGCCTCTTCGATCCTGACTCCCGTTTGATCTCGAATCGTCAATAAAGGGCGCGCCTCAGCAACAGTCATGCTGATCGGCTTTTCACAAAGCAAATGCTTTCCAGCTTGCGCCGCTTTGATCGTCCATTGGACGTGGAGATTGTTGGGAAGTGGATTGTAGATAGCTTCAATGTCCCTGTCGGCCAGGAGTTCTTCGTACGAACCGTAGGCACGAGGTATGTTGAGTTGCTGTGCCGCGTTTTGGGCTTTAGAAAGATCTCTTGATGCGATGGCAGTTATTTCTGACCACCGGCCGGCTTGCATCGCGGGTATAACTTTCTTAACCGCAATATTCGCTACGCCTAGAATGCCCCACTTGACTTTGTGAATCGTAGTCATTGTTTATCGAGATTTGCCGATGATTGCTTTAAGTCCAACAAAACATCGGCGCTTCTTACCCCGCTAGGGGGTTAAATGTTTATAGCCTGCCGTAACCCACCACCTCCGGCGCCGTTCGGAGGAGCGGGAGGCGTCGTGCGTGTTTAGGGCTAGCTCATTCCCGCTCCTCCGAACGGCGTCGGGCGACATGTGGACGGTGGCTATAAACATGCAACTCCTAACGGAGTAAAGAAAAGCTCAGCGACCTTGTGTTAATTACTAACGTATCCAGCTGAAATGACCGCAGAAGAACAAAAATCTAGTGCTTGTTTCGCAGGGGTTGCACAGAGAAATCAAACTGAACAGTACGCCGCGGTGCAGCGCAATCTTTTCTCAGATGACGCCCTTGGAGAAATCATTTACTCGGCGACTTCCAGTTAATCACGTGATACACGGCCGGGGTCGTACCGATGTTTTTCAGTGAATGAAGCTGATTCGATGCATTGAAGATCACAGAACCGGGCCCTACCTTTTTCAACTCCCCATTCGAGAGTACCTCTACGGTGCCTTCGCGAATAATAACCAGCTCCTCGTTTGGATGTTTATGAGGCGGATGCGACTGAAGACCTGGATTCAGTGTTGTGACATGGCACTCTAACTCATCGAGAGTAATGGTTGGGCTCCGGAAGAATTGACGGACTGATCCCACATCCGTTTGTTTGACGGCGATTACATTCCAGTCAAACACAGTTGATTGCATCACTGAAGTTTGTGCCGCTATACGAACGACAAAGAGAGTTGCGCTGATGCTGATAAGAACGACAATTAGGTCTCGAAGTGTGATCATTGCCAAGAACGATCCTTTCTCATTCTCACCGTGGCTTTAGAGCGGTGATTGAAGGGTCCTTAAAGAACTGGGTAACCGTTTCAACGGTTTTAGCCTCGCTTCATGATTGGGAAGCCCAAAACCGTTGAAACCGTTTCGGAGTTTCGATTGCGCTGCATCTCACCGGGCTGAAGCCACGGTGAGAATGAGATCTCACTGACTGGTTCGGTTGAACTTCATATCCGCAAACTTCAGAAACTGTTGCCAGTCGTAAGGTGTGATCGCATGACCACCAGTGTGAATATGAAAAGCAAGTGACTTCATTATTGGCTGATCCAGTGCCGGCATTTGATCCGTTCCCAAATCCTCACCACTGAGCAACCGATAGACCGGACCAGCACCAACACACGCCAGAAATTCACCTTTGGGATCCGCCCAACGATCCGTTTCTCCACCCGTGACATAGACCGGACGTGGAGCGATCAAGGCAATCAACTCGTGCATGTCGACCGGAAGCTGGTCTTCGTGATCTGTATACTTTTGATAGGTAGAAGTGAACCAATAAGGGAAATTGGCCACCAGGTTGTGAACGCGTTCTCCGTAATCTCGCCGGGAAAGAGAAGCACCACCTTCGCCGGAACAACTTGAGATTACCATCGCGAAACGTGGATCAATCGCCCCGGCCCAAAGTGCTGTCTTGCCCAATCGTGAGTGCCCTACTATGGCGACTCTTTTTGCGTCGACGTCCTTGTCCTTTTCCAGATAGTCAAGTGCCCGACTGAGTCCATAAGCCCACGCGCCGATTGCCCCCCACTCCCCTTGCGCAGGTTCAGTCTGTCCGGGTTTGAAGAATAGCGGCCGAATTCCGGATACGTAGCCGCCCTTAAAATCAGGTTCGATATCTGCGTAGTTGATCGTAGCGAAGGCATAACCACCCGCCAGGATCGAATCTGTATCCGCTTGGCCGCGACCACGTGATGACTCTGGGTTTTGCTGCTTCTGTCGAGTTCGTGGATTCCATGAGGTGCCCAACTTTATCGCTGGATCAGTGGCGGCAGCCTGATTCCCGCCAAAGCTCAGGTTCAAAAAGATTGGGACGGGTTTTCGCGCATTTTTTGGAATGTACAGGAGCAGATCTTCCTTCGGTCCATCTTTTCGTTCGGAAAAAAAGATCGTTACCTGTTTCCGAATGGCCTTACCGCCGAGAGCGTTCTGATCGCTGTCAAAGATTTCGTAATTCAGTTTCTTTGGTGGTGCTGGACTGTGACCATAAACATTCGTCGCGAAGAGTTCGACTATTTCACCGCGTCGTCGTTTATGCCAATCAGCGACGCTGCGAACCGGTTGTCCATCGTTGAAAACGAGTGGATCGGGAAGGGTGTAAGTGCCGACTTTCGATTCGTCGTAATTTGTACTGGGCGGCTGTTGGCTTAGAGACACAACCGCCAGCGCCACCAAAAGCATCAAGCCTGGAATTGCGTTTGACACGGACTGTTTATGGACGTTCCGGTTCATCGGTTATTCTCTCATTCACACAGCACAGAACATGAAGAACAAGTAAAGGAAGGTGGTTTACCGCCGCTGGTGGCCTTGAGGCACCTCAAACAATCAGATAGCATCTATTCCCGCCAGCGGGGATAAACCACCCTTCCTTACTTGTTCTTGATAACTTTCAATTGAAGACTTATGTCGCTCTATCTCTCACCGCACGCCCAACAAGATATCAATCGTTAATTGATCCAATCGCTCATACGGCAGTGGCTTGTTAGCGAGTTGCGCACGATCGACCGGCGCTGCTTTGATGCCCTCCGCTTTCGCTCGACTGTAGCGACCCAGCGGCTCTGCATCTTCCGGTGCTGAAGAGTGAATCTCAGCGAGCAAGGCTTTTATCTCAGAATCTGCATTGAACTGCTCGGCCTTGGCTTTCAGGATCAGGTAATTCCGCATACACCCGGCCGCAAACTCCCAGACGCCTTCCTCGTTTTCACTGCGATATGAGTGGGCATCGAAATGCCGTGGCCCCTCATAGCCCGACTCTTCGAGCAGTTTGACAAGAAAGAAGAGGTTCTTGATCGACTCCGAACCAAAGCGCAAGTCCTGATCGAATCGTGGTCCCTTCTGATCATTAAGGTCGATGTGGAACAACTTGTTTGCTTCGATGGCCTGAGCAACTACGTGGTAAAAATTCAAACCTGACATCTGTTCATGGCCGACTTCAGGATTTACGCCCACCATTTCAGGGTGATCGAGAGTGGCGATGAATCCCAGCATTGCTCCTGTCGTGGGCAGATAAATGTCACCGCGCGGCTCGTTTGGTTTTGCCTCAAGAGCAAACTTGTAGCCGTAACCTTGATCGATCGAGTACTCGCAAAGGAAGTTGAGAGCTTCGCGATTCCACTTTAAAGCCTCACGAGCATCCTTTGCCGCATCGACTTCAGCCCCTTCGCGTCCGCCCCAAAACACGTAGATGAGGGCTCCAAGTTCTGCCCCGAGATCCATCGAGCGCATGGTCTTTTGTAATGCGTACCGACGAACTCGCGGATCGTTCGACGTAAACGCGCCGTCTTTAAAGACCGCATCATAGAAAAGATTAGTTGTGGCCATCGGCACTTTCATGCCGTAATCATCAAGAGCCTTCTTAAACTCACTGACAATCCGATCACGTTCGGCCGGAGACGCATCGATTGGCACAAGGTCGTTGTCGTGCAGGTTAACGCCGTGAGCACCCAGCTGACTGAGTCGTTTGACAATCGTTACCGGACTGACACTTGCTCGAGTGGCGTCCCCAAATGGATCCCGCCCGCGATTGCCGACGGTCCACAGTCCAAATGTGAATTTGTGTTCAGGTTTCGGTTGGAATTTATTTGAAGTCATTTCTGGACCTCCCTAGCGACAATGGACGATTCACCACAAAGGCACGAAGACGCGAATTACAGAAAGGAGTTTACTCCTCTTCTAGTTTGCATTCTTCTCTGCGCAACCTCAGCGTTCTCTGCGTCTCTGCGGTTAAAAGGCGGCCGAAATCACTGCCGCGGAGACGCAGAGAACGCTGAGGTTGCGCAGAGAAGAATGCAAACCAGGACACAAATCAGTTTTGCCGTGCCACTCCGACTGCAATCACTGCGTCATATGCCGGCTTGGGCTGACCTTCGCGATCGAACAGCAATGGATGATTTGTTCTACCTCGCACCGGCCAATTATTCAACCACGTATCCGCATCCGTCACGCCCCAGAACGTGACGCGATCAATCACATCGCGATGCTTCAGGTAAACAGTAAACAACTGAGCAAAGCGTTTTGCCTGTTCTTCGCTGACGGACCGCGGCAATCCAGAGGGGTACGGATCCAACTTGGATTTGAGCTCGCCATTCAGCCTGAGACTTGGACCTTCCTCTTCGCTTACCTGAGGAAGCACGTCAATATCCAATTCGGTGATGTTTACTTTGATGCCGAGCTTCGCAAACGCCTTAATCGTTGCGTCTTGTTGCTCCAGCGAGGGCCAGTCAAGTCTGTTATGTCCCTGCAGACCAACACCTGCGATCGGAATACCCTGAAGCTTTAGTTTCTCAATCAATTTCACAGCGCCATTGCGTTTTGGTTCGTTTTCCAGCGAGTAATCGTTGTAATACAACTCGGCTTGTGGATCTGCCTGGTGAGCAAACTCAAACGCCTTTGCCACGTAGTCGTCACCGATGATCTTCAGCCAATTTGACTGGCGCATCGAGCCATCTGCGTTCAATGCTTCATTGACGACGTCCCAGCCTCTGATCTTTCCTTTGTATCGCCCGACTACCGTTTGGATGTGATCGCGCAATCGATTCAACAAGGTAGCTCGATCGACCATTTTCCCTTTGTCATCCTCAAACACCCACGCAGGAGTTTGCCTATGCCAGACAAGAGTGTGACCGACGACAAACATTCCATACTTCTCACCAAAAGCCACATAACGGTCGCCGCCATCAAAATCGTACTTGCCCGGAAGCGGATGAACATATTGCCACTTCAACTGGTTCTCAGGTGTAATCGTATTGAATTGCGCTGTAATTATGGGGAGACCACGGCTATCTTCCTCAGAAAACTGTCGACGGTTGAGCGCGGCGCCAACCATAAAGTCAGACTTAAACACCTCCTTGAGAGACTGACTTGAAATTTGCTGCGTCCGGGCACTCGGTAATAAAGCAGACAGAGAAAGGAACAATACGACAATGCGAACCGTGAGCGAGTACAACCTTAGTTTGAAGTTCTTCTCTGCGCCTCCTCTGCGTACCAAGTTCCTAAGATCTTGTTTTTCTGAGAATCTTTTGAGCATTTGAAACTAGCCGATAGTACGCACTCCGCTAGGAGTGCAATGTTTATAGCGCACAGGAGATTAGAAGCTCTTGCACTCCGGCAGGAGTGCGATGTCTATAGATCGAGACAGTAAGTGCCCTTGTCATGCTGGGGATTAACATGGCACTCCTAACGGAGTGCGGAGCTTCGTTCTTCCGTGATCTATAAACATGGCACCCCTTCCGGGGTGGGAACCACCCGCGCTCTGGTTCGCGTCGCAAACCAGGGCATCGCCAGTCAGCACTCTCACTTTGCCGTTACCTCGAGCTTTGCAGTTTGATGCGTCGCGGAACTTGGTCCCACCATGATTTCAAACCATCCGGGTTCAACCACACGTTTCATCCGGCCGTCGTAGAACCAAAGCTTGTCGGGCGTTATCACAAACTCGACCTTCTTGCTCTCACCAGGCGCCAGTGCAACTCGTCGGAAGTCTTTGAGCTCTTTGATTGGTCGCGTTACAGAACTGACTAAGTCGTGAATATAGAGTTGCACAATCTCATCGCCCGCTCGCTTTCCGGTATTGGTAACTGTCACACTAACCGTCGTCTTCCCATCTGCTGTAATTTTTGCGGGACTAATCGTCGGAGCAGAATACGAAAATGTCGTGTAACTCAGGCCGAAGCCGAATGGAAAAAGCGGTTCTTTACTGGTGAACAGATAGCCGCGTCTTGCCGAAGGTTTTTGGTTGTAATAGATCGGCAACTGGCCCACCGAGCGCGGAAAACTGACAGCCAGTTTGCCTGCCGGATTATGGTCGCCAAATAAGACGTCAGCGATAGCAACCCCTGTTTCCTGACCCAAATAGAACCCTTCCAGAATGGCTGGTACGTTTTCAGCAATGTAGTTGATCGACAATGGTCCGCTATTGATGAGGATTACAATGGTGGGTTTTCCAGTCGCAACTACTGCTTTCGCAAGCTCATCTTGTTTGCCAACCAAGTCGAGGCTGTCACGATCTCCAAGGTGATTATCGGCCCAACCTTCTTTATTCGTATCTTCATTACTACCCAGGACCAGTAAAGCAACGTCCGCGAACCTCGCTGTCTCCACGGCCTCGGCAATCAACTTTTGATCGTTAGCTGCATCATTCAAGTGTGAAGTGTCAGCCCACCAGTCACCGCCTTCTTTTGTGATTTTGCAGCCTTCGGCAAAACTAACCTTGATGCTGCCTCCCACCTTGTCTGTGATTCCCTGGAGTACGCTAACTCCTCGTCCGGGATTGTCGCTATAGCCACCGAGATGAACGCGATTCGCGTTGGGTCCAATGACAGCGAGCGACTTGATGGCGTTGCGATCGAGTGGCAACAGGTTGTTGTTGTTTTTAAGTAGGACGATCGAACGCCGCGCGGCCTCAGCAGCCAATCCTTGATTACTCGCTGAGTTGGTAATTTGAACCGCGCGTGCTTCGTCAACATAGGGATTCTCGAACAAGCCAAGCAAAAACTTCGCACGCAGCACGCGGCCTACTGCTCTGTCGAGTATGGCTTCTGAGACTTTCTTGTCCTTCGTAAGTTGAACCAGCAATAAAAAAACATCTGGGTCCGGAGTCTCCACATCCATGCCGGCTTCGAGAGAGAGTCGCGCTGCTTCAGCTTTGTCTTGAACTACGTGATGTAGTTCCTGCAATTGCGGAAGCGCGTAGTAGTCCGAAGTCAAATACCCCTGGAACTTCCATTCTTTCCGCAAGACTTCGTCCAGCAACCACTTGTTGATACTGGATGGCACGCCGTCGATCTCGTTGTAGGACGGCATCACACTCATGACCCCTCCGTCTTTTACAGCCGCTTCGAAACTGGGAAGGAAGAATTCACGCAGCGTGCGTTCGGAAAAATTTGCGGGACCAACATTCGTCCCAGCTTCTGGTTGTCCATGACCAGCAAAATGCTTGGCAGTTGCGATCACATGTTCGTTATCGACGCCCGGCCCCGTACCCTGGATGGCCTTAATTACGGCGACTCCCATGCGCGATGTCAGGTACGGATCTTCGCCGTAAGTCTCTTCGGTACGTCCCCAACGTGGTTCACGTGCAAGATCGAGATTCGGACCCAGCACCTGATGACTTCCCCGAGCGCGTGTTTCCAAGGCGGCAACGGTAAAAACCTTGGCGACCAACTCGAGATCCCAACTGTTTGCAAGCGATATTGGCTGGGGAAAGCTGGTGCTGCCCTGGGCCATGTGGCCGTGCAAGATCTCATCGTGAAACATCGCCGGAATCCCGAGCCGCGTGTTTTCGATGAGCCACTTCTGAACTGAGTTAGCGAAAGCGGCCCCTTCGCGAGGTCCTTTACGTTCTCGCTGCCTGGCAATCTGTCCGATGCCGTACTTCATCACCTGCTGGGCTTTCTCCGGAGACAAGTCGCCGCGATCATTGACGAAGTCCGTTTGTGGCTTGACCTGTGGCCGCTGCTGCCAGAGACAAGTCAACTGCGCGACCTTTTCCTCGACCGTCATGCGCTTGAGTAGATCAGCGACTCGTGCGTCGACGCTTAGTTTTGGATTCTTGTAGTCAGGAGGCGTCGTTTGCGAACGGGTGGTGGAAAAGACAATAGCAAGTGCCAAGGCGGCCATGCAGCAAACTGTTAGTCTTCGTCTCAGAAATAGAGATGTCATAGGAAGGCTCTGCTCCAGTGAACGGTTAAGAATCCGAATTGAGTCTTTGTTTTTCTCTGCGTAATCTCTGCGTTCTCTGCATCTCTGCGGTAAGTGATTTCGGCCACCTCTTAACCGCAAGACGCAGAGAACGCAAAGGTTACGTAGAGAAAAACAAGTCGAAAGCTGGGGTCACTTCACGTCATTTCCGCCCATCCCTACCCACTTTCGGAAGTTGCCAGAGAGCAAACGAGTTACGTCTCGGGTGATTTCCTTAGGCATGACCGGTCGTCCACTATCCAAGAGTCGGGCGTACGTTTCGTAAAGCGATTCTGCAATCAACACTCGCGCATGTTGCCATTTGTAGACCAGCTGCTCGAGAACGCGAGCATCGGAATGCTGCGGTACAAAACTAGGACCCAACAGTTCCAAACGCTCAGCAGTAATTTCAGAAACGATTGAAGGGTTATTAAGAAACCACCAGCATCCGAACGGCATCAAGTTGTTGAATTTTCGGGCTGCAACACACAGCTCGTGTTGATTCTCACGAGAAAGAACCGTTGCCAGAAACTTAATGTCCGGGAACTCCAAACAGATTCGTTCTAGCGTGGTCATATCTGCTTTTCCCATTCCATCGCCCGCGGATCTGAGCGCCGGATTGACCCCGCGCCGCACGCCGATCATCAGGGCCAATGAAAGCGAATGTTCGCGCGCGGTCGGCAAGACTACTTCCCGCAGCAATCGAGTTCGAGAGTCTTCTGCCGGATACGCGAAATCAGCCGGAAGTGACACCGCCATATAGACTGGTCGCATTCGTAGAATCCATTTATCCAGGAAGCGTCGCACCTCAACCACAGTATTTGAGTCGAGCCTTTCAGAGACGTTGAAATCCTGCCTTGCTAGCGCTTCAATTGCGGCGGGCCATTCATTGAGCAGCGTGTCGAGACGCAGCGAAGCATGAAAACGATCGTCCGGGTTCACTCCTGCCTGCCATTCCCGATTCTCCTGATCGCTGAACGGATCGTTTGTCATTACAACATCGCTGACTCCGGCCATTTCAAGTACTCGATCGACGTGTGAACTCGCCTTCTGGGCGCTGAAGAATGCACGCGCCTCGTTGAGGGTGGTAGCACGCGTATCAAGGTTGAACGCGTTGAGAATCGTGATGATGCCGCGCGCAGCTTCTGAAAGGGGAGTGCTTTCAACAAACAGTGTCTGCCAGACGAAGTCTGCACGTTCTGTTTTCGACATGCGCCAAAAACACGCATGTGAGAGATCGGATGAGCGAAGGGTTTCGGCAATCAAGTAGTGGTAAGTGAGCAGATCGTCGATACCAGAAAGAAACAGACTCTTGAATTCCGGAGGATGCACGTGTGTGTGGATGTCGATTGCCGGTATTCTGCTAACCGCCAGCTCGACCTGGTGCCGAAGTTTCTCCCGGTCAGTTAGCAACTCCGCTTGCACTGCTTGATTTTCCACTAAACTAATCATGATTCCATCCCTTCTCGTGTCTTAAAGATGGATGTTTTTAGGGGTCCGCGAGTCAAGCGGATCAGCCCAGCGATCGTTTGGAATAGTCGGTACCCATCCAGGTCTCAGAGGATCCTGATCGTAAGCGTAAGAGCCCAATTGCCTGTATAACTCTTTATAAGCGCTTAGCTTGTCGTAATCGAGTTTTATTCCGAGTCCAGGCGACGTCGGGACTGCGATTTGTCCGTCCATATATTCAAACTTGCTACCTTCAATTACATCATCGGTAAGCTGATGGTAATGGGCGTCACCTGCAAAAGAGAGGTTCGGGATTACTGCTGCGAGATGGAGCATCGTCGCCAATTGAATTCCAAGTTCACCGGACGAGTGTATCGCTACTCCAAGTTGAAAAGTTTCACAGACGTTGGCAGCCTTGACGCACTGTCTGATACCGCCCCAAAAAGTCGTATCCAGCAGGATGACATCCACTGCAGTGTCGAGCGCGTTTGCGGCGAGCTGTTCGAAATTAACAACAACAGTATTGGTGGCAAGGGGCATTCGAACCTTTTCGCGAACTCGCCGCATTCCAGTCAAACCAAATACCGGGTCTTCAAGATAGTCGTTGCGCAGATCTTCAATATGTTGACCAAACCAGATTGCGGTTTCAGTTGACCAGACCGCATTGGGGTCGAACCGAAATCGATCGTCTTTTAATTCGTTGGCGAGAGCGCGATAACACTCGAGCTCGTATTGGGGCGGAAAAACACCACCTTTCATCTTGTGTGAGGTGAAGCCGTAACGGTCCTTCAAAGCTCGCGCGTGGTTGATCAGTTGTTCCGTGGTCCTGACCTCGTCAGTATCACTGCGCGGGTTTGCATAACGAAAAAAAAGATATGAGGCAAAAGGGATTCGATCTCGCAAACGTCCCCCGAGGATTTCGGAAACAGAAACATCCCACCTTTGTCCGATGATGTCGAGGCACGCGAACTCCAAAGCCGCCAGAATCTGTGTTCGGTTGTTGTAGAGCGAGGCAGTCGGATTCGCGATCAGAAAACGCATCTCCTCGAGTCGTGCGGGATCATGTCCGATGAGATAAGCCTTCATCGCTCGAATAGCGGCTTCAGCCGACTCGCCGCCCCCGCCCATTTCGCCAAGACCAATCAACCCATCGTCCGTTTCGACTTCAACAATCGTCCTGACAAACCGACCCCAGTGGCAGCCGTTTGCGTGACGTAGCGGCGCCTCCAGCGGGATGGTCACGGTTGTTGGGCGGATGTCAACAATCTTCATGTTGAGCTATGGCCTGAAAGCGTCATTGGTCATTTATCATTTGACATTTTTCATTTGTCATTTTGTTTGCGACGTAAGCACTCTGTCGGCAGCGGGCGCCTCCTTGGAGTGCGGGGACTTGTCACCGCTTTGGTACAGGGCGATGTTAATGCTGCGATTCGCTGTACCAAAGCGGTAACAAGTTCCCGCACTCCAAGGAGGCGCTCACTGATTACCACGTCAAACTCTTAGCCTTGTACTCTACCAACGTATGCGCTGGTTTCTCCACACCTGCAGGTAGTGGCCGCTTTGAAAAGCCCTGAAAGTAGAGTAGCACCGCATCCCGCCACCAGACTGAGTCTCGTTCTTGTATTTCGAGCTTTCGTGACACTTCAGCATGACGCTCTGGATCAATCTTTTTCGACAAAGAATCCCATCTCTTCCTCGTCAGCCGCACCCAGTCAACCCCGCGTTGATAATGTAACGCAAGTTCCGCCCACAGGGTCTTGCCCGAGCTCATCCGTCGATCCCATGGTACATGATGAAACCACAACAGAAATTGCTCCGGGCAAGTATTTAGGTTCGACAAGAGTTTGCGCACCGCCTGGTGATACTGGGCAACCGTATTGCTTCCGGTTTCTGTGCGGTCGAACCCGATTCCTTTGTCGTCAGCACGATGATAGTAGACCGGATTCCAGTCGTCGCGCGGAAATGTATCCCACCACGGAGCGGGACCATAGTGGTGACCGCCCCACATGATGTGATGAAGACCAAGGGGAGTCATGTAGTTGACTACTGCTTCACGCGATTCGAGCATTATTCTGGTCAACATTTCCAGCGCATTGGGATCGTGGGTCAACGTCATGGCGACCCACTCTGACGCAATTCTCCGTGAAGAGAAATCAGGATTCCACGCTAGTCGCCCGAAGGCAAACCAGTTTGCCTGTAAGAAGTGATGACCAGTCCAATTGCGGTCCGTTCCAGTATTGGCCACACCGGCTATTCCGGTAAGCTGTTGGTTGTAGAGACTTCCATCCACAACTTTAATAACCGTCGAGCCGCGACCCCTCGCGTACGTATCAGCCGAAAAGAACTCGCGCCACATCGGAGCTAAAAAGACAAGATGATTTGAGAAGCCCAGGTACTCCTGTGTGATTTGAAACTCAGGAATAACAGGCGTTTTTGGCATTGCCCCGAACAGTGGATGAAAGGGTTCGCGCGGTTGAAAGTCTATCGGGCCATTCTTTACCTGTAACAAAACATTCGCCGCAAACTTTCCATCAAACGGTTGTAGATTTTCATACGCTGCGCCTGCGCGGTCGTAACCTGGTTTCATGTCGTACACAAACGCGCGCCACATCACGACGCCGTGATGTGGGCCCACAGCCGCTGCAAGCATGTTCGCGCCATCTGCGTGAGTGCGATTGTAGGTCCGTGGGCCAGGCTGTCCTTCACTGTTTGCTTTCACCACAAAGCCGCCGAAGTCGGGGATTAGCATGTAGATTTCATCTGCTTTTCTTTTCCACCATGCCCCGACATCCGGATCAAGCGGGTCAGCCGTTTTCAAACCGCCAATATCGATTGGTGCTGAAAAGCGCGCCGACAAGTAAACGTGCAAACCATATGGTCGAAAAACGCCGGCAATGGCGGCAACCTTCGTCAGATACTCCGGGGTAAGTATCTGTGAATTCGCATTCACATTATTTACAACTGATCCGTTGATTCCGATGGACGCATTGGCGCGTGCGTAATCGCGCAGTCTTGGATCGACCTTCTTTGGCAGGTCGCTCCAATCCCATAAAGAGTGTCCCGCATATCCGCGCTCAACCGTCCCATCGAGATTGTCCCAGTGATCGAGCACCCGCAGGCGCAAGCGCGGCTTTTCAGTCACGTTAAGGTTTTCGATAGGATGAAGTGTTTGCATCAGGCGCAGAAGTTCAAAAGATCCATAGAGAGCACCAACTTCACTCTGCGAAGCGATGACGATTGCCCGGTGGGAACCAAACCTGGAGGAACGAATCACGAAACCCTCAGCGCCAAGTGCCGCCAATTGTTTGTTCCAACCCAGTCTGGCGATCAACGGTGAACTCGACGGCGTGCCAACCAGCAGTGTGGAGTTATCGGTGATGGTTGTTCTTGTAGACGGTTCCTTTCCAAGTAAACCTGTCAAAGCAGTTGTTAATTCAGAACGAATAGCTTCGGATGTCTCCGAATTTCCTCCCACAATGATCGAAGTGATGCGTTGCTGAAACTGCTCAAGCGTTGGTTTTGGTAGCTGATCGTAACGCAGCCATAGGCGATAACCGTCCTCTGCTTTCGTTGTACCGACAGCCAGGAAGATCAGACCGGCAGCCAAGCCCGCTATTAACCATCCACTTGTTCGATACTGTGCAGAGTTCGTTTGCCTTGTCATGGCTTAATGTCCGATATGCTTCAGCTTGTCGTGTCGTTCACAAGTTGCCACGTGAGCT
>DASYRR010000001.1:0-11593 GCA_036004125.1 Pyrinomonadaceae bacterium | reverse complement strand
AAGCGAGGCGCAAGTAATCCATCGTTGATCTCGCGCGTGACCGCGAATCGATTGAATGCGCTCGGCGCCAAATACAAACGGCGATTCGATTGGCCACCGTCGGTCGAGCCGTTGATGTCTGCCTCTTGGAAAGATATGACGCCGTCCCCATTTTGATCGACACGGCCAATTTCCTGAGCGTACGCGAGGAACAGGCGCGTACCAACATCTGTAACGTCTGGCCGAAACGATTTCACACGCACGAACGCACTCAGCAATACTTCCTGGTCCAGGGCGCTTGGAATGAATCTATTACGAAACTCGCGCTGCGCGGGATTAGTAGCTTCCGTCCGATCAGGGTCACGAGGGTTGTCAGGATTGTCGCCGTAGAGAAGCTTGTTATTCGTAACGCCCTCCGGACCGGAGCCCGGGATGACCGATCGTAGGTTAGTAAGATTGTTGTATTGCAGCCCCCCGGCAAAGGTTCCGGGCACACCACCGGTAAAGGGAAGTTCGTAATGGGGGAAGATCCAGTTTGTCCCCGCATTGAATTCCCAGTAAGCATGCACGTCACTCTGCTGTTGCGCATTGAAAATACCCATGCTCACCGGGTGTGGAAGAATGTTGGGTTGTCGGGTAGGGTCCGGAAAAGAATCATTGACGCCGCCAAAGCGCGGTGCGTTACCGTCAAAGGTGAAGAAGTTGCCGACAACCCGGTTGTTTCCAGTACCCAGTGAAGCGATAGCATCGTAGTCAGCCTGCGTAATTGTTCCAAACTGAGCGGTGCCGTCGGCACGTGGCGGAGCGACGCGCGGAACTCTTACATCGCTGATCATCCAGCCTTCGTACCACCCGGACTCGTTGTTGATCACAAAGAGCCCCGAGAAGTCCATGAAGATATCAATGAATGCACCGGGATCGCTCGGGTCCGTCGGCAAGCCGGCCTTTGGTTCTAGCGTGACACGGACAGATCCGAGTGTTGGCAGGCCACCATTGGCTGCGTTGGCGGCAGTTGGTATGGCCTGGTCGTTGATTCCTGGAACTCTGCTGGTGAAAACGTTCGGCTGGAAGCCATTCGTATCCAACAAGTAATACTGAAAGAGCTGGCTCGAATCGTCAGCTTCGCTGAAGGCAGTAATTGGTTCGAAGGTGTGTGGGCGTGCCGCGAGTTCAATTAGCCTCGCTTTCAGTGGTGGTGGCAATTGGCGGATATCTGCTCGCTTGGCGAATTTGTTCGTATCCCCTTCGGTGCTCTGCCGGCGAGTAGATCTAGCTCTTGAACTCTGAGACAGGGGTTCCTGGACCTGCGCGGAGATCGGAATTGCATTGAACGCAATTAGTGTGAGTAAGGTCTGCGCTAACAGGAACTTGGCTGTGGCGACAATTCTTCTATTCAACATCATATCATTTTAACTCCCTTATTCTGGTTTTCGGCGGCACAATTCCGCCAGCGTGTTGCGGACAGGTACACTGCGGCTAAGGCGGCGAATCGCCTTGGCCGACGGTGTCCAGTAATGATTGTTCAGATTGAACTGAATCCCGATTCGAAGTGCTTTCGCTGCGTTGAGACCGGCCGATAGATCCCTCCAGCGATCGCGAGTCAGCTAAAGCGAAAGCGCCCGAATACTGAGTTCAACAAATAGAAGTAAGAGAAAGTTCCCTGGGGGAAGAAAAAGCCCGTTTGCAAATAAAAGAAGTCGGAGCGATAACTGAACGCCTATTCAAAGTTACCGTGAAAACGAGGTGTGGTCTGCCACATTATCGGGCTCGTCTAATTGACTGAAGCAATGCCCTCTCGTTCTGTTACCTTTCCTGCAACTGAAAAGATTCACTGGCCCACCTAGTGGCGGGCCACTGTTAAATAACATCCCGGTCCACCGTTGCAAGATTCGGCCCATGAAAGATGGAAGAGCGTTGCGCTTCGCAGGTCACTCCCAGCCTGCGATCGCCCCTAGCGGCGCTCTTCCCTTACGCCGGGCCGCTCTCAATCCCGGCGTTTACCAGAAAACCCTAATCACGTTTTCTTTCAATCGTCATCGAATTCATGTTTAGGGCATCGTCAAACGCTCAACGTAATCCTCACGATCGTAGTTGTGAGCCGTCTTTAAATAATTCTTGTTCTTCTCGCCCAGCACCACGGGCGAGGTATTCTTCTTGTTCGCAAATATTGCGGACCACGCACGCAACATCTTCGGAGAGTCTGCTCCCACTTGAACTACCGAATCTGTAAACCTTGCGCAGTCCACCCGACTAATACCGAGCGGACGCGTGTTTATTCCCGGAAGCGCAGGCTCGGAAGGGGAGTTCGCAACTCGCACTCGCATCCGTTAAGGAATAAAGCAGCTCGCTTTTCGCTATTATTCGTCAGAAATTGAGGATGGAAGGCGACCAATGCGCCGTTCGCTGGATGTTCTGGACCCAGACCGCAGTGTGGCCGCGGCTTCTCGCGGGTCGTGGCGCTGGACCGGAATCGTTGCATCTTTAGCTTTGTTCTTACGCCACGCTGGCGCTCGTTGGAGCAACTCGAGGGGACGCTGGAGGTTCAGTCGCGGACGCTCACGGAGGAACTCAAAAAGCTCAAGAAAGTCCTTGAACCCGATGGATGAGAGAGCCCGCTAAACGCGACGAGAGTCTTGAACTCGAAGTGCCTGCAAGCGCCTTATAAGGTACTCACCAAATTCCGGTCCAGCCTAAAGCAAAAATTCCCTGCCATTAAAAAACTGAAAGCGCTAGCTCTTCATTTTCCAGCCGTGAGAGTCGAGCAAGACAACACCTTCATCGTACCAACGTATTGAAACTTGAACTTCGATTACCTATCACAGATCGCAACAATTCTTCAGAGCGGGAACTTTTAGCAGCTATCGCCTGTTTGAATTAATAGATAAATCTTTTACCTCGACTTTCTAAGCGTCTGACTTGACCATCTTGATTGGCTGTAAGAACGGCCTCCACTGGTGTAAGAGCGACCAAGAAAGTTCGAAACTCGTTCGCCACGGCGATGGCCGACCGGGCCGACCGGGAATTGATGGATTGACTAATAACCAAGAAGAAGGCAAACAAAAATGACTAAAAGAACGAGAGTTGCAGCAGAGTTGGTTTCCCTGTTAGCCCTGATCCTATTCATTCAGGGTCAGGTTTTAGCGCAGGCAGTTAAATCTCAACAACACTCGCAGAAGTTCCCCAGCCGGACGGATATTCGCAACTCAAGTGCCCCAATCAACTTCTTCGGATCGTTCGCCCCAAGGGTGCTTTCGTATTCGGCAGAAGTCCCGCTTCTCCAAGATGGAAGTGCCGTACACCCGATTACAAAAGCGACGACAATCACCGAGTCAGGGTCTTATGTTCTCCTCCAAGATATCGCGTTGCATGAACCTGGCACCGCAATCGTCATCGCTGCCGACAACGTATCTCTGAATCTCAACGGGCATGCGCTGGTGGGGCCCGGCAACAAGCAGGGTGTGGGAATCGCGATCGATGGGTTCAGCGGAATACGGATTCACAATGGGACGATTGCGAGCTTCGGCACTGGCCTCCGCGTTGCTAACGCTCGAGATGTCCGAGTCGAAAGTCTACAAATCCGAGGTGAGGATGGCGGGGGGCCTGCGCCCGGAGAGGTAGGCGTGCTTTTGCTAAACTCACGAGCTGTTGTGTTAAAGGACAATACGATCTCCCAAACGTTTCTCGGGATCTTCGTGCGCGGAGGCGGAAGCAGCGGGAATCGAATCGCGTCCAACACAGTCACTGGGGGTCAGACCGGTCAACTCGGAATCTGCTACAACCCTGATGGGTCGGGAAGTCTCGCTGGCCCTACCGGAGATCTTGTTTACAACAATCTGATCTCTCGTTTCAAGATTGGCATCCAGACCAGCGTGCAGACCGCCGGCAACATTTTCCGTGAGAACGACATCGCCTTCGTCCAACTTGGTATCCAGGAGAACACCCCTGGCTCAAACGTATTTGTGGACAACACGTCAATTGCGATCGGGCTTTAAGAATTTATTCGAATTTGCGAGCCTCGGTATGAACTGATCCTGATCGTCAGTTGGCCAGTAAGCGTCAGTGTAATTCTGTGGAGCGCCTGTGGAGAAATAGCGGCGCTCTAAATCTCAAAGCATGGCGCGAGCACCTGTGCTTAACGGCCAAGTCTTAGACCGGTCTGTCCGGTTTTTCACGCGAGGATAGTGGCTTAATCAGACTCGTTCCGTCGAGGGAAGTGATGGGCCACACTCACCTTCCATCATCGAGATTACCCCCTTTACTGCTTCAATGATAATCAAGGCTCTCGTCATTCACCTTTTGAAACGGGTACAACACTCGCGGTGCCTTCGGCGTGGAGGTCTTTGTTTTTGAAAACAGCGTTTGACCCCTCGTACGTAACACTGGGGGAATTATGCATGGATCGGAAGCGCGCAATCAGGGGCTTTGCTGAGGTCGGTCTCAATCGAATTTTCTTTATGATGCTCTTGCGACGACGAATGACAGCCCTCCTCCTGTTTAGGAGCTGCCGGTGTCGATTCATTATTGACAGGCGTAAAGCTTGATCAGATATGCCGGGAAGGCTTGCGGCTTTCGATATTCGTCCATCGGTCCGTATGAGCGCTTCTTCAACGAACTCTTCCAACTCGTGCATTACAGCAGGCAATGAAAACTCTTATCAAGACGAGGGAGGCCAAGCTGCTCCACTGCGCATCGGGCGCAGCCGCGGAGGCGAGGGATCAAATCATCATCCTGTGTCTTTGACAGGTAATTATCTGAAAGCCGATAGGCCTGAAAGATCTCTGTTCGAGAATCGCAACTCTTCCATCATTGTGAGCGTGGCCAAGCCAGCGTGGAACAATGCGCCGGACTCTTCACCCGTCTTTGTGGCAGGGCTAAACGTCTGTAGTGAACCACTGACGTCAATTCCGCCCAACAACGCTCCAGCACCTCTGTCCTCGGCTAATAGCATTGCTCCGATTCCTGCCCCGGCTCCCGCCCATCCGAGCACGCTCGAATTAGTCATAGGACCTAACTATTGAACTGAAGTAGTACGCCAACCGCTGTTTCTCTGATAGCGAACATGATGTCTAAACCGAGGTAGCACTACCGTAGTTTCCAAAAGACCAAATTGTCTTCGGGGAATCGGCAGCCATAATTTCGCAAGCGTCGTCGACAGCGTCTATAGCCTCCTCTCTCAAACTGGGGTCATCGATGTCGGCTAATGCGGCCCACACCTGGGCCAACGTAGAACGTAAGGCGGCTATCTCTCTTTCAAACTTCCAGCGGATTTTGACTTTGAGCGTTTTGCGGCCGACACGGGCACCTCCAAAATCCCAATAGTAAATCAGGCGGCCAGAAAATCGAGCCGCAAATAATTCACACAGAACCATGGAAGGAATACTTGTCGTTTGACCACAGCGAAATAGACTTACGGGCCTTCCTACGTAGCGTGCAAGCCGGACAGCGGTAATGCCAATCCACCCCTAGCAGGTTCCCCAGCGTCAACAGAAAATGGGCGACGGTTCACGAAAAGCGTGTCACAGCCAACCAAACCTATCTGCCGAAAATACTGAGTAGCTAACTCCGATTTCAGGTTACCCATCCACTAGTCCGTTTCAACGGCCCCCAGCTAAGAAGTGTTAGTCAAGTCTTAAAACAGAAGGAGGCAATTCAGATGCTAAACAAGGATGAATTAATGCACTGGTGTCAGAGGCTAGGCCTGTCGCAAGAGGCCCGTAACGTGATCGATCAGGTTCGTTTATCCGACCCCGCTCGACGCGTACAAAGCGGGACCCGCAACGTAAGCGGAAGCTACCCCAGCAAGAAAATGAACGTAACGATCCAATTCGAAAGCCATCGTGTCGAATTGGCCGACGTTTATGAAATGGAATACGACGATGACGTGATCGAGTACTACGACCAACCGCCGACTTTCAAGTTGGAATACTTCAGCACGAACGGACGACGGCAAGTCGTTATGCATACGCCCGATTACTTCGCCATTCGTAAAGAGACGGCTGGTTGGGACGAATGCAAGACCGAAGCGCAGCTCGAAGAGTTATCCGAGAAGAATCCAAACCGCTATTGCCGTGGAGAAGATGGCGAATGGCGGTGTCCTCCAGGGGAGGCATACGCCGAAAAGGTCAACTGCTATTACCGCGTCCGTTCATCCAGCAAAATCAATTGGATCTTCCAGCGCAACATTCAGTTTTTAGAGGACTATTTGCGTGTCGATCAACCTGAAATCGACGGCTCGGCGCGCGAAGCAGTTTTGGCGGCAGTTGCTGCTGAGCCAAGCATCACTTTGGAAGAGGTATTCGTCAAAACTGACGGGGTTGCGAGTCGTGACGACATTTATCAACTGATCGCGACCGGAGAAGTGTATGTTGACCTCAAAGCTGCCCCACTTGCAGAGCCCAAAGAAGTGCGTGTCTTCCCCAACAAGGACACGGCCCTCGCTTATGCACACATTGTGGAGGTCCCATCCAACGCTGTCGCAAATAATCCACGATTCATCGACCTCGCTGTAGGAAGCGCGGTCGAGTGGAACAACCGCGCCTGGAAGATAGCTAACGTCGGCGACAAGCTGGTTAGCTTGGTCGGAGAAAACAATACCTTCACCGAACTACCGCTGGCCGCTTTTGAATTGTTAGTCAAAGAGGGCCGCGTCAGTGGAGTCGTCACGCGTACGCTTACTTCCGCAAACGAGGGAGCGGCTAAGATTCTCTCCGAAGCAAACGAGGATGATTTTCGGATGGCCAATATTCGCGCAAACCTCGTCTGCCGTCGTTTACGCGGAGAACCGCTGCCAGACGACAACAACGTACCCGAACGGACTCTTCGATATTGGGTGGCACAATACAGGGAGATGGAGGCGAAATACGGTAATGGTTATCTGGGTCTGCTGCCACACATTCGCCGCAGAGGCCCTCGCGGAAGCCAGCTCCCTGAAGCGACTTGGGATCTGATCACTGAGTTCATTGAGAACGACTACGAGACACTCAAGCAAAAGAAAAAATATGAAGTTTGGGTGGTCCTGAAGAATGTATGTGATAAACGCGGCGTCATCGCCCCGAGTTACAAGACCTTCGCACGGGCCGTAAGGCGCCGAAGCGGATACCGTCAAACTCTAAAGCGAAAGGGCCGCCGGGCTGCCTACGGGGAAGAGATATTCTACTGGGAACTTGATCTTAAGACCCCGCGTCACGGCGACCGTCCCTTCGAGATAGGTCACATCGACCACACGGAGCTTGACGTCGAATCACCTTCCTCACAAACCGGTCGAAGCTTGGGGCGACCATGGTTGACAATACTTACTGACGCCTACAGTCGCCGAATCCTGGCGGTTTATGTCACCTTCGATTCACCGAGCTATCGCTCCTGCATGATGGTTTTGAGACAGTGCGTCAGATTACATGGTCGACTGCCGCAGATAATCGTAGTAGACGGCGGCGCCGAATTCAGATCGACCTACTTCGACACCCTCCTGGCACGCTACGAGTGCATCAAGAAAACTCGACCTCCAGCAAAAGCGCGCTTTGGCTCCGTTTGTGAGCGCCTTTTCGGAACCACCAACACACAGTTCATTCACAATCTTCGCGGCAACACCCAGATCACCAAAAACGTGCGGCAAGTTACAAAGTCGGTAAATCCAAAGAGTATGGCAACCTGGCCTCTGGGAAACCTTTACGACCGCATCTGTGAGTATGCCTCCGAAGTCTATGACACGATATCGCACCCGGCACTAGGCGAGAGTCCACGCAATACTTTCATCGAAGGGATCGCGCGTACGGGGAAGCGCCCACATCGTTATATCCCTTATGACGAAGATTTCCTTATGTGGACCTTACCTACCACGCCGCTGGGTACAGCCAAAATGGTCGCCGTTCGAGGCGTTAAAATCCACCACATATTTTACTGGTCGGATGCCTTCCGTGACCGTCAGCTTGAAGGCACACGGCTACCTATCCGCTACGACCCTTTTGACGTGGGAATCGCATATGCATTTGTTGGCAAGCGTTGGGTGAGGTGCTACTCAGAATACTATTCAGTCTTTCACGGCCGTTCTGAGAAGGAGTTGATGATTGCCACGAAAGAACTTCGTGCTCTCAAAGCCAGTCACTCGCAGCAGTTTTCAGTGTCCGCCAAAAGACTCGCCGATTTTCTCGAATCGGTCGAGGCTGAAGAGGTGATGCTGATGCAGCGCCTTCGCGATACCGAAGGCCGCAAAGTGTTCGAGAAGATCAACGGTGCTTCTGTAACCGCAAATGCGAAAGAAATGGAGTTTCCGAGAAGTGCGACGGAAGTTGATGAAGCCGCCGTAGATTCTTCAATCGAGAACGAGGCAAACACGCTCGAAATCTATGAGGAGTTTTAGCCATGAACAAACAAAACACCAACAGTTTTCCGCGTGAATTGCTCAAACAATCAAGCTCCAAGCGAGCCAGCTATTTCGAGTCCTACACCATCGGGCATCCGCAACTGAAAGAAGCTAGCGATAGTCTGACAACTGCCATCAATGATGCTATTCCAGGGTCGCTCATCCTCGTCTGCGGTCCTACGGGAGTGGGCAAGACGACACTGCGATTGCGGACGGAGCAACGAATCACAACAGACATGTTGAAAGAGCTTGAGTCGGATCCAGGTCGCTTCGCTGTCGTGGGAATCGAAGCTGTGCCTCCTGACCATGGAAATTTCAACTGGAAGGATTTCTATAAACGCCTCCTCCAGCAAATGGATGAGCCCTGCATAAAACATAAGATCAAGCCGCCAACGTACATGGAGGGTGGTGAACTCCAAAGGCGCACCAACATGGGCTATACGGCCGCGGGACCGGAACTGCGAAAAGTGGCCGAAGATGTACTCAAACACCGCCGCCCGTCAGCACTCTTGATAGATGAGGCACAGCATCTTGCCAAGATGTCTTCGGGGAGGAAACTCCAGGATCAACTTGACTCAATCAAGTCACTGGCAAGCATGTGCAGAATCCCCATTGTGCTAATTGGCACCTATGAATTGCTATCCTTTCGTAATCTAAGCGCGCAGTTAAGTCGCCGCAGTGTGGACGTTCACTTCCGCCGTTATCGCGCAGACCGCAGCGAGGAAACGAAAGCCTTCAAGAACGTACTGTGGTCCTTTCAGAATCATCTGCCGCTTTCTGAAGAACCAGATCTCATCTTCGATTGGGATTACTTCTACGAGCGGAGTATTGGCTGTATTGGCGTGCTAAAGGAGTGGCTCCTTAAGGCGCTAAAAAAGGCACTTAAAGATGGCGGGGTAACCCTCACACTCAAACACCTGAAACAAAGCGCACTCTCAGTCTCTCAGTGCGAAAACATGCGGGCCGATGCAACCGAAGGAGAGGCCTCACTAGAGGAGAGCATGGAGGCACGCGCCAACCTGCGAAGTCTGATGGGTCTCGAAGCCAAGTTCACAAAGGCTGGAGGGGATGAAAGCAGATCGTCAGATCGAGCTGAAAAAGCAGTCCCGCGAAGACGCCGTCGACCGGGAGAACGAAATCCAAAACGCGATCCGATAGGAAACACCAAGACGTTTGAAGGGTAAGAACTCATTAACCTACGAGCCATGGAATCTCCAAAACATCAAAATCCCAACTCGTAGTCGACTTTACAATTTGGTTGCAATAGGCATGGGGACGGGTCTTGTGGAAAGTTTGACTAGTTACACTACACGATTAGCAGAGGCTCACAACCTGTCTCCTGCCGTATTACTTGGACGAGTACTCGCTCCTCTAATGGAAAAGAAATACTGGCTTCAAGGCGGGGCGCGTCCCGGTACTAGGGGCAGTGCTTTGAGTAACTCATTCATGGTCCATGCGAAGGCTATCAACGGCACTGGCCTTATCGCCAGAAATTGGGTGAACGTTCTCGAAACGCTTACCATGCGCCCTGATCTTAGATTCTTAACGATGCTCCCCTGGGCCAACGCACTACCCCTCAGAAATCTGTTCCGGCCGACCCTTGCTTGGTGCCCAAGCTGCTACCAAGAGTGGTCCATAAATGAACAAGCTGTATATCAGCCGCTGCTTTGGACTCTTAGGGACGTAAAGGTCTGCGTGCAACATCAACGATGCTTAAGGACTGCGTGCCAACATTGCGGGAGAAGTCTCTCCTTGCTCGCGCGATGCGCCAGACCCGGTCACTGTTCACGGTGCGATCAGTGGTTGGGAGAAGACACCGAAAATCAGTTTGAGCAGGGCATCCTCGCGGATAGTGATTGGGAGTGGCAACTGTGGGTGACGAAGAATTTGGAACACATGATCGCCTCAGGAACTTATTTGCCTTCGCCTCCGAGGGAGAGAATCTCAGAAGCCGTTTCTCTCTGCATCGATCAGGTCAGCGAAGGAGTTATGAATCGATTCGCTTCTCTCATAGAGAAGAAGAAAAACACCGTTTGGGGTTGGCAACATGGCACCGCCCAAATCCCTCTCAATGATCTATTAAGAATTTGCTACGTCACCCAAATACCGGTCGTCGACTTCCTGCATACTCAATTCGTTGTACCGCAAGATACGGAACTGATTCCGGCAAGACCTCCGGTCTCAGGGGTAAAAATAAAACGTCAACCCCCGACACTCTTTGATAGAGAGAAAATTGATAGCTTTCTCCGAGCAATACTCAACCAGAACCCTCCGCCTTCAATGAAGGAAGTTGCCGGGACACTAAAGATCGACAAGCGCTCTCTTTATAAGCATTCTTCTTCCTTGTGCAGAACTATCTCGGCCCGACACGCTGAATACCAGAAGACCTGTTGTCAGGAACGACAGAATCGTCATGCCATCAAAATTTGCCAAGTTGCTGATTTGCTTGAAACCAATTGCATCTACCCCTCACGTCGCCGCGTCGCCTTGCTTCTGAAGAAACCATCGTGTTCCCCGATCGAAGGCCAGCCCCCAAGTTTGTAGGTCCCAACTTACTAAGAAGCGACTCTGATTTTTTAGGAGGTGCTCTCATGAGGAAAAACTTCGTTGTCTATGATTCGTGGGATCTGACACTCCCGAAGGTTCGGCCTCGCAGCAGACTTTATCCTCTCGATGTCATCGGTGTGGGAACCCCATTTTCTGAAAGCTGTACCGGTTACATCGCTCGTTTGGCGGCTGAACATTGGACGTCTGTCGGCTCTCTTTTTGGACACCGGATCGCGCCCGCTGCAAACAAGCCGTCCTTCTTATCTACCAAGTTCAAGTTTGAAATCCAGGCGTGGACCGCATTCTTGCCTGGAGCTCACTCGCTTAATGGACTAGGTGCAATCGCAAAAGACTGGATCGAAGTACTGCAAACACTCACACAGCGAAGGGACCTGCGCTGCCTGACAATGCTTAGATGGTCCAACGTGTTGTCGGAACTCTCACTGTCCCGGTCGATTCATGCGTGGTGCCCTCTCTGCTTTCAGGCTGAGAGAAACTCTGATGGTGTTGTTTACGACCAGCTCCTGTGGTCGCTTGTCACCGTCGAAGTCTGTCCGAGGCATAAGCGTAGGTTGGAAACCAGTTGTCCGCATTGTCAAAAGCAAACACGTCAACTCGATAGCAGGTCACGTCCAGGTTTCTGCTGCTGTTGCAGAAAGTGGCTGGGTTTTTCCGAAGTTAGCAATAGAAACAATAGAGCACCTCTCG